>NZ_JBXQQB010000043.1:26509-50207 GCF_057220535.1 Kitasatospora sp. NEAU-CNBT7 | reverse complement strand
CCGCACCCACCCGACCATCCGGATCGGCCACCACACCCGCCAGCAACCGCACCAACCGCGCCACCAACGACTCCGCCGTCACCCGGTCGAACAACTCCACCGAGAACTCGACGCTGCCGTCCAGACCGGCACCGGCGCGGTCGGAGAAGCCGAAGGAGAGGTCGAACTTGGCGGTGTCGCCGATCGTCGCGACGGGCTCGACCGCGATGCCGGGCAGCTCCAGGCCGCCGGCCACCTCGCCGTCGTCGAAGGTGAGCATCACCTGGAACAGCGGGTGCCGGTCCATCGACCGGACCGGGTTCAGCACCTCCACCAACCGCTCGAACGGCACATCCTGGTGCGCGAACGCCGCCAGATCCGCATCCCGCACCCGGCCCACCAGCTCACGGAACGTCGGATCACCCGACACATCCGTCCGCAGCACCAGCGTGTTCACGAAGAACCCGACCAACTCGTCCAACGCCTGATCCGTCCGGCCCGCCACCGGCGTCCCCAACGGAATGTCCGTCCCCGCACCCAACCGCGACAGCAACGCCGCCACCGCCGCCTGCACCACCATGAACACCGTCGCCCCGCACTCCCGCGCGAGGGACGCCAGACCCGCGAACACCTCGTCGTCCAGGCGGAACTGCACCAGGTCGCCCCGGCCCGCCGGTTCGGCCGGGCGCGGGTGGTCGGTGGGCAGGGTGAGCCCGTCGGGCAGGCCGGCGAGGGTGGTCCGCCAGAAGTCGAGCTGGGCGGAGATCAGGCTCGCCGGGTCGGACTCCTCCCCCAGCAACTCCCGCTGCCACAGCGTGTAATCCGCGTACTGCACCTCCAACTCACCCCACCCGGGTGCCGAACCGGCCACCCGGGCCGAGTACGCCTCGCCCAGGTCACGCGCGAACGGCGCCAACGACCAACCATCCGCCGCGATGTGGTGCACCACCACCAGCAGCACCGACTCCCCGGCACCCACCTCGAACAACCACGCCCGCAACGGCAGATCCGTGGTCACATCGAACGAGCACCCCGCAGCCTCCGCCACCCCCTCGGCACCGGACACCACCTCCAGCAGCCCACCGACCTCCGCCAACGGCACCACCCGCTGGAACGGCACCCCGTCCACCTCCGGGAACACCGTCCGCAGACTCTCGTGCCGCCCCACCACATCCCGCAACGCAGCACCCAGCGCGGCCACATCCACCACACCCGACAGCCGCAACCCCACCGGAATGTTGTAGCTCGACCCCGCCCCCTCGAAGCGGTTCAGGAACCACAACCGCTGCTGCGCGAACGACAACGGCACCACGGCCGGACGCTCCCCTCCCCGCAGTCCGCTGCGGGCTCCCTCGGCGGCGCCGATCCGCTCGGCGAGTACGGCGACGTTCGGTGACTCGAAGACCGTCCGGATCGCCAGCTCGGCGCCGAGCTCGGCCCGGACCCGGCTGACCAGCTTGGTGACCAGCAGCGAGTGCCCGCCCAGGGCGAAGAAGTCGTCGTCGATCCCGACGCTCTCCCTCCCCAGCACCTCCGCGAACAGGCCGCACAGCGCCCGTTCCGTCGCGGAGCGCGGCTCCCGGCCTCCGGTCGGGGCCCAGTCGGCCTCGGGGGCCGGCAGGGCGCGGCGGTCGAGCTTGCCCTGCCCGGTCAGCGGCAGGGCGGCCAGCGGCACGAACGCCGAGGGCACCATGTAGTCCGGCAGCGCCTGGGCGGCGTGCTTGCGCAGCACGTCGCCCGGCGGGACGGCGTGCCCGGGTGCGCTGACCACGTACGCCACCAGGCGCCGGTCACCGGGCTGGTCCTCGCGGACGATGACCACGGCCTCCCGGACGTCCGGGTGGGCGGCGACGGCGGCCTGGATCTCGCCGAGCTCGATCCGGTAGCCGCGGATCTTCACCTGGTCGTCGGCCCGGCCGACCGACTCCAGGGTGCCGTCCGGGAGCCGCCGGGCCAGGTCGCCGGAGCGGTACAGCCGGGAGCCGGGCGCGCCGAACGGGTTGGGGACGAACCGCTCGGCGGTCAGGCCGGGCCGGTTGAGGTAGCCGCGGGCGACGCCCCGGCCACTGACGTGGACCTCGCCGACCACGCCGACCGGCACCAACTGGCCGTACTCGTCCAGCAGGTGGACGCCGAGGTCGGGCAGCGGGTCACCGATCGGGCTGGCGAACGGCCGGGCCAGGTCGGCCTCGGTGATGCGGTGGAACGTGGTGTGCACGGTGGTCTCGGTGATGCCGTACATGTTGATCAGCGCGGGGGCGTCCAGGCCCAGCCGCTCCGTCCACGGCCGCAGCTCGCCGAACTCCAGCTTCTCGCCGCCGAACACGACATGCTGCAGGGCGAGTTCGCCGATCCGCGGGTCGCCGGCCCCGGCCAGGCCGACCAGCGAGCGGAACGCGGACGGCGTCTGGCTCAGCATGGTGACGCGCTCGGTGACCAGCAGGTCCAGGAACTCCTCCGGCGAGCGGGCGGTGTCGAACGGCACCACCACCACCCGGCCGCCGTGCAGCAGCGCACCCCACAGCTCCCAGACCGAGAAGTCGAAGGCGTAGGAGTGGAACAGCGACCACACGTCGTCGGCCGAGAAGCCGAACAGGTCCTCGGTCGCCGAGAACAGGCCGACCACGCTCGCGTGCGACAGGGTGACGCCCTTGGGGCGCCCGGTCGAGCCGGAGGTGTAGATGACGTAGACCGCCGCGTCCGCCGACAGCGGCACGCCCGGGTCGCCGGTCGGCAGGCCGGCCGGCAGCTCCTCCAGGGCCACCACCGCACCGGTGAACACCGAGGCCACCAGGCCGCCGTGGGAGTGCTGGGTCACCACGCACGCCAGCTCCGCGTCGGTGGCCATGAACGCCAGCCGCTCGGCCGGGTACGCCGGGTCCAGCGGGACGTACGCCCCGCCGGCCTTGACCACCGCCAGCAGGGCGACCACCAGCTCCGGGCCGCGGTCCAGGCAGACGCCGACCGGCGACTCGGCGCCCACGCCGAGCCCGCGCAGGTGCCACGCCAGTGCGTTGGCCCGGGCGTTCAGCTCCCCGTAGGTCAGCGACCGGCCCTCGAAGGAGACCGCCACCGCGTCCGGTGCGGCCGCCGCATGCCGCTCGAACACCTCGTGCAGCAGCGCCGGGGCGTGGGTCGCGGGTGCCGCGATCGGCCGGTCCACCAGGGCGAGTTCGGCCGGGTCGAGCAGCTCGACCTCGCGGACCCGGGCGTCCGGGTCGGCGACGACGGCCGCCAGCAGGCGCAGGAAGCGGGCCAGCACGGCCTCGGCGGTGCTCCGGTCGAACAGGTCGGCGGAGTACTCGATGCTGCCGTCGAGGCCGGTGCCGGCCCGGTCGGAGAAGCCGAAGGACAGGTCGAACTTGGCACGGTCGCCGACGGCGGCGTACGGCTCCACCCGGACCCCGGGCAGTTCGAGGCCGGCCGCGGGTGCGCCGTCGTCGAAGGTGAGCATCACCTGGAACAGCGGGTGCCGGTTCATCGACCGGACCGGGTTGAGCACCTCCACCAGCCGCTCGAACGGCACGTCCTGGCGGGCGAACGCGGCGAGGTCGGTGTCCCGGACCCGGCCGACCAGCTCGCGGAAGGTCGGGCTGCCGGAGACGTCGGTGCGCAGCACCAGGGTGTTGACGAAGAAGCCGACCAGCTCGTCCAGGGCGACGTCGGTGCGCCCGGCGACCGGGGTGCCGATCGGGATGTCGGTGCCCGCGCCGAGCCGGGACAGCAGGGCGGCGACGGCCGCCTGCACCACCATGAAGACGGTCGCCCCGCACTCCCGGGCGAGTGCGGCGGCGCCCGCGAACACGGTGTCGTCGAGGCGGAACTGGACCAGTCCGCCCGCGCCGTCCGGCTCGGCGGTGCGGACCCGGTCGGCCGGCAGGGCGAGTTCGGCCGGGAGGTCGGCCAGCACGGCCTTCCAGTGGTCGAGTTGGTGCGAGATGAGGCTCTGCGGGTCGGACTCCTCGCCGAGCAGCTCGCGCTGCCAGAGGGTGTAGTCCGCGTACTGGACCTCCAGCTCGGCCCAGCCGGGGGCCTCACCGGCGGCCCGGGCGGTGTACGCCCGGCCCAGGTCGCGGGCGAACGGTGCCAGCGACCAGCCGTCGGCCGCGATGTGGTGCAGCACGATCAGCAGCACCGACTCCTCGGCACCGGTCTCGAACAGCCAGGCCCGCAACGGCAGGTCGGCCGTCACGTCGAACGGGTGCGCCGCGGCGGCCGCCAGTCCCTCGTCGCCGCGGACCACCTCCAGCAGCCCTCCGACCTCCGCCAGCGGCACCACTCGCTGGTACGGCACGCCGTCCGCGTCCGGGAACACCGTCCGCAGGCTCTCGTGCCGTCCCACCACGTCCCGCAGCGCGGCATGGAGCGCGGTCACGTCGACCGCGCCGGTCGTCGGATCACCCGACACATCCGTCCGCAGCACCAGCGTGTTCACGAAGAACCCGACCAACTCGTCCAACGCCTGATCCGTCCGGCCCGCCACCGGCGTCCCCAACGGAATGTCCGTCCCCGCACCCAACCGCGACAGCAACGCCGCCACCGCCGCCTGCACCACCATGAACACCGTCGCCCCGCACTCCCGCGCGAGGGACGCCAGACCCGCGAACACCTCGTCGTCCAGGCGGAACTGCACCAGGTCGCCCCGGCCCGCCGGTTCGGCCGGGCGCGGGTGGTCGGTGGGCAGGGTGAGCCCGTCGGGCAGGCCGGCGAGGGTGGTCCGCCAGAAGTCGAGCTGGGCGGAGATCAGGCTCGCCGGGTCGGACTCCTCCCCCAGCAACTCCCGCTGCCACAGCGTGTAATCCGCGTACTGCACCTCCAACTCACCCCACCCGGGTGCCGAACCGGCCACCCGGGCCGAGTACGCCTCGCCCAGGTCACGCGCGAACGGCGCCAACGACCAACCATCCGCCGCGATGTGGTGCACCACCACCAGCAGCACCGACTCCCCGGCACCCACCTCGAACAACCACGCCCGCAACGGCAGATCCGTGGTCACATCGAACGAGCACCCCGCAGCCTCCGCCACCCCCTCGGCACCGGACACCACCTCCAGCAGCCCACCGACCTCCGCCAACGGCACCACCCGCTGGAACGGCACCCCGTCCACCTCCGGGAACACCGTCCGCAGACTCTCGTGCCGCCCCACCACATCCCGCAACGCAGCACCCAGCGCGGCCACATCCACCACACCCGACAGCCGCAACCCCACCGGAATGTTGTAGCTCGACCCCGCCCCCTCGAAGCGGTTCAGGAACCACAACCGCTGCTGCGCGAACGACAACGGCACCACGGCCGGACGCTCCCCTCCCCGCAGTCCGCTGCGGGCTCCCTCGGCGGCGCCGATCCGCTCGGCGAGTACGGCGACGTTCGGTGACTCGAAGACCGTCCGGATCGCCAGCTCGGCGCCGAGCTCGGCCCGGACCCGGCTGACCAGCTTGGTGACCAGCAGCGAGTGCCCGCCCAGGGCGAAGAAGTCGTCGTCGATCCCGACGCTCTCCCTCCCCAGCACCTCCGCGAACAGGCCGCACAGCGCCCGTTCCGTCGCGGAGCGCGGCTCCCGGCCTCCGGTCGGGGCCCAGTCGGCCTCGGGGGCCGGCAGGGCGCGGCGGTCGAGCTTGCCCTGCCCGGTCAGCGGCAGGGCGGCCAGCGGCACGAACGCCGAGGGCACCATGTAGTCCGGCAGCGCCTGGGCGGCGTGCTTGCGCAGCACGTCGCCCGGCGGGACGGCGTGCCCGGGTGCGCTGACCACGTACGCCACCAGGCGCCGGTCACCGGGCTGGTCCTCGCGGACGATGACCACGGCCTCCCGGACGTCCGGGTGGGCGGCGACGGCGGCCTGGATCTCGCCGAGCTCGATCCGGTAGCCGCGGATCTTCACCTGGTCGTCGGCCCGGCCGACCGACTCCAGGGTGCCGTCCGGGAGCCGCCGGGCCAGGTCGCCGGAGCGGTACAGCCGGGAGCCGGGCGCGCCGAACGGGTTGGGGACGAACCGCTCGGCGGTCAGGCCGGGCCGGTTGAGGTAGCCGCGGGCGACGCCCCGGCCACTGACGTGGACCTCGCCGACCACGCCGACCGGCACCAACTGGCCGTACTCGTCCAGCAGGTGGACGCCGAGGTCGGGCAGCGGGTCACCGATCGGGCTGGCGAACGGCCGGGCCAGGTCGGCCTCGGTGATGCGGTGGAACGTGGTGTGCACGGTGGTCTCGGTGATGCCGTACATGTTGATCAGCGCGGGGGCGTCCAGGCCCAGCCGCTCCGTCCACGGCCGCAGCTCGCCGAACTCCAGCTTCTCGCCGCCGAACACGACATGCTGCAGGGCGAGTTCGCCGATCCGCGGGTCGCCGGCCCCGGCCAGGCCGACCAGCGAGCGGAACGCGGACGGCGTCTGGCTCAGCATGGTGACGCGCTCGGTGACCAGCAGGTCCAGGAACTCCTCCGGCGAGCGGGCGGTGTCGAACGGCACCACCACCACCCGGCCGCCGTGCAGCAGCGCACCCCACAGCTCCCAGACCGAGAAGTCGAAGGCGTAGGAGTGGAACAGCGACCACACGTCGTCGGCCGAGAAGCCGAACAGGTCCTCGGTCGCCGAGAACAGGCCGACCACGCTCGCGTGCGACAGGGTGACGCCCTTGGGGCGCCCGGTCGAGCCGGAGGTGTAGATGACGTAGACCGCCGCGTCCGCCGACAGCGGCACGCCCGGGTCGCCGGTCGGCAGGCCGGCCGGCAGCTCCTCCAGGGCCACCACCGCACCGGTGAACACCGAGGCCACCAGGCCGCCGTGGGAGTGCTGGGTCACCACGCACGCCAGCTCCGCGTCGGTGGCCATGAACGCCAGCCGCTCGGCCGGGTACGCCGGGTCCAGCGGGACGTACGCCCCGCCGGCCTTGACCACCGCCAGCAGGGCGACCACCAGCTCCGGGCCGCGGTCCAGGCAGACGCCGACCGGCGACTCGGCGCCCACGCCGAGCCCGCGCAGGTGCCACGCCAGTGCGTTGGCCCGGGCGTTCAGCTCCCCGTAGGTCAGCGACCGGCCCTCGAAGGAGACCGCCACCGCGTCCGGTGCGGCCGCCGCATGCCGCTCGAACACCTCGTGCAGCAGCGCCGGGGCGTGGGTCGCGGGTGCCGCGATCGGCCGGTCCACCAGGGCGAGTTCGGCCGGGTCGAGCAGCTCGACCTCGCGGACCCGGGCGTCCGGGTCGGCGACGACGGCCGCCAGCAGGCGCAGGAAGCGGGCCAGCACGGCCTCGGCGGTGCTCCGGTCGAACAGGTCGGCGGAGTACTCGATGCTGCCGTCGAGGCCGGTGCCGGCCCGGTCGGAGAAGCCGAAGGACAGGTCGAACTTGGCACGGTCGCCGACGGCGGCGTACGGCTCCACCCGGACCCCGGGCAGTTCGAGGCCGGCCGCGGGTGCGCCGTCGTCGAAGGTGAGCATCACCTGGAACAGCGGGTGCCGGTTCATCGACCGGACCGGGTTGAGCACCTCCACCAGCCGCTCGAACGGCACGTCCTGGCGGGCGAACGCGGCGAGGTCGGTGTCCCGGACCCGGCCGACCAGCTCGCGGAAGGTCGGGCTGCCGGAGACGTCGGTGCGCAGCACCAGGGTGTTGACGAAGAAGCCGACCAGCTCGTCCAGGGCGACGTCGGTGCGCCCGGCGACCGGGGTGCCGATCGGGATGTCGGTGCCCGCGCCGAGCCGGGACAGCAGGGCGGCGACGGCCGCCTGCACCACCATGAAGACGGTCGCCCCGCACTCCCGGGCGAGTGCGGCGGCGCCCGCGAACACGGTGTCGTCGAGGCGGAACTGGACCAGTCCGCCCGCGCCGTCCGGCTCGGCGGTGCGGACCCGGTCGGCCGGCAGGGCGAGTTCGGCCGGGAGGTCGGCCAGCACGGCCTTCCAGTGGTCGAGTTGGTGCGAGATGAGGCTCTGCGGGTCGGACTCCTCGCCGAGCAGCTCGCGCTGCCAGAGGGTGTAGTCCGCGTACTGGACCTCCAGCTCGGCCCAGCCGGGGGCCTCACCGGCGGCCCGGGCGGTGTACGCCCGGCCCAGGTCGCGGGCGAACGGTGCCAGCGACCAGCCGTCGGCCGCGATGTGGTGCAGCACGATCAGCAGCACCGACTCCTCGGCACCGGTCTCGAACAGCCAGGCCCGCAACGGCAGGTCGGCCGTCACGTCGAACGGGTGCGCCGCGGCGGCCGCCAGTCCCTCGTCGCCGCGGACCACCTCCAGCAGCCCTCCGACCTCCGCCAGCGGCACCACTCGCTGGTACGGCACGCCGTCCGCGTCCGGGAACACCGTCCGCAGGCTCTCGTGCCGTCCCACCACGTCCCGCAGCGCGGCATGGAGCGCGGTCACGTCGACCGCGCCGGTCAGCCGCAGCCCCACCGGGATGTTGTACGAGGAACCGGCGCCCTCAAGGCGGTTGAGGAACCACAACCGCTGCTGTGCGAAGGAGAGGGGGATCACGCGGTTTCCTCCGGGCGGGTCATCCGGCGCAGCTTGGGGCGGGCGGGGCCGGTCTCGGTGGGGCGGGCCTCGGCGAGGCGTTCGGCGATGGCGGCGACGGTGGGGTCGGCGAAGAACACGTCGATGGCGAGTTCGGCGTCGAGCAGCGCGCGGATCCGGCCGATCAGGCGGATCACCAGCAGGGAGTGGCCGCCGAGGTCGAGGAAGTTGTCGTCGATGGAGACCCCCTCCACGCCGAGCAGTTCGCCGAACAGCCCGGCGAGGGTCTCCTCCAGCGGGGTGCGCGGGGCGCGGCCGGTGGTGCCGCCGGTGGCCGGGGCCACCGGCTCGGGCAGGGCGCCGCGGTCGAGCTTGCCGTTCGGGGTGAGCGGGAAGGCGTCGAGCGTGACGATCGCGGACGGCACCATGTACTCGGGGAGCTGGGCGGCGAGGTGGTCGCGGACGGCCTCGGTGTCGAGGCCGGCGGCCGCTTGGGCGGGGACCACGTAGGCGACCAGGCGGACGTCGCCGGGCCGGTCCTCGCGGGCGATCACCGCGCACTGGGTGACGGCCGGGTGGGCGCCGAGCACCACCTCGATCTCGCCGGGCTCGATCCGGTAGCCGCGCAGCTTGACCTGGGTGTCGGCCCGGCCGTGGTAGTCGACGTCGCCGTCGGGCAGCACGGTGCCGAGGTCGCCGGTGCGGTACATCCGGCTGCCGGGGCGGCCGTACGGGTCGGGCAGGAAGCGCTCGGCGGTGAGGGCGGGCAGGTCGGTGTAGCCGCGGGCGACGCCGACGCCGCCGACGTAGATCTCGCCGGGCTGCCCGGCCGGGGTGGGCCGCAGGTCCCGGTCGAGCACGTACATGGTGGTGGCGGTGATCGGGCGGCCGATCGGGACGGTCTCGGGCTGCGGGCCGGTCGCCACGAAGGCGGAGTTGGCGACGGTGATCTCGGTCGGGCCGTACTCGTTGACGAACCGGATGCCGGTGTCGCCGGCCAGGTCGAGCCAGGTGTTCACCAGCCGGCCGGGGAAGAGTTCGCCGCCGACGCTCAGCAGCCCGGCGAGGCCCGCGAGTTCGTCGCCGGAGAGCTGCTGGAGCAGCACCTCCAGGTGGGCGGGGGTGAGCTTGACGAAGCTGTACGGGCCGCCGTCGGCGAGGTGCTTGCCGAGGTCGGCGGGCGCCAGGTCGGCGGGCAGCAGGTGGACGGTCTGGCCGGCCAGCAGCGGGGTGTAGATGGCGGGCACCACCAGGTCGAAGGCGACCGAGGAGAAGACCGGGGCGCCGCCGGTGCCGCGGGAGGCGTACTCCTCGACGGTCCAGGCGAGGTAGTTGGCGAGGCCGCGGTGGGTGACCTCGACGCCCTTGGGGCGGCCGGTGGTGCCGGAGGTGTAGATGACGTACGCGAGGGTGTCCGGGTCGATGTCGAGCCCGGGGGCGCTGGTGGGCTGCCCGGCGAGGGCGTCGCGGTCGACCAGCAGCCAGTTGCGCTGGTCGACGCCGCTGAGCCGGCCGGCCAGGGCGGGGTGGGTGATGACCACCTCGGCGTGCGATTCGCGGATCACCCGCTCCAGCCGGGCGTCGGGGAAGGACGGGTCGAGCGGGACGTACGCGCCGCCCGCCTTCCAGACGCCGAGCAGGGCGGCGATCAGGTCGGGTCCGCGGTCCAGGACCACGGCGACCCGGGTCTCGGGGCGTACGCCGAGTGCGAGCAGCCGGTGCGCGAACTGGTTGGCGCGGTTGTTGAGCCGGGCGTAGGAGAGCTTGCCCTCGGTGGAGACCAGGGCGGTGGCGACCGGGGTGCCGGCGGCCTGGCGTTCGAACAGGCCGATGGTGGTGGCGCCGGTGCCGTCGGCGCCGGCCGCCGCGGGCGCCCGGTCGGCGGCGGGCTGCGCCGGGCGGATCGGCTGGGCGGCGCCGGTGCGGGCGTCCCCGTCGAGGTTGTTGACCATGTCGCGCAGCACCTCTCGGTACATGTCGGCCAGCCGCTCGGCGTTGGCCCGGCTGATGGTGTGGGTGTCGGTGGAGAGCACGATGCCCCGGCCGGAGGCGATGACGTTGAGGCCGATCTCGTTGGGCGTCTCGCCGAGTCCGAGTCCGCCGTCGACGTGCTCGTCGGTGGCGTGGAAGTCGAGGTAGCTGAACGAGATCTGGATCAGGCCGGTGCGGCCGGCGTCGCGCTGGATGGCGGGCAGCGGGTAGCGGCGGTGCGGCCAGATCTCGGCCTCCCGGTCCAGGACCTGCCGGATCAGTTCGCGCCAGGTGGCGGCGCCGCGCTCGGCGGCGAACGGCACGGTGTTGAGGTGCATGCCGTAGACGTGCTCGGCGCCGGGCACCTCGGGGCGGCCGTGGCCGACCAGGCCGGTGAAGAAGGTCCGGGCCGGGGTGAAGCCGCTCATCACCTTGGTGTGGGCGGCGAGCAGCACGCTCTTGACGGAGGCCTGGGCGGCGGTGGCGACGGCGGCGAGGCCGTCGGCCAGGTCGTCCAGCAGGATCACCTGCTGGAACGCCTCGCGCGGGGTGCCGGGGGCGTCCCGCCAGTGCGCGGGCAGGGTGACCGGGGCGTGGTCGGCGACGATCCGCTGCCAGTAGTCGCGGTCCTCGGCGGAGCCGAGTGCGGCGAGTTCGGCGGCGATGAAGTCGGCGAAGCGCACCTCGGTGCGGCCCTTCGCGGGCGGCTGCGCGCCGTCGCGCAGGCTGCGGTAGCAGGCGATCAGTTCCATCACCAGGGCGTGGTGGCTCCAGCCCTCCAGGATGACGTGCGACTCGGTGACGGTCAGCCACCAGCCGTCGTCGGCGGCGTGGGCGAAGACCCGCAGCAGCGGGAGGTCGTCGGCGGCGAACAGCGCGGTCCGCTCGGTGGCGACGAAGGCCCGCAGGGCGTCCCGCTGGGCCTGCGGGTCGGCGCCGGTGAGGTCCCAGCTGCGGTAGGGGACCTCGGCGGTGCGGTGGACGATCTGCAGCGGGACGGAGTAGCGGGAGATGTCCACGGAGGTGCGCAGGATCTCGTGCCGGTCGGTCAGCAGGGCGACGGCGGCGGCGAGCGCGGTGTCGTCGAACGGCCGGTCGTCGTCGATCCGGAAGCAGGTGACGTTGTGGTAGCGGTTGCGCTCGCGGTCGGCGAGCATCTCGACCAGCATGCCGAGCTGGAGTTCACCGAGCGGGTAGGCGTCGGTGGCGTCGGCGGGCAGGGCGGCCCGGTCGGTCTCGGTGATCAGCGCGAACGGGCGGACCGGTTCGGGCGCCGCGCCGGCGGCGGCCGGGGCGCGGGAGGCGAGCAGCTCGGCCAGCGCGGCGACGGTGGCGTGCTGGTAGACCTCGCCGGCCGTGACCTGGAAGCCGGCCGTGCGCAGGGCGCCGATCAGGGCGAGGACCCGGATCGAGTCGCCGCCGAGGTCGAAGAAGGCGTCCTCGACGCCGATGCCGTCCCGGCCGAGGACCTCGCTCCAGACGGCCACGAGCCGTTCCTCGGTCCCGGTGCGCGGGGCGACGGCGGCGGGGGCGCCGGCCATCGCGGTGCGCTCGGGGGCGGGCAGGGCGCGCCGGTCGAGCTTGGCGGTGGAGGTCAGCGGGATGGCGGGCAGTTCGACGAAGGCCGAGGGGACCATGTACGGCGCGAGCGTGGTGGTGAGGTGGGCCCGCAGGTCGGCGCCGGTGGACGGGTGGCCGGGTTCGGCGGTCCAGTAGGCCACCAGTTCCTTCTGCCCGGGGGTGTCCTCGCGGACGACGACCACGGTCTCCCGGACGCCGGGGTGGGCGGCGACGGCGGCCTGGATCTCGCCGAGCTCGATCCGGTAGCCGCGGATCTTCACCTGGTCGTCGGCCCGGCCGACGAACTCCAGGGAGCCGTCGGCGCGGCGGCGGGCCAGGTCGCCGGAGCGGTACAGCCGGGAGCCGGGCGCGCCGAACGGGTTGGGGACGAACCGCTCGGCGGTCAGGCCGGGCCGGTTGAGGTAGCCGCGGGCGACGCCCCGGCCGCTGACGTGGATCTCGCCGACCACCCCGACCGGCACCAGCCGGCCGTTCGGGTCGAGCAGGTGCACGCCGAGGTCGGGCAGCGGGTGGCCGGCGGGGCTGACGGCGGGGTCGGTGAGGTCGTCGGCGGTGACCCGGTGGTGGGTGACGTGGACGGTGGTCTCGGTGATGCCGTACATGTTGATCAGTGCGGGGGCGTCCGGGCCGAGCCGCTCGGTCCACGGCCGCAGTTCGCCGAGTTCGAGCTTCTCGCCGCCGAACACCACGGCGCGCAGGGCGAGTTCGCCGATCCGCGGGTCGCCGGCGCCAGCCAGGCCGACCAGCGAGCGGAACGCCGACGGCGTCTGGCTCAGCATGGTGACGCGCTCGGTGACCAGCAGGTCCAGGAAGTCCTCGGGCGAGCGGGCGGTGTCGAACGGCACCACCACCACCCGGCCGCCGTGCAGCAGCGCTCCCCACAGCTCCCAGACCGAGAAGTCGAAGGCGTAGGAGTGGAACAGCGACCACACGTCGTCGGCGGAGATCGCGAACAGGTCCTCGGTGGCCGCGAACAGGCCGACCACGTTGCGGTGCGAGAGCGTGACGCCCTTGGGGCGGCCGGTCGAGCCGGAGGTGTAGATGACGTAGACGGCGTTGTCGGGCCCGGCGAGCGGCGGCAGGTCGTGGTCGGGCAGCGCGGCCAGGCCCTGCGCCAGCTCCTCGGCGACCAGCACCGGTCCCCGGAACACCGAATCCACCAGGGCGGTGTGCCGCTCCTCGGTGACCACGCAGGCCAGCGCGGCGTCCGAGGCCATGTACGCCAGCCGGTCCGCCGGGTACGCCGGGTCCAGCGGGACGTAGGCGCCGCCGGCCTTGAGGACGGCGAGCAGGGTGACCACCAGGTCCGCGCCGCGCTCCAGGCAGACGCCGACCGGCGACTCGGGGCCGATCCCCAGCTCGCGCAGGCGCCGGGCCAGGCGGTTGGCGCGGCGGTTCAGCTCGCCGTAGCCGAGCGGCACGCCCTGGTGGGTGACGGCCGTCTTCTCCGGCGCCCGGGCGGCCTGCCGTTCGAACACCTCGTGCACGCACAGGCCTTCGTGGCGGTCCGGGGTGGCGGCGACCGGCCGGTCGACGATCTCCAGCTCGCCGGGCGGCAGGAAGGCCGCCGTGGCGTCGCCCTCGGGGTCGGCGGCCATCGCCTCGACGACGGCGCGGTAGAGGGCGCCGATCCGCTCGGTGTGGGCGCGGGTGAGGGTGTGGGTGTCGCTGGCCAGGGTGAAGCAGCCGCCGAGGGTGGTGACGGTCAGTCCGAACTCGGTGTGGCCCTCGTCGATGACGCTCTCGGCGTCGATCTGGCCGAGGTCGACCTGGTGGAAGTCCTGGTGGTTGAACATCACGTCGATCAGGCGTCCGCCGTCGCCGAGTTCGCGCTGGATGACCGGCATGGGGAAGCGGCGGCGCGGCCACATCGCGATCTCGTCGGCGAGCACCTGCTGGACCGACTCCCGCCAGGTGGCGGCGGTGCGGCGGGCCGGGAACGGCAGGGTGTTGAGGTACATGCCGTACACCCGGTCGGCGCCGACGGCCTCGGGGCGGCCGTCGCAGACCAGGCCGGTGCAGAAGCCCGTCTGCTCGGTGAGCAGGCCGAGCACCTTGAGGTGCGCCGCCACCAGGACGTTCTTCAGGGAGGCGCGGGAGCGGACGGCGAGCAGCCGCAGCTGCGGTTCCAGGTCCCGGTAGGGGATCTGGACGCGGTAGTACTCGCGCGGCTGTCCGGGGTCCGCGCCCCAGCCGGCCGGCAGCGCGAACGGCGGGTGCTCGTCGAGCACGCCCTGCCAGAAGGCGCGGTCCTCGGCGGAGGCGACGGCGTCGAGTTCGGCGGCGATGAAGTCGGCGAACCGCACCGACGGGGTCTCGGGCACCAGCGGCGTCCGGCCGGCCCGCAGCGCGCGGAACGTCTCCAGGGTCTCCATCAGCAGCGAGTGGTAGCTCCAGCCCTCCAGGACCGGGTGGCACTCGGTGATGGAGATCCACCAGTCGTTCCCGGCCGCGAGGTGGGCGGTGACCCGGATCAGCGGCGGCACGTCGAGGTCGAACGGGTTGGCCCGCTCGGCGGCGGTGAACTCCCGGACGGCGGCCTCCTGTCCGGCCTCGTCGAGGGCGCGCAGGTCGTGCACGGCGACCTGCGGTTCGACCTCGCCGTGCACCAGCTGCAGCGGGGTGCCGTACGCGGTGAGTTCGAAGGAGGTGCGCAGCACCTCGTGGCGGGCGACCACCTGGCGCACGGCCCCGCGCAGCGCGTCCGGGTCGAACGGCCGGTCGTCGCGGACCCGGAAGGCGGTGACGTTGTGGTACGTGTTGGTGCTGCCGCCGGTGAGGAGTTCGGCGACCATGCCGAGCTGGACCTGGGAGAGCGGGTAGGCGTCGGTGATCCCGGCGGGCAGGGCGGCGCGGACGGCCGGGTCGATCAGCTGGAACGGTGCCACGGCCGGGGCCGGCGCGGGCGGCGCCTGCCGGTTGCCGAGGTACTGGGCGAGGGCGGCGACCGTGCGGTGCTCGAAGACGTCGCGGACGGTGACGTCGTAGTCGGCCTCGCGCAGGACGCCGACCAGGGAGACCGCGCGGATGGAGTCGCCGCCGAGGTCGAAGAAGGTGGCGTCGACGCTGACCCGCTCCAGGCCCAGCGCCTGGCACCAGACCTCGGCGATCCGCTGCTCGGTGACGGTCCGCGGCGCGGTGAAGGCCTCGTCCTGGCCGGCGCCGGTGCGCTCGGGGGCGGGCAGGGCGCGGCGGTCGGTCTTGCCGTTGCCGGTGAGCGGGAAGGCGTCCAGCCGGACGAAGGCGGCCGGGATCATGTAGCCGGGGAGGCTCTGGCCGAGCAGGGCCTGCAGGTCGGCGGCGGTGGGTCCGCCGTCGGGTTCGGCGGTCCAGTAGGCGACCAGTTCCTTGCGGCCCGGGCTGTCCTCGCGGGCGATCACGACAGCCTCGCGCACGCCCGGGTGGGCGGCGACGGCGGCCTGGATCTCGCCGAGCTCGATCCGGTAGCCGCGGATCTTCACCTGGTCGTCGGCCCGGCCGACCGACTCCAGGGTGCCGTCGGCGCGGCGGCGGGCCAGGTCGCCGGAGCGGTACAGCCGGGAGCCGGGCGCGCCGAACGGGTTGGGGACGAACCGCTCGGCGGTGAGGTCGGGCCGGTTGAGGTAGCCGCGGGCGACGCCGGGGCCGCTGACGTGGATCTCGCCGACCACGCCGACCGGCACCAGCCGGCCGTTCTCGTCCAGCAGGTGGACACCGAGGTCGGGCAGCGGGCGGCCGATCGGGCTGACCGCGGGGGCGGCGAGGTCGGTGCCGGTGAGGCGGTGGAAGGTGGTGTGCACGGTGGTCTCGGTGATGCCGTACATGTTGATCAGCGCGGGGGCGTCGAGGCCGAGCCGGTCGGTCCACGGCCGCAGGTCGCCGATCTCCAGCTTCTCGCCGCCGAAGACCACGTGGCGCAGGGTGAGCCGGTCGATCCGCGGGTCGCCGGCGCCGGCCAGGGTGACCAGTGAGCGGAACGCGGACGGGGTCTGGCTGAGCACGGTGACGCCTTCGGTGACAAGCAGGTCGAGGAACTCCTCGGGCGAGCGGGCGACGTCGAAGGGGACCACGGCGAGGCGGCCGCCGAACAGCAGGGCGCCCCACAGCTCCCAGACGGACACGTCGAAGGCGTAGGAGTGGAACAGGGACCAGACGTCGTCGCCGCCGAAGCCGTACAGGCCGGCGGCGGCGCTGAACAGCCGCAGGACGGCCCGGTGGGAGAGCACCACGCCCTTGGGGCGGCCGGTGGAGCCGGAGGTGTAGATGACGTAGACCGCGCCGTCGGGGGTGGCCAGCGGCGGCAGGTCCTCGGCGCTCCCGGCGGCCAGTTCGGCGGCGATGTCCTCGAGGACCAGGGCGGGGCCGGCGTGCACGGAGGCGACCAGGCCGGCGTGGGCGGTCTCGGTGACCACGCAGGCCAGGGCGGCGTCGGCGGCCATGTAGGCGAGCCGGTCGGACGGGTACGCCGGGTCGAGCGGCACGTAGGCGCCGCCGGACTTGAGGACGGCGATCAGGGTGACCACCAGCTCCGGGCCGCGCTCCAGGCAGACGCCGACCAGCGATTCGGCGCCGACGCCGAGGGCGCGCAGGCGGCGGGCCAGGCGGTTGGCGCGGCCGTTGAGCTCGCGGTAGGTGAGCGAGCCGCCGGGGTGGCTGACGGCGACCGCGTCGGGGGTGCGGGCGGCCTGCTCCTCGAAGACCTGGTGGGCGCAGCGACCGTCCCACGCGCTGGGGGCGCCGGGGATCTGTTGGTCGACCACGGCGAGTTCGGCGGCGTCGAGGAGCTCGATGCCGGACAGCGGGGCCTCGGGGCGTTCGGCGACGGCGGTGAGCAGGCGGGTCAGGTGGCCGGCCAGCCGCTGCACGGTCGGCTCGTCGAACAGGCCGGTGGCGTACTCGAACTGGCAGCCGAGGGAGCCGTCGGGGAGTTCGGCGGCCTGCAGGGCGAGGTCGAACTTGGCGACCTGCCAAGGCAGCGGGACCTGCTCGGCGCGGACGCCGCCGAGGGTGAGTCCGCCGGCCTGCCCGTCGTGCAGGGTGAACGCGGTCTGGAACAGCGGGGTGACGGACAGGTCGCGCTCGGGCTGGAGTTCGTCGACCAGCGAGGCGAACGGGGTGTCCTGGCGGTCGAAGGCGTCCAGCACGGTGGTGCGGGCCAGCGGGAGCAGGTCGGCGAAGGCCGGGTCGCCGTCCCAGCGGGTGCGCAGCACCAGGGTGTTGATGGCGTAGCCGGCCAGGTCGCGCAGTTGCGGGCGGGTGCGGCCGGAGACCACGGTGCCCACCGCGATGTCGGTGCTGCCGGTCCAGCGGGCGAGCTGGGCCTGGTAGCCGGCGAGCAGCACGGTGAACAGGGTGGTGCGGTGCTCGGCGGCCAGTGCGCGCAGCCGCTCGGCGGTGGCGGCGGGGACGGTGAAGCGGTGCGCCGCACCCTCGGTGGAGCGGACCGCCGGGCGGAGCCGGTCGGTGGGCAGCGCGAGCGGCTCGACGCCGCTCAGCTGCTGCTTCCAGTAGGAGAGCTGCCGGATCGCGGCGGGCCGGGTGCGGAACTCCGCGCGCTGCCAGGCGGCGTAGTCGGCGTACTGGAGGCCGGGGGCGGGCAGCGGCGAGGGCCGGCCGTCGCGGAACGCGCCGTAGAGCGCGGAGAGTTCGGCCATCAGCAGTTCCTGCGTGCGTTCGTCGCAGGCGATGTGGTGCAGGGTGAGGGCGAACAGGTGGTCGTCGGGCGCCAGCACGTACAGGGTGGCGCGCAGGGGTGCGTCCTGCTCGAGGTCGAAGGGCCGGGCGCCGAGCCGGCGGGCCTGCTCCTCGGCGAGGCGGGCGCGGTCGGCGGCGGGCCGGCCGGTGAGGTCGACGGTGGCCAGCAGGCCCGGGGCGGCCGGGCCGATCAGCTGGACCGGCTCCTCGCCGTCCAGGGCGTACCGGGTGCGCAGGATCTCGTGCCGGGCGGTCAGTTCGTCGAGTGCGGCGGCGAGTGCACCGCGGTCCAGTTCGCCGCGCAGGCGCAGCAGTTGGGGCACCAGGTACTCGACGGCGTCGGGGTCGAGGCGGTTCAGGAACCACATCTGGCGCTGGCCGAAGGAGAGCGGCAGCGGCCGGGTGCGGTCCGCCGCGGGGATGGCGGCGGGGGCGGCGGGCCGGCCGCCGGCCATCCGGCGCCGGATCAGCTCCTCGCGCAGGGCGGTGGCGTCCTGGGTGGTCTGCTGCGTGTCTCCAGCACTCATGCCGGCTGCCCCTTCGTACGGGTCGTGTCGGCCACGACGTCCTCATCGCTGAGCTGGGCGATCTCCGCCCGGATCAAGTCCTCCAGGGCGAGCGCCCACTGCTCGACCGTGGGTCCGTCGAACAGCGCCCGGACCGGGATGTCCAGGTCGAGTTCGGCCCGGGCGGCGGCGGTGACGGTCGCCGCGAGCAGGGAGTTGCCGCCGAGCGCGAAGAAGTCGTCGCGGACGCCGACCTCGGTCTCCAGTGCCTCGGCCCAGATCGCGGCGAGGCGCTCCTCGAACGGGTTGCGCGGGGCCAGGTGCCCGGCGGGCGCGGCCGGCGCGGGGTTCACCGCCGGGACGGCGGTGTTCCACTCCAGCGCGGCGCGCCGCCGGTCGGCCTCGGTGCGCACGTCCAGGGTGGCCAGGGCGGCGGCCGGGTCGGCGACAACCTCGGCGGCGAGGGCGGCCAGGCCGTCGGCGAGCGCGTCGGCGGTCTGCGGGTCGAACAGCGCGGTGGCGTACTCCAGCAGGCCGGCCAGGCCGCCGTCGTCCTGCCGGTGCATGATCAGGGCCAGGTCGGTGGGCGTGGTGTGCCAGGCGCCGCCGAACTCGGCGAGCGCGCCGTCGTCCTCGGCCAGGCCGGTCAGCCCCTCGTCCTGGAGGTCGAACAGGGCCTGGTAGAGCGGGGTGCGGGAGGGGTCGCGGACCGGCTGGAGGTCCTCGACCAGCTGCTCGAACGGCAGGTCCTGGTGGGCGAAGGCGGCCAGGCAGGCGGCCCGGACCCGGTCCAGTGCCGCTTCGAAGCCCAGCTCGGGGGCGAGTCGGCCGCGCAGCACCAGGGAGTTGAGGAACAGCCCGACCAGGCCCCGGGTCTCCGGCCGGACCCGGCCGGCCACCGGGGTGCCGACGGCGACGTCCCACTGGCCGCTGTGCTGGGCGAGCAGGGTCTGCCAGAGGGTCAGCAGGGTCATGAACGGCGTGGCGCCGCGGCTGCGGCCGAGTTCGGTCAGCGCCTGCGCGGTGGCGGCCGGGATGTGGACGGCCCGGACCGCGCCGTGCGCCTCGCGGTGGGCGGGGCGGGGGCGGTCGGTGGGCAGCGGCAGCGTCGGCAGGCCGGCCAGCGCCTCGCGCCAGTGGGCGAGCTGGTCCTGGCGCAGCTGCTCGGTGAGCCAGTGTTCGCGCTGCCAGACGGCGAAGTCCGGGTAGCCGATCGGCAGCGGCGCCAGGTCCGGTTCGCGGCCGTCGACGAGGGCGGCGTACAGCTCCCGCAGCTCCCGCTTGAGCAGGACCGTCGACCAGCCGTCGCAGGCGATGTGGTGGACCGTCAGCAGCAGCAGCGCGGAGCCGTCGGCGCGCCGGGCGAGCAGGGCGCGCCAGAGCGGGCCGTCGGCGAGGCCGAAGCCGCGGGCGATCTCCGCGGTGACGCGGTCGACCAGCGCGGGTCCGTCGGCGTCGGTGACGGCGAGCTCGACGGCGCCCGGCTGGTCGACCTGCTGGACGGGCCGGCCGTCGGCCAGCGGGTAGCGGGTGCGCAGGGCCTCGTGCCGGGCGGCCAGCGCGGTGAGGGCCCGGCCGAGCAGGGCGGGGTCGGTGTCGCCCGGCAGCCGCAGGAACAGCGGGATCACGTACTCGGCGCTGCCGGGGGCGAGCTGGTCGAGGAACCACATCCGCTGCTGGCCGGCCGACAGCGGCAGCGGCACCGAGCGGTCGACCTTGGTGATCTCGGCGCCCGCGGCCTCGGCGCGTTCCAGCAGCCGGGCCTGGTCGCGCACGGTGGAGGCGGTGAACAGGTCGGCGAGGGCGAGTTCGCGGCCGGTGGCGGCGCGCAGCCGCTGGGCGAGCCGGCCGAGCAGCAGCGAGTAGCCGCCGAGCCGGAAGAAGTCGTCGTCGGCCGCGATGTCGGGGGTGTCCAGCAGGTCGGCCCAGATCGCGGCGACGGTGCGTTCGGTGGGGGTGCGCAGCGGCACCCGCCCGCCGGTGTCGGCGGGCCGCTCGCCGGGCGCGGGCAGCGCCTTGCGGTCGAGCTTGCCGCTGGTGGTCAGCGGGAACGCGTCGAGCACGGTGAAGACGGCGGGCACCAGGTACTCGGGCAGCCGCTCGCGGCAGTGGGCGCGCAGTTCCTCGTGGGTGACCTCGCCGCGGACGGTGAGGTAGGCGGCGATCCGGCCGACGCCGGCGGCGCCGGTCACGGCGAGGACCGCGGCGGCGCTCACCCGGGGGTGGGCGGCCAGCACGGTCTCGATCTCGCCGGGTTCGATCCGCACGCCGTTGACCTTGACCTGCCCGTCGAGGCGGCCGAGGTACTCGAGGGTGCCGTCGGCGCGCCAGCGGACCTGGTCGCCGGTGCGGTACAGGCGGCCGCCGGGCGGGCCGTACGGGTCGGGCACGAAGCGGTCGGCGGTCAGGTCCGGGCGGTTGACGTAGCCGCGGGCCACGCCGGCACCGCCGACGTGCAGTTCGCCAGGGATGCCGAGCGGCGCGAGGCCGCCGTTCCCGTCCAGCACCAGCAGCCGGATGCCGGTGATCGGGCGGCCGATCAGGATCGGGCCGGTGAGCTGCCCGGGGTCGACGTGCTGGGCGGTGACGTCGATGGAGCACTCGGTGGGCCCGTAGGTGTTCCAGATCTGGACGTCGGCGCGGGCCAGCAGGCGCTGGCAGAGCTCGGCGTGCAGCGGCTCGCCCGCCGAGAAGACCAGCCGGATGGCGGTGCAGTCGGCCCAGCCGGGTTCGTCGACCAGCAGCCGCAGCACCGAGGGCACCAGCTGGAGCACGCTGATCCGCTCGCGGGCGACGGTACGGACCATCTCGGCGGGGTCGCGTTCGACCCCGACGGGGGCCATCACCACGGTGCCGCCGCTGCTCAGCGGGCCGAAGAACTCCCAGCCGGCCGCGTCGAAGCTGAGCGAGGTCTTCTGCAGCACCCGGTCGGCGGGGCCGAGGCCGTGGGTGTGCACGGTCCAGGCGACCCGGTTGGCGATGCCGCGGTGGCTGACCGCGACGCCCTTGGGGCGCCCGGTGGAGCCGGAGGTGTGGATGACGTACGCGAGGTGGTCCGCGGTGACACCGGTGACCGGGTCGGTGGCGGGCCGGGCGGCCAGCTCGGGGCCGGCGGTGTCGAGGGTGACCAGGTGGACGCCGTCGGCGCGGACCAGCGGGGCCAGGGCCTGCTCGGTGACCACGATGCGGGCGCCGGTGTCGCCGAGCACCCAGTCGACGCGGTCCTTGGGGTGGCCCGGGTCGAACGGGACGTACGCGGAGCCCGCCTTCCAGACCGCGAGCAGCGCCACCGCCAGGTCCGTGCCGCGGTGCAGGCAGACGCCGACCAGCCGGTCGGGGCCGGCGCCGAGGTCGCGCAGGTGGTGGGCGAGCCGGTTGGCCCGCTCGTTGAGTTCGGCGTAGCTCAGCGCGTGGCCGCCGGCGGCGACCGCGGGCGCGTGCGGGGTCAGGGCCGCACGGGCCGCGACCAGCTCGTGCAGCAGCCCGCCGGGGGCCGGGTCGCCGGGTGCCCCGGCCGGCCGCGGTGGCGCGGCCTGGGCCGTGCCGTCCTGCCCGGTGCCGGGCGGCGGGATTGTCTGCACGGTCTGCCCTTCGGTGGTGGGTGGTCGGTGGGCGGGCCCGCGGCGGGGCCCGGTGGTCAGGCGTCGGCGCCCTGGTCCATCCGCTGCCGCAGGCTCAGCGGCCGCATGTCGGTCCACACCTCGGAGATCCGGGCCAGGCACTCGTCCTTGGTGCCCTGGGTGCCCTCGGTGCGCCAGCCCGCCGGGACGTCCCGGCCGACCGCCCAGACCGAGTACTGCTCCTCGTCGTTGAGGACCACGAGGTACTGCCGGTCGTCGTTCTGGTCGTCGCTCATCTGCACTCCTCTGTTCGGCTTTCGGGCATGCCGAATTCATTCACTGGAGGATTTACGGGAGTTCACCGGAACAGGAGATGACGGAAAATCACCGGCCTGCGCGGCGCAGCCGGAAATATGCCGTTCAACTACCTTCCGGTAGCCGGGTCGGGGCCGGCGGAATACGCTCCGCGGGCTTCCTGGCGCCGTTCGGCGGTGAGGGGAAGCACGGCCCCCGTTTCGGACATCGCCATCATGGCCGGTTTGATCAATAGCGCTCAAGGGGTTGTCAGTTGCCAGAGCCTGGCAACTGACAACCCCGAGGCAACCCGGCCCGACCAGGCACGTTAGGTCATGTACTCGACAATCAACCCGGTCGGACGCCTCGCCGGCGACCGTCCCCGGGCGTCAATTCCCGCCACCGGAAAGGAGATCCGGGACGCACCCGCCTTGTCCGTGCTATCCCCCGGCGATAGTGTGCTGGCACCCCGGTGGCCCGCCCACCCGGACAACGCACCGCCGTCGCCCCGCAATTGTCGGCCACCGCCGGGAAAATCCCCCGGCCCGGGCCGCCGGCGACCGGCTCCGCCCCAGCGCCCGCCCGGCCGGACATTCCGGCCCCGCGCCCCGGCGCACGCCCGCGACGGCGGACGGCGGCCGCACCCAGGATCTGACGAACGGAGTATCCGTGTGACCGAGCCTCAGCTGCCCCTCACCGTCGACGGCGGCGACCACCGGCTGGTCGAGCACATCCGGCACCATCGCGAGGAGCTGCGCGAGCAGCTGCGCACCCACGGCGCGCTGCTGTTCCGCGACTTCGCGGTGGACGGCGTGGACGGCTTCGACGCGGTGGTGCGCGAGCTGTCCGGCGAGCCCCTGACGTACGCCGAGCGCTCCTCGCCCCGGCAGTCCATCAAGGGGAACGTCTACACCTCGACCGAGTACCCGCCGCAGGAGGAGATCTTCGCCCACAACGAGAACTCCTACCAGGCCGTCTGGCCGCTGGTCCTCTACTTCTACTGCATCGAACCGCCGCTGACCCGGGGCGCCACCCCGCTCTCCTCCACCCGCGCGCTGTACCGGGCGATCGACCCGTCGGTGCGCGAGGAGTTCGAGCGCCGCAGGTGGTCGGTGGTGCGCAACTACGGCGGCGGGCTGGGACTGCCGTGGTCGGAGGTGTTCAACACCGACGACCGCGAGGAGGTGGAGCGGCACTGCGCCGGCCAGGGCATCGAGACCACCTGGATCGGGGCCGACCGGCTGCGGACCAGGGCGGTGCGCGACGCCGTCCACAAGCACCCGGTCACCGGCGACCAGGTCTGGTTCAACCACGCCACGTTCTTCCACGTCAGCACGCTGCCGGAGGAGCTCAGGCTCGGACTGCAGGCCATGTGCAAGCCGGAGGACCTGCCCAGCAACACCTACTACGGCGACGGCGAGCCGATCCCGGACGACGTCCTGGACCACCTGCGGGAGTGCTACCGGGCCACCTCGGTCCGCTTCGACTACCGCCGCCACGATGTGCTGGTGATCGACAACATGCTCTCCACGCACGCCCGCGAGCCGTTCACCGGCCCGCGGAAGATCGCGGTGGCGATGGCGGAGCCGTACGGCGGCGTCTGACAGCGGCGAGGGGGGGGGGGGGGGGGGGGGGGGGAGCGGGGGGGGGGGGGGGGGGGGGGGGGTTTTTTTTTTTATTTTTTTGGGTGA
>NZ_JBXQQB010000043.1:0-26499 GCF_057220535.1 Kitasatospora sp. NEAU-CNBT7 | reverse complement strand
GGAGGCGGGGGGCGGGTGGCTCCGGCTCCCCCCCCCCCCCCCCCCCCCCCCCCCCCCGCCCCTCGGGCGTTCCTTCCGGTACCGCCGGTCAGCGCCCGATCCGGTCGGAGAGACCGGCCAGCGCCACCCCGGCCGGGCCCGCGGTCGCCAGCTCCGCCCGCCGCACCAGGCTCAGCGCGAACGAGCGGACCAGCTTGTGGAACGCGTACCGGCCGGGCGCCGGGGTGTCCAGCAGACTGGCGTCCACCAGCTCCTCCAGCAGGTTCTCCGCCTCGGCCCGGTCGGCGCCGAGCGCCGCGGCCGCGGCCGCGAGCGACAGGTCCGGGCCGTCCAACTGGGCGATCTGGCGCAGCGCGTGGGCCGCCTGCCAGCCCAGCCGCTCGTAGCTGAGCCGGAACGCGGTGCCGACCGCGGCGCCGCCGAGGTCCAGCACCGAGCTGCCCTCCTCCTCATCCTCCAGCCGTTCCACCAGCGAGGCGATCTGCCAGCGCGGCCGGGCCGCCAGCCGGGTCGCCACCAGCTGGACGGCCAGCGGCAGCAGGCCGCAGGCCTCGACCAGCCGGCGGGCCGCGACCGGCTCGGCCGCCACCCGCTGGTCGCCGATGATGGCGGCGACCATCCGCACCGCCTCCCGCGGGGTCAGCGGGTCCAGCGAGAGCAGCTGCGCGGAGCGCAGGCCCGCCATCCGGACCCGGCTGGTGACCAGCACCATCGAGCCGGGGGCGGCGGGCAGCAGCGGCTGCACCTGCTCGGCGCTGACCACGCCGTCCAGCACGATCAGCATCCGGCGGCCGTCCAGCAGGGTGCGGAACAGCGCCGCCCGCTCGGAGATCGCGGTGGGCAGCGGCCCGCCGGGCCGCAGCGCCCGCAGGAAACCGCCGAGCACCTCGCCGGGTGTCACCCAGGCGCCGTCCTGGCCGGGTCCGTCGATCTCGGCGAACAGGCAGCCGTCCGGGAACCGGTCACGCACCCGGTGCGCCCAGTGGACCGCCAGCGCGGACTTGCCGACCCCGGCCATCCCGTCGATCGCGCAGACCACCATCCGCTGCTCGCACAGCAGGCCGTCGAGCCGGGCCAGGACGGCCTCGCGGCCGTAGAAGTCCGGTACCGCCATCGGTAACTGGGCCGGCCTCAGCGGCTCGGCCGACTGGCCCTCGGGGTCCTGGTCGGCGACCAGCCCGCGCAGGGCGCCGCCGGCACCCAGCACGTCGTCGCACCGGCCCGCCAGCTCCGGGGTGGCGGGCCGGGCACCGGTCTCCACCCTGCTCAGATAGCCCTTGCTGTAGTGCGCCATCTCGCTCAGCGCCTTCAAGGAGACGCCCTGCTGTGTCCGGAGTCTTCGCAGCTCGAACCCGAATCTTTCGCTCAAAACTCCCCCCTCCTGCCCGTGTTGGTTGCTGTCTCCCCCGATGGGGCCCATCACAGGC
Source organism: Kitasatospora sp. NEAU-CNBT7 (assembly GCF_057220535.1). Lineage (NCBI taxonomy): Bacteria > Bacillati > Actinomycetota > Actinomycetes > Kitasatosporales > Streptomycetaceae > Kitasatospora > Kitasatospora sp. NEAU-CNBT7. Next base: position 25,072 of record NZ_JBXQQB010000043.1, on the reverse strand, counting down.
GGCTGAGAGCCGCCGCGCCACCGCCGCTGCGGGCCGCGCTGCCGTCGTCGTGATCCCCCCGGAGACGACGGCACCCTGGTGCGGGTGGCGGGGCCGATCCTACGGGAGATCAGCGTCCGATGTTCGAATTCGATCAGACTTTGCTCACCGGTTTTCGGATCTCGATCGCGGACCGGTGGCGGTAGGGGCACGGATCAGGAACTGATGCTGCGTTACCGAGACATTCGGGACAGCTTCCGCTCGTCCCACGGGATGTGACTGTCGGTCACCGGAATCGGTCCGGCACTTCGCACACCGCCGGGTGCCAGGCATCGTGGGCCGCCAGGTGCAGGACCAGCGCCGCGATGTTCCACGCGTCGTCCTCGCCGCGGTGGTGCCGTCCCTCCAGCGGCAGGCCCGCCAGCTCGAGCGCCCGGGCCATGCCGGGCCGCTTGCGCAGCCCGTACGCCTCGGTGAAGACCAGCTTGGCGTTGGCGTGGCGGCGGCCGAACGGGTACCGGGTGCCGGTGGCCGCGCACTGCCGGGTGAACTGGTTGCGGTCGTAGTCGCCCCAGCTGGCCCACGGGCGTGACCCGGCCAGGTGCTCGGCCGCCAGCAGCCGGCAGGCCTCCGCGAACGGGACGCCGGTGTCGACCTCGGCCTGGGTCAGCCCGGTCAGCTCGGTGCAGAAGCCGCTCACCGTCGAGCGCCGGGGCCGGACCAGGATCCGGTGCCGGCCGACCCGCTCACCCGCCGTGACGTCGACCACGGTCAGCCCGATCTCGATGATCTCGCTGACCGCGCCGGGCGGCGGCTGCCCTTCCCATCGGGTCGCCTCGATGCCCACCACGCTCCACATTTCCGGTGTGCTCTTCACCCGCGGCAGGGTAGCCGCGCCCGGCCGCGGCCGGCACCGGGATTTCCCGCGGTGCCGGCCGCGGGCCGGCCGCTCGCACCCCGCTCAGGCGATGACGGTGAGCAGCAGCCCGTCCTGCACCAGCCAGCGGCCGTGGAAGCCGAGCAGCGGGCCGCCGTCCGCGGTGGTGCCGTCGACCAGCAGCCGGGCGGACCAGGTGCCGTCCACCTCCAGCGTGATGTCCGCCTCCTCGAACTCCAGGAAGCGCCTGGTCAGCGGGAACCACGCCTTGTAGACGCTCTCCTTGGCGCTGAACAGCAGCCGGTCCCAGTGCACCGCGGGCCGCTCCGCCAGCAACTCGGCGATCCTGGACTGCTCCTGGGGCAGCGCGACCACCTCGAGCACGTCGTCCGGCAGCGGCTCGTGCGGTTCGGCGTCGATGCCGACGGTGCGCAGGTCGGCGGCGCGGGCGACCACCGCGGCGCGGTAGCCGGCGCAGTGCGTCATGCTGCCGACCACGCCCTCGGGCCAGCGCGGTGCGCCGCGTTCCCCGCGCAGGATCGGCACCGGCGGCAGGCCGAGTGCGCCGAGCGCCCGGCGGGCGCAGGCCCGTACGGTGGCCACCTCGCGGCGGCGGGCGGGGACCGCCTTGGCGACCAGCTCCTCCTCGCCCGGCAGCAGCGGAGCGTCGGCGAGGTCGTCGAAGGCCTCGGCCCAGGAGGCGCCCGGCGGCAGCAGCTGCTCGATCACCGCTCCTCCGCCCGCAGCACCCGGCGCGGGCGGTGCGGGCCGCCGCGCGGGCCCCATTCGCGCGGGTAGCCGAGCGAGACCTCCTCGAAGCGGACGCCGTCCGCCCAGGTGATCCGGGGGATGTGCAGGTGTCCGTAGATCATGGCGGCGGCGTCGTACCGCCGGTGCCAGTCGGCGGTGCGCTCGGTGCCGCACCAGAGCGCGAACTCCGGGTAGCGCAGGATCCTGGTGGGCTCGCGCACCAGCGGGTAGTGGTTGACCAGGACCGTCGGCAGGGCGGGGTCGCGCCGGGCGAGCAGCCGTTCGGTCTCCTCGATCCGCGCCTCGCACCAGGCCTCGCGGGACGGGTACGGGTCGGGGTGCAGCATCATCTCGTCGGTGCACACCACCCCGGCGGCATAGGCGGCGGCGAGCGCCTCCGTCTTGTCCGAGGTGCCCTCGGGGCGGAAGGTGTAGTCGTAGAGGAGGAAGAGCGGGGCGACGGTGACCGGGCCGCCGGGTCCGCCGGACCACACCGCGTACGGGTCCTCGGGGGTCAGCACGTCCAGGCCTCGGCAGAGTTCGACCAGCGCCCGGTAGCGGTCGTCGCCGCGCAGCTGCACCGGGTCGTCCTTGGGGGTCCACAGTTCGTGGTTGCCCGGGGCCCAGATCACCTTGGCGAAGCGCTCGCGCAGGGTGGCGAGCACCCACTCGATCTCGCCGAACCGCTCGCTGACGTCGCCGGCGACGATCAGCCAGTCGTCCGGGGAGTCGGTGCGCAGCTCCTCGACCACCTTCCGGTTCTCCGGGTAGGCGACGTGCAGGTCGCTGATCGCGTACAGGGTGCCGCTCATACCAGCGCCTCGAGGTGACGGGAGATCACCGCGGCGATCTCGTCGTGGCGGCCGTTCAGGTAGAAGTGGCCGCCGGGGAAGACCTTCAGCTCGAACTCGGCCGCCGTGTAGCGCTCCCAGCCCCGGGCGTCGGCCGGCGGGGTGACCGGGTCGTCGTCGCCGACCAGTGCGGTGACCGGGCAGCGCAGCGGCTCCTGCTCGCGGTGCCGGTAGCCGGTCAGCGCGGCGTAGTCGGCGCGGACGGCGGGCAGCGCCAGTGCGACGATCTCCGGGTCGGCGAGCAGACCGGCGTCGGTGCCGTCCAGCGAGGCCAGGTGGGCCAGCAGCGCCCGGTCGTCGAGCAGGTGCGCGGCCTCGTCGCGGCGCAGGTGGGGCGCCCGGCGCCCGGACACCAGCAGCAGGTCCGGGCCGGCGCCGGAGCGCTCCAGCAGCCGGGCGGCCTCGTACGCGACCAGGGCGCCCATGCTGTGGCCGAGCAGCAGCAGCGGGCGGTCGTCGCTCCCGCCGAGGGCGTCGACGGCGTGGGCGGCCAGCTCGGTGATGCTGCGCAGCGGGGTCTCGGTGAACCGGTCCTGACGGCCCGGGTACTGGACGGCCAGCACCTCGGTCCGCGGGGAGAGCAGGCCGGAGAGCGGGTGCCAGTAGCTCGCCGAACCTCCGGCGTGCGGGAAGCACACCAGCCGTGCGCGGGCGTCGCCGCCCGGGTGGAACCGCCGCAGCCAGCGGTCGCTGGTCATCGTCTCTCCCCTGTCACGATCACGGGAATCCGCTGCCGGGCCGGTGGTCGGCCCGGGCCCCCGGGCATTCCCCGAACCCACATCGGCCGGACCGACAATACTCTGACAACGCTTCACTTCTCCGGATCTTCACATCGAAGCCCGGCCCAGAGGGACCCTCCGGCGCCGGGGGCCTCCCACCCTCCCGTATTGTTAGGTTAGCCTAACCATTGTACGTGGGCGCCGGTCTCGGAACTCCCCCGGCACCGCCCGTACAGCACCGTCCGCACGGCACCGCCCGCGCAGCACCCCACCGCCTCGACGGCGGCCCGACGGCCCGTCCGTCACCGCCCGCACGCCCCGGCCCAGGCGCCGCCCGCGCCAGGAAACGGAGAACTCATGACCACGGCCTACGAGGCCCACGACACGGCAGCGGCCCTGCCGGGCGCCACCGCCCTGCTCGCCGGCTACCGGCCAGGACCGGCGACGGCCTTCTTCGCCGGCCCCGGCCGCACCCTGCTGGCCGAAGGCGTCCGCGCCACCGTCACCGACCCGGCCCGCGCCGCCGAGGCGCTGCGCGCGGCCCGCGCCGCCGGGGCCGAGGCACCCGTCGTGGTCGGGGCGATCCCGTTCTCCCCGGGCGAGCCGGCCCGGCTGTTCATACCCGCCGAGGTCCACCGGGCCGGGCCGCTGCACGAGGACCCGCTGCTGCAACTGCCCGCCACCGCCCCGGCCACCGCCGACTGGCGGCAGCGCCCGGTGCCCGCCCCCGAGGTCTACCGGGACGCCGTCGCCGAGGCCGTCCGCCGGCTGTCCGACGACTCCGGACTCACCAAGGTCGTCCTCGCCCGCACCCTGGAACTGACCGCGCCCGGCGGGGCCGACCTGCCCGCCATGCTGCACCGGCTGTCCCGCCGCGACCCCGACGGCTACACCTTCGCCGTCCCGGCCGGCGGCGCCGCCACCCTGGTCGGCGCCAGCCCCGAACTGCTGGTCTCCCGCCGGGCCACCGCCGTCAGCGCCAACCCGCTGGCCGGCTCCGCCGCCCGCTCCACCGATCTGGCCGAGGACGTCCGGCGGGCCGCCGCCCTGCTGGAGTCCCCCAAGGACCTGCACGAGCACGCCGTGGTGGTCGAGGCCGTCCGGGCCGCGCTCGCCCCGCTCTGCGCCGAACTGCACGTCCCCGAGCGGCCCACCCTGGTACGGACCGCTGCGATGTGGCACCTGTCCACCACCGTCACCGGCACCCTCGCCGACCCCGCCACCAGCGCGCTGGACCTGGCCCTCGCCCTGCACCCCACCCCGGCGGTCTGCGGCACGCCCACCGACCGGGCCCGCGACCTGATCGGCGAACTGGAGCCGTTCGACCGCGGCCTGTACACCGGCGTGGTCGGCTGGGGCGACGCCGACGGCGACGGCGAATGGGTGGTCACCCTGCGCTGCGCCGAGGCCGACGGCGACCTGCTGCGGCTGTTCGCGGGCGCCGGCGTGGTCGCCGCCTCCGACCCCGACGCCGAACTCGCCGAGACCGGCGCCAAGTTCCGCACCTTCCTGCACGCGGTCGGCCTGGAGGAGAGCAAGTGAGCCTCTGGCCCGAGGAGTTCGCCGCCCGCTACCGGGCCGCCGGGTACTGGACCGGCGAACCGCTGGACCGGATGATCCGCGTCCACGCCGCCGCGGCCCCCGACCGGATCGCCCTCACCGACGGCGACCGGCACTGGAGCTACGCCGAGCTGGACCGGCGGGCCGACCTGGTCGCCACCGGCCTGCTCGCCCGCGGGCTGCGCCGCGGCGACCGGGTGGTGCTGCAACTCCCCAACACCGCCGAGTTCTTCGAGCTGTTCTTCGGCCTGCTGCGGGCCGGGGTGGTACCGGTGATGGCGCTCCCCGCGCACCGGCGCGCCGAGATCTCCTACTTCTGCGAGTTCGCCGGGGCCCGCGCGCTGATCGTGCCGGACCGGCACGCCGGCTTCGACCACCGGGAGCTGGCGGCCGACGTGCTGGCCGCGGTCCCCGCGCTGGGCGAGGTCTTCGTGGTCGGCGACCCGGGCCCGTACACCTCCGTCGCCGAGCTGCGGGCGGCCGAGGCCGTCCCGGTCCAGGACCCGCCCCGGGCGGACGAGCTGGCGTTCCTGCAGCTGTCCGGCGGCTCCACCGGCCTGCCCAAGCTGATCCCCCGCACCCACGACGACTACCTGTACAGCGTCCGGGAGTCCGCGGTGATCTGCGGGCTCGGCCCCGGGACGGTGTACCTGTGCGCCCTGCCCGCCGCCCACAACTTCCCGCTCAGCTCCCCCGGCACGCTCGGCACCTTCCACGCCGGCGGCCGGGTCGTGCTGGCCCCCAACCCGAGCGCGGACGCGGCCTTCCCGCTGATCGAACGCGAGCGGGTCACCCTGACCGGCCTGGTCCCCCCGGTCGCGCTCGCCTGGGCCGACGCGGCGGCGAACGCACCGCACGACCTGAGCAGCCTGGAACTGCTCCACGTCGGCGGCGCCAAGCTCAGCACCGAGGGCGCCCGGCGGCTGGGACCCGCCCTCGGCTGCCGGGTCCAGCAGGTCTTCGGGATGGCCGAGGGCCTGGTCAACTACACCCGGCCCGAGGACGACGAGCAGACCGTGCTCACCACCCAGGGCCGGCCGATCTCCCCCGACGACGAGATCCGGATCGTCGACGACCACGACCGGGACCTGCCCGACGGCGCCACCGGCCACCTGCTCACCCGCGGCCCGTACACCATCCGTGGCTACTGGCGTGCGCCGGAGCACAACGCCCGGGCGTTCACCTCCCAGGGCTTCTACCGCACCGGAGACGTCGTCCGCCGGACGCCCACCGGCCACCTGGTGGTCGAGGGCAGGGCCAAGGATCAGATCAACCGTGGGGGCGAGAAGGTAGCCGCCGAGGAGGTGGAGAACGTGCTGCTGGCCCATCCGGCCGTCCACGACGCCTCCGTGGTGGCCACCCCCGACGCCTACCTGGGCGAGCGCAGCTGCGCCTACGTCATCCTGCGCGAGGGCGCCGAACGGCCGCGCGCGGCCGAACTGCGGGCCTTCGTCCGGCAGTCCGGCCTCGCCGACTTCAAGGTCCCCGACAAGGTGGAGTTCGTCACCGCCTTCCCGCAGACCGGCATCGGCAAGGTCAGCAAGAAGGACCTCCGCGCCACCACCCCCCAGCCGTAGAGAGACCCCACCACCATGGCACTTCCCGCGATCGAGCCCTACCCGATGCCCGGACCCGACCAGCTGCCCGGCCCCCGGGTGCCCTGGCGGGCCGACCCGGACCGGGCCGTCCTGCTCGTGCACGACCTGCAGAACTACTTCCTGCGGGCGTTCACCCCGGACACCTCGCCGCTGTCCGACCTGCTGGCCAACACCGCCCGGCTGCTGGACTGGGCCCGCGCCCACGGCGTCCCGGTGGTCTACTCCCACCAGCGCGGCGGCCAGAGCGCCGCCGAACGCGGCCTCCAGCTGGACTTCTGGGGCCCCGGCCTGCCCGCCGACGCCCACGCCCAGGGCATGCCCGAGCAGGTCGCGCCGCAGGCCGGGGAGACCCTGCTGACGAAGTGGAAGTACAGCGCCTTCGCCCGCACCGACCTCGCCGAACGGATCACCGCCGCCGGCCGCGACCAGCTGGTGCTGGCCGGGGTCTACGCCCACATCGGCGTGATGATGACCGCCGCCGACGCCTGGAGCCACGACGTGCAGGCCTTCGTGGTGGGCGACGCCGTCGCCGACTTCTCCGAGCAGCACCACCGGGACGCCCTGCGCTGGGCCGCCGACAAGTGCGCCGTGGTGGTCTCCACCGACCAGCTGACGGAGGCCAAGTGACCACCGCCCAGGCCGCCCCCGGCCGGCTCGCCGCCGACCGCGTCACCCTGCGCTACGGCGACCGGGCCATCGCCACCGAGCTGTCCGTCACCATCCCGGACCACTCCTTCACCGTCATCGTCGGGCCCAACGCCTGCGGAAAGTCCACCCTGCTGCGCGCCTTCGCCCGGCTGCTGAAGCCCGCCGCCGGCCGGGTCCTGCTGGACGGCGAGCAGATCAGCGGCCTGCCCGCCAAGGAACTCGCCCGCCGGCTCGGCCTGCTGCCGCAGAGCTCCACCGCGCCGGACGGCATCACCGTCGCCGACCTGGTCTCCCGCGGCCGCTACCCGCACCAGGGGCTGCTGCGCCAGTGGTCCCGCGAGGACGAGCGGGTGGTCGCCGAGTCGATGGCCGCCACCGGCGTCGACGCCCTCGCCGACCGGTACGTCGACGAGCTCTCCGGCGGCCAGCGCCAGCGGGTCTGGCTCGCCATGGCGCTCGCCCAGCAGACCTCCCTGCTGCTGCTCGACGAGCCGACCACCTTCCTCGACATCGCCCACCAGGTCGAGGTGCTCGACCTGTGCGCCCGGCTCCACCGCGAGCAGGACCGCACCCTGGTCGCCGTCCTGCACGACCTCAACCAGGCCGCCCGGTACGCCACCCACCTGATCGCGATGCGCGACGGCGCGGTGGTCGCCGAGGGCCCGCCCGCCGAGATCGTCACCGCCGACCTGGTCGAGCGGGTCTTCGACCTGCCCTGCCAGATCATCGAGGACCCGCAGACCGGCACCCCGCTGGTGGTCCCCGCGGCCCCCGGACGACGGACGGCCGACCGGTGACACTCACCGTCGCCGCGCCCGCGGTCCGGATCGCGACCGCGGGCGACGCCGCCGCCCTGTTCGTCCTGTCGGCGCCGTTCATGCGCTCGGGCGAACTCCGGGACCGCGGCCCGGCCGACTACCGGGAACGCGCCACCGACTTCCTGATCGAACCCGGCGACCGGGAACCGGCCCCGCCGGCCGGCTGCGTCGCGCTGCGCCCGCTGGCCCCCGAACCCGGGCACCCCGCCGCCGGACTGCTCTACAACCTGTGCGTGCACCCCGCCCGCCAGGGCACCGGTGTCGGCTCCCGGCTGCTCGCCGCGCTGCTGGCCCGCGCCGAGGACCGGGGGCTGCGGACCGTGTACGCCGCCTCCACCGGCAGCGCCGTGCTCTTCCTGCGCACCGGGTTCCGGCAGGTCCCCACCGCGCTCGCACCGGCCGGCCTGACCTCCGGCCTGGACCCGGCCCGCGGCTCCCGGGTGTACCGCTACCAGCTCTGACCGGCCGCCGGGCAGTGGACGGACGGGGTCGGGCGGATGGGCTCGGGTGGTCGGGTCGGGCGGTCGGGCCCGGACCGTCAGCCGAGAGCCAGCAGGCCGACCGCGACGGCGGCCACGGCCAGTCCGGCCAGCTGGCTGCGGTGGATGCGTTCGCCGAGGACGGTGCGGGCCAGCAGGACGGTGGAGGCCGGATAGAGGGCGGTGATCACGGCGACCACGGCCAGGTCACCGCTGCGCACGGCCAGCAGGAACGCCAGGTTGGCCAGCGAGTCCAGGACGCCCGAGCCGGCGGACAGCCACAGGCCGGGCCGCTCCGGGCCGAGGCGCCGCCACATCACGGCCGCCGCCGCCAGGGTGACGGCCGAGGAGACCGCCCGGCCGGTGATCAGCGGCGCCAGGCCGCTGTCCGACGGCGCCTGGTGCAGGCAGATCAGCTGGACCGCGATGGCGGCGCCGGCGCCGACCGCGAGCAGCAGCGCGGTGCGCGAGGGCCGGGACCGGCCGCCCGTACCCGGGCCGGCGCTGACCAGCACCACGGCGGCCAGCGCGAGCGGGATCCCGGCGGCCGCGGCCGCGCCCAGCCGCTCGCCCTGGGCGAGTCCGAGGCCGACCGGCAGGACCGCGGAGACCAGCGCGGTCACCGGCGAGAGCACACTCATCGGCCCGATCGCCAGGGTGCGGTACAGCAGGACGAACGCGGCCGCCGAGGCGGCCCCGGAGGCGGCTCCCCAGCCGACGGCGGCCGCCGACCAGTGCGCACCGAGCAGCGGCCACAGCAGCAGTTCGACGGCCAGGCTGGCCGGTGCCGCGACCATGACGGTGCGCAGCACGTGGGCGCGGCGGGCGCCGAGGCCGCCGAGGAAGTCGGCGCAGCCGTACGCCAGCGAGCTGGCGAGGGCGAGGAGCAGCGCGAGCACGGTGGCACCTCCTAGTCACTGGAACGACCCCAAGGTACATCAGAACGACCGATCGGGTGCACTGCGCCGACCGCGCGGTACATTCGGACGACCGGGGGCGAGGACCGGCGAGAACGGCGAGGAGAGGTGGAGCCCGTGGCCGACACCGCACAGGCGCTGAACACGGTGGCCCGCAACGTACGGGCCGCCCGCACCAGGGCCGGGCTGACCCTGGACCAGCTCAGCCTCCGGGCCCAGGTCAGCAAGGGTGCGCTGGTCGCCCTGGAGAAGGCCCAGGGCAATCCCAACCTCGCCACGCTGGTCCGGCTGGCCGACACGCTCGGCCTGTCCGTGTCGGCGCTGGTGCAGGGCTCCGGGCCGAGCCGGGTGCAGGTGGTGGACGAGGCGGCGGTCACCCCGTTGTGGACCGGCGGGCAGGGCGGCCGGGCGCAGCTGATGCTGACCACCGCGGGCCCGGCCCCGGTCGAGGTCTGGCGCTGGCTGCTGCACCCCGGCGAGGAGTACACCAGCCACCCGCACCCCGCCGGGGTGGTGGAGACCGTGAGCGTGACCGCCGGGGCGATGGTCCTGTCGGTCGACGGCGCCGAGCACCCGCTGCGGGCCGGGGCGACGGCCACCTTCGACGCGGACGTGCCGCACGGCTACCGGGGCGCCGGCGGCGGGCCGTGCGAGCTGCTGATGACCGTCCACCTGCCGCCCGGACCACCGTCCCCCGCCTGACCGGCCGCCCGGAACGCACCCCGCCCGCGCGCGTCGCCGGAGCACATATGCCGATACAGGCATATGATGGATCCATGGCACGGGCGGCGACGACGGCGGACGCGTTCAACGCCGTGGCCGAGCCCCGGCGGCGGCAGATCCTCGATGCGCTGGCCGCCGGCGAGCGGTCGGTGACCGACCTGGTGGCCGCGCTGGACCTGCCCCAGCCGCAGGTGTCCAAGCATCTGCGGGTGCTGCGGGAGGTCGGGCTGGTGCGGGTCCGCGAGGAGGGCCGCCGGCGGCTGTACCGGCTGGACGGGCGTCCGCTGAAGGCCATCCATGACTGGGTGGGCCGCTACGAGCGGTCGTGGTCCTCGCGGTTCGACCGGCTGGACGCCGTGCTGGCGGAACTGAAGGACGAAGCGGCGGAACCCGACGGAGGTGGAGATGATGACGAGTAACAGCCGGGCGGTGGTCACGCTGCCGACGGACACCAGCATCCTGATCACCCGGGAGTTCGACGCGCCCCGGCACCTGGTGTACCGGGCGTGGACCACTCCCGAACTCATCGAACGCTGGTGGAGCGGCGACCGCGGCAAGGTCACCGAGGTCGAGGTCGACCTGCGGGTCGGCGGCGCCTGGCGGTACGTGATGGAGGCGAACGGCGGCTTCCCGGTCGCCTTCCACGGCGAGTACCGGGAGATCGTCCCGGACGAACGCCTGGTCACCACCGAGGTGTTCGAGGGCATGCCGGAGGCCGCGGCGCTGAGCACCCTCACCCTCACGGAGCACGGCGGCCGCACCACGCTCACCGTCCTGGTCGAGCACTCCGTCCGCGCGCACCGCGACGCCCACCTCGACTCCGGCATGGAGGGCGGCATGCAGGAGGCGATGGACCACCTCGAACAGGTCGCACGCTCGCTCGCCTGAGGGCCACCGCCGTTCGACCGGGCCGCAGTTGACGTGCCGTCACCCCCGGCGACCGCCTAGGGTGTCGGCCATGGCACCTCCGATCCTCCCAGCGGTCCCCGCCGTACGGGCGACCACGGCGCGGGCCGCCCGGCTCGGCGCGTACGACTCCGTCTCGGCGGCACTGTCCCGGCTGGACGGTCCGGGCGCCGCCCGGCTGCTGGCCCGCGCGGTGCCCCTGGGCACCGGGATCGGCGGCCGGACCGCGCGGGTGGAGGTCGCCGGGGTGCCGGTCTTCGTCAAGGCGGTGCCGCTCACCGGCCGGGAGCTGCGCACGGCGAACCTGCTGTCCACGGCGAACCTGTTCGACCTGCCCGCGTTCTGCCACTACGGCCTCGGGAGTCCGGGGTTCGGCGTCTGGCGCGAGGTCGCGGCGCACGGCCTGACCACCGACTGGGTGCTGATGGACGAGTGCCAGGCCTTCCCGCTGCTGTACCACTGGCGGGTGGTTCCGGACTCCTGGGCGCCCGGCCCCGCCGCCCGGGCGGAGCACACCGGCGAGGTGGAGCGGATGGCGGCCCGCTGGGGCGGCTCACCGGCGGTCCGGGCCAGGGCCGAGGAGCTGGGCCGGGCGACGCACAGCGTGCTGCTGTTCCTGGAGCACGTCCCGACCACCCTGGGCGCCTGGCTCGGACGGCGGCTGGCCGGCGGCGGGGAGGGCGCCGAGGTGGCCTGGGAGCTGGCGGACGAGGGGCTGCGGGAAGGCACGGCGTTCCTGGAGTCCCGGGGGCTGCTGCACTTCGACGCCCACCTCGGGAACATCCTGACCGACGGCCGGCAGCTCTACTTCACCGACTTCGGCCTGGCCCTGCACGAACGCTTCGTGCAGGCGCCGGCCGAGGCCGCGTTCTTCCGGGAGCACCGGGGCTACGACCGGCACCTGACCGCCACCCTGCTGGTGAACCGGCTGGTCACCGCCCTGCACGGCCTCGCCGAGGACGACCGGGACGGCCGGGACGCGCTGGTGCGCAAGTACGCCGAGGGCGCGGCGCCCGACGACCTGCCCCCGTCGGCGGCCCGGATCGTCGGCCGGGACGCCCCGGTGGCGGCCGCGGCGACCGAGTTCCACCGGGCGGTCCGGGGCGGGAGCCTGCACACGCCCTATCCGCAGCTGCCACCGGACGGCGCCACCGGGTGACGCAGGCCCTACTGCCCGGCCGTACTCCCCTGGCGTGATCCCCGGCCGTACTCCCCGGCCGTACTCCCCGGCCGCGGGGACGCGGGCCGGGGAGCGGTGGGCGGAGACCGGGCAGCAGGGGGCTCAGAAGGTCAGGGCGACCTGGTCGACGGTCCAGAACGCGCTGTTGGTGCCGGTGTAGCGGAACTGCAGCTGCGCGGTGGTGGCGCCGGCCGGGACGGCCACGGTGAGCTTCTCGAAGCCGTTGACGTCCGAGCGGTAGGACTTGACCAGCTGCGGGGCACCGGAGTCGAAGGAGATGTAGACGTCGCCGGTCTGCGGGCCGTCGATCTTGTAGTTGGTGGCGTAGCTCAGCGTGGCCGTGGTGGCGCCGCCCACCTGGTAGCGGGGGCTGAGCAGGGTGGAGTCGAACTGCCCGGCGCCGTGCGACTTGTCGTCCCACTCGTCGGAGTCGGCGACCGCGAAGACGTTGCGGGCCCGGACGTTGGTCTCCCGGGACTGGCCGAGCTGCGCGGCGGTCCAGAACTCGTCGGTGGCGAAGGCCCAGCCGCGCCACTCGGTGACGCCGCCGCTGGGCATCCGGGAGTTGTCGATGCTCCAGCCGCTCGGCGGGGTGTGCGTCCAGCCCTTGACCCCGGCCGGGATGCCGGTCTCGTCGGTGCGGGTCTGCAGGCCCGTCCGCAGGGTGTCGAAGGCGTCGGGGGTGATCTCGTCGATCGGCCTGCCGTCGAGCTTCCAGGCCGGGTCGATCGCGACGCCCTCGTGCTTGAGCACGGTCGGCGCGATGTCGACGAGCTTGACGTCCTGGCGGGTGGAGCCGGGCGCGTAGCCCGCGCCGTCGGCGACCACGAAGGTCTGCCGCTCGACGGCGCTGTTGCCGCCGTGGCCGCCGGCGTCGGTGTGGCCGTGGTCGGTGGTGACCACGATCAGCCAGTCCTCCGAGGCGTAGCCCGGACGGGCCTTGACGGCGGCCACCACCTGGCCGACCAGGCCGTCGACCGAGTGGATCGCGGCCGCGTACTGGGGGCTGGTGCCGCCGTAGCTGTGCCCGGCCTCGTCGACCTGGTCGAAGTGCAGGAAGGTGGTGTCGGGGTTGCCGTTGCGCAGGTAGTCGGCGGCGTCGGCGGCGGTCTTGGTGTCGTTGTCGGCCTCCGGGATCCGCAGGTCGGCCCTGCCGTTGAAGACGGTGTCGGCGACCGGGCTCCAGGACGCGACCACCAGGGTGGAGGCGGCCGGGGCGGCGGTCTCCAGGCGGGTGGCCAGGTCCGGGTAGAGGTCGTAGTGGGAGCCGGCGAAGGTGTTGTCCTTCACGCCGTGCTTGTCCGGCCACACGCCGGTGGCGATGGTCGACCAGCCCGGGCCGGACAGGGTCGGGGCGAGCGGGTTGGCGTAGAGGTTGCTGGTGGCGGTCATGCCGCCGGCCATCAGGGCCTTGAGGTTCGGGGCGTCGGCCGTCAGCAGCTTGTCGTACCGGGTGCCGTCGATGCCGATGACCAGCGTCTTGGCCTGCTTGGTGCCGTCCGGCAGGCCCTTGTACGGGCCGGTGGCGGCGGTGGCCTGAACGGCCGTCAGCGAGAGCGCCGCCGCCGCGGCGGCGGTGACGGCGGCGGCGATCCGGAGGGTGCGGGACATGCGCACGGGGGCTCCTGGAGGAGGGGGGACGAGTCGCGGCGCGGCTGGCGCCGGTACCGAGCGTGCGGGCGCCCGGCGAGGTGCGAGCCTCCCGGAGCGCACCGACGCATGAACAGCACGGGAACTTCGGTCCATACCCGTTACCGTTCCGTGATCCCATCCGGCCGGGCCGACCCCCGGCCGATAGGGTGGCGCGATGAGCCCAGGCACCCCGCACGCACCCGGTACGCCCGTCCGCTCCGGCGTCCCGGAGCACGGCCGGCTGCCGAAGTACTACGTCGTCAAGACGGAGTTGGGCGGGCTCCTGGACGAGCTCGGACCGGGCGGCCGGCTGCCCACCGAGGTCGAGCTGGCCGCCCGCTACGGGGTGGCCAGGGCGACCCTGCGGCAGGCGCTGCGCGAGCTGCTGCTGGAGGGCCGGCTGCGCCGCCGGGGCCGGGGCACCGTGGTGGCCGACGCCAAGCTCGAACAGCCGCTGTCGCTCGCCAGCTACACCGAGGGCGTCAGCCGGCAGGGCATGCGGCCGGGCCGGACGCTGATCGGCCTGGACCGCTTCCCCGCCGACGCGGTGACGGCCGGACAGCTGGAGGTCCCCGAGGGCGAGCCGGTCTGGCACCTGGAACGGGTACTGCTCGCCGACGAGGAGCGGATCGGCCTGGAGAGCACGTACGTGGCGGTGGCCCGGGTGCCGCGGCTGGACCTCGACTTCGACCCGTCCTCCTCGTTCTACGCCTACCTGCGCGAGCAGGGCGCCGAACTGGGCACCGGGCAGGAGCGGATCGAGACGGTGCTCGCCACCCCGCGCGAGGCGCTGCTGATCGGGACCCCGCCCGCGCTGCCGATGCTGCTGCTGCACCGCCGGAGCCGGGACGCGGCCGGCCGGCCGCTGGAGCAGGTCCGCTCGCTGTACCGGGGCGACCGGTTCAGCTTCACCCTCGACCTGCGGGCACCCGGGGCCTGAACCCCGCGCCACCAGGGGCCCGTTCCACCCGCCCGGGGCCCGATCCGCCCGCCAGGCACCTCCGATCCAGGAGTGTCGACATCAAGTATCTTGACGTCGAGATTGTTTTGGGGCAGTCTTCCCCAGGTCTCTTGATGTCAAGAGACCTGGCGGGTGGATCGGAGGACGGGGATGGGGCGCGGGAACGGGGCCGCAACGGCCCGGGAGGGCGGCCTGGTGGCGCAACTGCGCAGGCCACCGGGCGGCCGGGACGGGCGGACCATGCTGCTCGCGCAGTTCCTGGACCGGACCGGCACCGGCGTGTGGGCCGCGTCCTCGGTGCTGTTCTTCACCTTCGTCGCCGGACTGGACGCCGGCCGGCTGGGCCTGCTGCTCGGCGCGGCCGGGGTCGCGGGCATCCTCGGCTCCCCGCTCGCGGGCCGGCTGGCCGAACGCTTCCCGGTCCGCTCCCTGCTGATCGGCTGTCACCTGCTGCGGCTGGGCGCGCTGTCACTGCTGCTGGTCCGCACCGAGTTCGCCGTCCTGCTGCCGGTGGTCGCCGTCACCTGTATCGGCGACCGGATGGCCAAGACCCTCGAGATGCTGTTCGCGACCAGGGCGGCCGGCCCGCGCCGCACCACCTACCAGGCGCTGTCGCGCAGCGCGGCCAACGCGGGCTACGCCCTCGGCTCCGGGATCGCCGCGCTCGGCCTCGCCGTCGGCACCCGCGGCGCGTACCACGCCCTGATCCTGGCCGACCTGCTCTCCTTCCTGGCCGCCGCCCTCCTGGTCCGGCGCACCCGGGAGGCCGTCGACCCGGCCCTCGACCCGGCCGCCGCCGGGCCGGCCGCCGCTCCGGACGCCCCGGCCGGCCCGCCGCAGGCCCCCGCACCGAGCCCCTGGCGGGACCGCCGCTACCTGCTGTTCGTCCTGCTGGACACCCCGCTCAGCCTGGACGACTCGGTGCTCGGCGTCGGGCTGCCGCTGTGGCTGGTGAGCCGCACCGGCGCGCCGCACGCGCTCGTCCCGGCCTTCCTGGCGGTCAACACGGTCCTGGTGGTGGTGCTGCAGCTGCGGGTCTCCGCCCGGGTCACCACCGCGCGCCGGGCCGCCGACGCCGTACCGCTGTACGGGCTCGCCGTGCTCGCCACCTGCGTCCTGGTGGCGGCCGCCACCGGGCAGGGCCCCTGGACGGCCGCGGCCGCGCTGCTGGCCGCCGCCGTCCTGGTCACCTCGGCGGAACTGCTGCGTTCGGTGACCTCCTGGGAGCTGGCGCTGGCCCTGGCGCCCCGGCAGGCGCGGGCCTCCTACCTGGGGGTGGCCGGGATGGCCCAGTCCGTCCAGAAGTCCGCCGGACCGCTGCTGCTGACCGGCGCGGTGATGGCCGCCGGCCCGGCCGGCTGGCTGGCGCTCGGCGCGGCGGTCGCGGGCCTGTCGGTCCTGCAACGGCGCACCTGCCTGCGGCGGCTGGAGGCACTGGACGCCCTGGAGGCCCTGGCCGCCGAGCCGTCGGCCCCGACGCCCGACGCACCGTCAGCGGCACCCGCCGCCGGACCCGCCGCCGGACCCGTCACCGTACGCGGCTGAGCCCGACCGCCCGCCACCGGGACCGGCCCCACCCGCACCGGCGGCGGCCACCCGGACCGGGGCCGCGCCGCCGACCGCCTCAGCCGCGGCCGGTGCGCCACTGGCGGGCGATCAGCCACACCAGGTAGCACCCGCCGAGCACACCGGTGAGCACGCCGACCGGCAACTGGGTGGGCGCCAGCAGCCGCTGCGCCGCGAGGTCGCTGAGCACCAGCAGCAGCGCACCGAGCACCGCCGACCCGGCCAGGTTGGGACCGGTCGCGCCGGTGAGCCGACGAACGGCCTGTGGGGCGACCAGCGCGACGAACGGGATCGGCCCGGCCGCCGCCGTGGCCGCGGCGGTGAGCCCGACGCCGACCAGGACCAGCCACAGCCGCAGCCGGTCGGGGCGCACCCCGAGCGAGGCCGCGGCGTCGTCCCCCATCTCCAGCAGCCGCAGCGGGCGGCCGAGCAGCAGCGCGGCCGGCAGCAGCAGCGCGAGGACGGCCGCCATCGGGACGCAGTGCTCCCAGCCGCGGGCGTTCAGACTGCCCGTCAGCCAGACCGCGGCCCCGGCCGCGTCGCTGAACGAGGCCCGGGCGATCAGGTAGTCGTTGACCGAGGCGAGCAGGGAGCTCACGCCGATGCCGACCAGCACCAGCCGGTAGCCCTGGGCGCTGCCGCTGCGGGCCAGCAGGTACACCAGCAGCGAGGTCAGCAGCCCGCCCGCCACGGCGCCGCCGGCCACGGTCGCGGCGCTGCCGCCGATCACCAGGATCACCAGCAGCGCGCCGGTGGCGGAGCCGAGGGTGAAGCCGATCACGTCGGGGCTGCCGAGCGGGTTGCGGGCGACGCTCTGGAACAGCGAGCCCGCCACCCCGAGCGCGGCGCCGACCAGGACGGCGGTGAGCACCCGGGGCAGCCGCAGGTCCATCACGATGTAGCGGTCGGCGCGGGCGCCGCCGCCGCCGAGCACGTCCAGGACGTCGGAGACGGCCAGCGGGAAGTCACCGGTGGTCAGGGTCCACACCACGGCGGCGAACAGGGCCACCGTCAGCACCGCGCAGACGGCGACCGCGCGCCGGTGCAGGCGCAGCGAGTACCCGCCGGGCAGGCGCAGGGCGTGCAGCGGCACCCGGGTGGCGGGGGCCGGTTCGGAGGTCCGGGCGGCCGGGGCCAGGACCGTGGGGCTGTTCACAGTTGGGCGATCCTCCGGCCGCGGACGAGGGCGATGAAGAGCGGGGCGCCGAGGAAGGCGGTGACCACCCCGGCCTGGAGTTCGGCGGGGTGCAGGACCACCCGGCCGACCAGGTCCGAGCCGAGCAGCAGGACCGGGGCGAGCACCGCGGAGAACAGCAGCACCCAGCGCTGGTCGGGCCCGGCCAGCCGGCGGGCCACGTGCGGGACGGCGAGGCCGACGAAGGCGATCGGTCCGACTGCCGCGGTGGCCGCGCCCGCCAGCAGGGTGACCGCGGTCATCGCGAGCAGTCGGGTGCGGCCCGGGTTGGCGCCCAGCGCGTGCCCGGCGTCGTCGCCGAGGGCGAGCGCGTTCAGCGGCCGGGCGAGGGCGAGGGCGAGCACCGCGCCGACGGCGAGGAACGGCAGCACCTGGCCGACGATCGGCGCCTCCACCCCGGCGAGGGTGCCGACCTGCCAGAACCGGAAGCGGTTGAGGGTGAGCGGGTCGAGCAGGATCAGGCCGTTGACGAAGGCGGTGAGCACGGCGGTGATCGCGGTGCCGGCCAGCGCCAGCCGTACGGGCGTGGCGGAGGCCCGGCCGCCGCTGCCGAGCACATGCACCAGGACGGCGGCCACCGCGGCGCCGGCCAGCGCGAACCAGACGTACGAGCCGAAGCCGCGCAGGTCGAGCAGGGCGGTGCCGGCGGCGACCGCCGCGGCCGCGCCGCCGTTCACGCCGAGCAGGCCGGGGTCGGCCAGCGGGTTGCGGGTGAGCGCCTGCATCAGGGCGCCGGCCAGGCCGAGGGCGGCGCCGACCGCGATGCCGAGGACGGTGCGCGGGATGCGGGAGTGGTGCACCACGATCCAGCCGCCGTCGGTGGGTTCGTGGTGCAGCAGGACGTGCCAGACCTGGGCCGGCGGGATGTTCTTGGCGCCGACCGCGAGACCGGCGGCGGCCAGCAGCGCGAGCAGGGCGAGGCAGGCCAGCAGGCGGGTGAGCCGGCGGCCGGTCCCGGCGCCGCGGCGCGCGGCGGCGGGGGCCGGGGCCGGCTTGTCGAGGATCGGGGTGGTCATGCGTGCTCGTGCTCGTCGTCCTCGTGGTGGTCGTGGTTCTCCACGCCGCGCTTCCAGTACCCGTCGACGTCGACCTGGTGGCGGTGCAGGCCGCGCTCCTCGCGCAGGTGGCGGCGGATCGGCTTCAGGCTGGCGGCCTCGCCGGCCACCCAGGCGAAGCCCATGCCCTCGGGCAGGTCGGCCCCGCGGATCGCCCGCTCCAGCAGGTCGGTGGTGCCGGACGGGGCGTCACCGCGGTGCAGCCAGGTCAGGGACAGGTCGGTGCGGGTCTCGAACCGCTGCTCGTCCTGCGGTCCGGAGACCTCGGCGAAGGCGATCACCTTGACGCCGGCGGGCAGCATCTCGATCCAGCGGGCGAGGGCCGGCAGCGCGGTCTCCTCGGCGCCCAGCAGGTACCAGTCGTGGACGAAGTCGATGACCTCGGAGCCGCGCGGGCCGAGCACGCCGAGGGTCATCCCGGGCTCGGCGGCGGCGGCCCAGGTGGAGCCGACACCGGTGCCGTGCAGGACCATGTCGACGTCGATCTCCCGCTCGGCCCGGCGGTAGTGACGGATCGTGTAGTCCCGGGTGACGGGCTCCACCGGGGCGTCCATCCAGGTGTCGTTCTCGACCACCGGCTCGACGGGGAGCTCGTCGCCGGGGTACGCGAAGCAGAGCTTGACGTGGTCGGTGGGGGCCTGTTCGCAGAAACCTTCCAGCGCGTCACCGGCGAAGGTCACCCGGACCGTCCCCGGGGTGATCCGGTGGACCCGCTTGACCTCCAGCAGGCGGTACTTGAGCGGATGGCGGACGATCCGCATACGCGGCGGAGCGGTCTCGGTGGTCATCGTTTCGGCCCAATCCGGTGAGAGGCGGCACGGAGCGGCAGATCGCAATTAGGTTAGCCTAACCTCCACTGCGCAGGCTACCGGCGGGCTCCCCCACCAGCCGCCCTCCGTCCAGCCGGACCACCCGGGGCATCCGGGCGATGGTGGCCGGACGGTGGGCGATCACCACCAGCGTGCAGTCCGACCGCAGTTCGTCCAGCGCGTGCTCCAGCCGGGCCGCCGTCACCGGGTCGATGTCGGCGGTCGCCTCGTCCAGCACCAGCACCGCCGGGTCGGCCAGCACCGCCCGGACCAGACCGAGGATCTGCCGCTCGCCGGCCGACAGGTTGCCACCGCGCAGCCCGACCTCGGCGTCCAGGCCGCCGGGCAGGTCCGCGATCCACTCGCGCAGGCCGAGCTGGTCGACCGTCCGCTCGATCCGGGCCCGGTCCGGGGCGCCCTGGACCAGGGCGAGGTTGTCGGCGATCGTGCCGGACACCATCCGCACCTCCTGCGGCACCAGCACGATCCGGCGCCGCAGCTCCTCCTCCGGGATCTCCCGCAGGTCGGTCCCGGCGAAGGTGACCGCGCCGGCGTCGGGGCGGTACAGGCCGCACAGCACCTTGGACAGCGTGGTCTTGCCGGAGCCGGTCTCGCCCACCACACCGGTCCGGCTGCCCACCGGGAACTCCAGCGACATCGCGTGCAGCACCCGGCCGTCGGCCCGGTACGCGTACTCGATCTCCGTGCACCGCAGGTCACCGCGCGCGGGCAGCACCGCACCCGGCCCCCCGGCGGGCGCCCG
Organism: Kitasatospora sp. NEAU-CNBT7; assembly: GCF_057220535.1. Lineage (NCBI taxonomy): Bacteria > Bacillati > Actinomycetota > Actinomycetes > Kitasatosporales > Streptomycetaceae > Kitasatospora > Kitasatospora sp. NEAU-CNBT7. The sequence goes on along the minus strand of NZ_JBXQQB010000043.1, from coordinate 5,086 downwards.
GACGGGCTCCGGGTCGGTGGCGGCCAGCAGGTCCAGCAGGCGGGCCAGCCCGGTCCGGGCGGTCTGCACCTCGCCGACCAGCTGGGAGAGGTCCGCGAAGGAGTCGAACAGGTTGCGGCCGGCCAGCACGAAGACCACCACGGTGCCCACGCTCAGGCTGTCGCGGGTCACCAGCCAGCCGCCCACCAGCAGCAGCACCACCAGGGCGAACCCCTCGACCAGGCTCACCAGGTCGATCCGGTTCTCCACCCGCAGCGCCCGGCGGGCCGCACCCACCGCGAACCGGTTCTCCGCATCGAAGCGGCGGGTCCAGCCGGGCAGACCGCGCGAGGTCTGCAGCGCCTCACGGGCGGTCAGCGTCTCGGTGAAGGTGGCCGCCACGGCCGCCTCCGCGTTGGCCTTGCCGCCGAACGCGGGCCCGGCGTCGCGCTGGAACCAGCGGGTCACCAGCAGGGTCAGCGGCACGAACACCACCAGCTGCACCAGGAGCAGCAGCCACGAGTACGCGACCATCACCACCAGGGTGAAGACCAGCGTCGCGGCGGCCGAGACCAGGTTGCGCAGGTGCAGCCGGACGAACGCGGCCAGGGCGGCCACCTCGCCGGTCGCCCGGCGCAGCAGTTCACCGGTGCGGTGGGTCTCCAGGAAGCGCAGCGGCGCGGTGGCGAGGTTCTCCACCGCCTGTTCCCGCAGGGCGCGGACGACCTGCTCGCCGGCCCGGGCGAGCAGCAGCTCACCGGCCCGGGCGAAGCCGAGCTGGGCCAGCGCCAGCACGGCCAGCAGGGCGACGGCCCGGCCGAGACCGCCGCGGTCGCCGTCCAGGACCGCGTCGGTGGCCATGCCGATCAGCGGCGCGACGGCGACCAGCGCCGCCGAGTCGGCCAGGCCGACGCCGACCGCGACGGCCAGCCGGCTGCGGTGCGGACGCAGGTAGGGGGCGGCCCGGCGGAGCAGCGCGCGCTCGTCGGGCTCGTCCTGGAGCAGGGGCTGCTCAGCCACGGCCGGCCTCCACGGGGGTCTCGGTGTCGGCGGGGTCGATGCCGGCGGGCTCGTTGCCGGGAGCCGCGCTGCCGGAGGTCCCGGTGGCGGCGGGCTCGGCCGGCGGCGCTTCCAGGTGCACCACCCGGTCGGCGGCGTCCAGGACGGCGGTGCGGTGAGTGGCGAAGACGATGGTGCGGTCCTTGGCCCAGCCGCGCAGCCGGTCCAGCACCAGCTGCTCGGTGGCGGTGTCCAGGGCCGAGGTGGAGTCGTCCAGCAGCAGCACCGCGGGGTCGCCCAGCAGCGCCCGGGCGATGGCGAGGCGCTGGACCTGGCCGCCCGACAGGGCGGTGCCGCCCTCGCCGAGTTCGGTGGCGTAGCCGTCCGGCATGGCGGCCAGCTGGTCGTGGATGCCGGCGGTGCGGCAGGCCTCGTACAGCGCCTCGTCGTCGAGGTCGCGGCCGAGCCGCAGGTTGTCGGCGACGGTGCCGGACAGCAGCAGCGGGCGCTGCGCGACGTACGCGATCCGGGCCCGGACCTCGTCCAGGGCGACGGTGCGCAGGTCGGTGCCGCCGTAGGCGACGGTGCCGGTGTCGGGGTCGTCGAGGCGGACCGGCAGACGCAGCAGGGTGGACTTGCCGGAACCGGTGGCACCGGACAGCGCGAGGAACTCCCCGTGCCGCACGGTGAGGTCGAGCGGCCCGAGCACGGTCCGGCCGTCGCGGACCGCGCCGACGCCGGTCAGGGTCAGCTCGCCGGTGGCAGGCAGCGGCCGCGCCTCGGCCGGGCCGGGCTCGGTGACGGTGGGCCTGATGGACAGTGCCTCGTCGATCCGGGCGGCGGCGACGTCGGCCTGGCCGCGCTCCAGCAGCCGGTCGACCAGCACCCGGGTGGCGAGGGTGACGATCGCCATCCAGGAGGTGAAGGCGGTCAGGCCGCCGATGCTGAGCCGGCCCTCGAGCACGGCGAGTCCGCCGATGCCGATGCCGGCGGCCACCGCGAGGCGCGGCACGAACGGGGCGACGGCCGCCCAGGACGCCTCGATCCGGGCCGCGGTGACGGTCCGCCCGGTCACCTCGGCGCTGGCGGTGCGGTGGCGTTCCACCAGCGGCCGGTGACCGCCGGTGCCGCGCAGACCGGTGCCGACCTGGAGCAGGTCGGCGACGGCGTCGGCCCGTTCGCCGTGCGCCCGGGCCAGCTCGCCGCTGGCCGCGGCGAAGCGCTTGGGGAAGTGCAGGTTGACCCAGACCAGGAACGGCAGGGTGGCCAGGGTGACCAGCAGCAGGCTGGTGTCGAGCACGGCCAGCGCGGGCAGCACGACGACGAAGGTGGTCCCCAGGACGACCCAGACCGCCAGGCCGTGCACCCACTCACGGACCAGGTCGGTGTCCCGGGTGGCCCGCATCGCCAGGTCGCCGTGGCCGCGGGAGGCGAGCGCGGCCCGGTCCAGGCGGGACAGGTGCCGCAGCAGGCGGCCGCGCAGGTCGGCGCCGACCTTGGCATCGGCGTACCCGGCCAGGAACTGCCACAGGTAGAGGCCGACGAACTGGACCAGCGCGGTGGCGGCGGCGGCGCCGCACCAGAACAGCAGGGCGCCGCTGTCGTGCTTCTTCACACCCTCGTCGAGCGCCTGCTGGACGCACCAGGGCACCGCGAGCAGGGCGACCTGCCGGACGGCGGCGGCGGCCATGGCGGCGATGACGGTGCCGAGGTGCGGCTTCAGCGAGCCGCGCAGCAGGGCCCGGGCCCGTCGGCGGCGCTCCGGGGAGAGCGCGCCGGGCTCCAGGTCCTCGTCGGCGAGCTGTTCGGCGGTCAGCCCGTCCGGGGGCTCGGTGGCGGGGTCCGTCTGGTGGGTGCTCACGTGGGTGGGGTATCCGTCTGTCGGAACGGGCATGGACTGCCGGCGGTCCCGGGGACGGCGGGCTGCGCCGTCCCCGGGAGGACCGTCAGGAGGCGGCGGCCGAGCGGGCGACCAGGCTCGCGGGGCGCATGTCGGTCCAGTGCGCGTCGACGTACTCGCTGCACGCCTGGCGGGTGTCCTCGCCGTGCACGACCGTCCAGCCGGCCGGGATCTCGGCGAAGGCCGGCCACAGCGAGTGCTGGTTCTCGGCGTTGACCAGGACGTAGTAGCGGGCGTCGTCGTCCTCGAACGGGTTGGTGGCGCTCATGGTGTGGTCTTCCTTCGGGATGGGAGGGGTCGGTCGGGGGGGGTCGGTCGGGGGTCAGTCGGAGCAGGGGACGGCGGCGTCGGAGCCGCCGAGGGCGGTGAGCACCGTCGCGTCGACCAGGAACGCGGTCAGCGCGGCCACCGTGGGCCGGGCCAGCAGGTCGGCGAGGCCCAGCGGGTGGCCGAACTCCGCCCGCAGGCCCTGGAGCAGGGTCATCGCGAGCAGCGAGTGGCCGCCCAGGTCGAAGAAGTTCTCGTCGATGCCGACCGAGGGCAGGCCGAGCGCCTCGGCGAAGACCGCGTGCACCCGCTCCTCGCTGGCGAACCGGGGGCCGCGCACCGGGCCGGTGGCCGTGAAGTCGGCGGCCGTGGGCGCGGGGAGGGCCTTGCGGTCGAGCTTGCCGTTGACGGTCAGCGGCAGCGCGTCGAGGACGACGAACGCGGACGGGACCATGTACTCCGGCAGGCGCTCGGACAGCATACGACGGACCGCACCGGTCTCCACCTCTCGGCCCGCCGGGACCAGGTAGGCGGCCAGCCGCTTGACCCCCGGGGTGTCCTCACGGACCACCACGGCGGCCTGGGCGACGGCGGGATGGGTGACGAGCGCGTCCTCGATCTCGCCGGGCTCGACCCGGTAGCCGCGGATCTTCACCTGGTCGTCGGCCCGGCCGAGGAAGTCCAGCAGGCCGTCCTGGCGCCGGCGCACCACGTCGCCGGTCCGGTACATCCGGTCGCCGGGCTCACCGAACGGGTCGGCGACGAACCGCTCCGCGGTCAGCCCCGGCCGGTCGAGGTAGCCGCGGGCCAGGCCCACGCCCGCGATGTAGAGCTCGCCGGCCACCCCCACGGGCACCGGGCGCAGATGGCCGTCGAGGACGTGGGCGCGGGTGTTCCAGATCGGCCGGCCGACGGTGGCGGTGTCGGAGTCGAGCGTGCCGCCGCCCAGGGTGTTGATGGTGTACTCGGTCGGCCCGTACAGGTTGTAGCCCATGACGCCGGGGGTGTCGCGGAGCTTGGACCAGAGGGTCTCCGCGACCGCCTCACCGCCGAGCAGCACCAGCACCGGGCGGTGCCGGTCCTCGTCCAGCAGGCCGCGGTCGACCAGCGCCTGGGCGTAGGACGGGGTGACGTTGATGACGTCGATCCCATGGGTGTCGCAGTACGCGGCGAGGGCCTCCGCGTCGCGGCGCAGGGCTTCGTCGAGGACGTGCACCTCGTGCCCCTCGACCAGCCAGAGCAGCTCCTCCCACGACATGTCGAACGAGAACGACACCGTGTGCGCGATCCGCAGCCGACGGCCGCCCGCCGACTCCACCACCGGATCGAAGATCGCCTCACGGTGGTTCAACTGCATGTTCGTCAGCCCCCGGTACGGCGTCACCACACCCTTCGGCCGACCCGTCGAACCCGACGTGAAAATCACATACGCCGGCGCATCCAGATCCACCCGCACCCCCAGCGGACCGTCCGACAGCGAAGCCAACTCCGCCCGCACCCCCGCCGAATCCAGCAACACCACCTCCGCCGCCTCCGGCATCAACCCCGCAGCCGACGAATCCGTCACCAGACACACCGGCCCCGCGTCCTCCACCATGAACGCCAACCGCTCCCGCGGATAGTCCAACTCCAACGGCAGATACGCCGCCCCCGTCCGCAACACCGCGAACAGAGCCGCCACCATCTCCAGCGAACGCGGCAACCCCAACGCCACCACCCGCTCAGGACCCGCCCCACGCGCCACGAACAACCGCGCCAGCCGGTTCACCCGCGCATCCAACTCCGCGTACGACCACGACACACCACCGAACACCAACGCCGTCGCACCCGGCACCAACGCCGCACGCTCCGCCAGCAGATCCGCCACCGTCGCATCCGGCAACACCCGCGACGTCGCCGCCCACTCCCCCAACACCGACCCACGCTCACGCACCGTCAGCA
>NZ_JBXQQB010000042.1:0-53205 GCF_057220535.1 Kitasatospora sp. NEAU-CNBT7 | reverse complement strand
TCCACCGAGATGTCCCAGTCGATCTCGCCGGCCGCGTCGGCCGCGGCCTGGACCTGTTGCAGGAGCCGTTCCCAGGTGCCGTTGGCGGACCAGAGCCGATGGCGCTCGTAGACGGTCTTCCACGGACCGAACCGCTCGGGCAGATCGCGCCAGTGCACCCCGGTCCGCACCCGGTGAAGGATCCCGTCGATCACCTGCCGGTGGTCCCGCCACCGGCCACAACGCCTGTTGCTGACAGGCAGGAACGGCCGCAGCCGTTCCCACTCGGCATCTGTCAGATCACCCCGCCCCATGCCCGAACCAACGACCAGGGCAAGCAAAAGTCACATGATCGGCCGGACAGCTCCTAGAGGAAGCCGCCGCTCGGGACGTACGGCATCGGCGGCCGCATCCCGCGCAGCGCCACGTACCCGCGGGTCCCCAGGGTGAGGCCGACCTCCAGGCCGATGTCGACCGCCCACTCCTGCTCCGCGGTCAGGAACTCGACCTGTGCCCGCCGCCCGTCCGGCACCCGGGCCAGCGCCTCCCGCAGCAGCCGGCCCGCGATCCGCTTCGAGGTCGCGGCCAGCAGCTTCACCGCACCGCCGTCCCGGTAGCAGTACCCGCTGCCGGCCAGGCTGTCCGCGATCAGCAGCTCGTCGTAGTGGCCCAGCATGAAGTCGTGGTCGGGCCCGTGCGCCGCACCGCGCACCCGGCGGTCCACCGAGTCCAGCAGGTGCCGGTGCCCGGCGTTGCCCGGATGCACCGGGATGTCGCCGGGATCCAGCAGCCCGGCCCGGTCCACGGTGCCCGACAGCGTCATCGCCGGGTGCAGGGTGAAACCCGCCCGCCGGTAGTGCACCGCCGCGGCCGGCGCGGGCGAGGCGCACAGCATCCCGCGCAGACACCCCCGCCCGTACGCCGCCGTCCGCTCCAGCAGCAGCCGCCCGACCCCCTGCCCCTGGGCCTCGGGCGCCACCACGAACAGCGCCAGGATCCAGACGCCCTCGCGGCGCAGCGACAGCGCCGCCCCGAGCACCGCACCGTCCCGCTCGGCGACCCAGCAGCCCTGCGGGTCGGTCCGCGCCAGGTGCCGCACGCGCGCCAGCCGCTGCACGGCGGGTGCCGGGCGGCCGGGCGGGGCCGGGTGCGACCGGTGCAGCCGGCCGAAGGCGGCCCCGGCGAGATCGTCGACGGCCTGCGCGTCCGCCGCACCGTCCCGGAGCTGACGAAGGATCACGTCAGCCATCCTGGCCGCGCGGCGCCCCCGACGTGGCCGGTTCGCCAAGATCGTACGGTGACCATGCCCCCGGGGTGTGCGAGCATGGGGGGTGTGGGGGAGCGGGCGACGAAAAGTCCCCCGGAAGCACCACCGACCGGAAATGATTCCGGGAGGCCGCTGGTTGGCACTGGCGGCAGACAGTCGTCAAAGACCGGGAGTAAGCATGACCGTCCAGGACGAGACCACCAAGGTCGAGAGTGGCATCCAGCTGACCGATGCCGCGGCGGCCAAGGTCAAGGGCCTCCTCGACCAGGAGGGCCGCGACGACCTCGCGCTGCGGGTCGCCGTGCAGCCGGGCGGTTGCTCGGGCCTCCGCTACCAGCTCTTCTTCGATGAGCGTTCGCTCGACGGCGACGTCATCAAGGACTTCAACGGTGTGAAGGTCGTCACCGACCGGATGAGCGCCCCGTACCTGGGCGGCGCCACGGTCGACTTCGTCGACACCATCGAGAAGCAGGGCTTCACCATCGACAACCCGAACGCCACCGGCTCCTGCGCCTGCGGCGACTCGTTCAGCTAAGCCCTGACCTGCCGAGAGGGCGGCCCCGGGAACTCCCGGAGCCGCCTTCTCGGCATGACCGGCCGTGCCGACCGGCCCCGGATCAGCGCGGCCCGCCGGCCGGCTGCGCGCCCGGCTGGACCTGCTCGCCGGTGGCCAGGTCGAGCACGGCCTCGCCGTGGAACGGCTTCGCCAGCGTGGCGGACACCTCGTTCACCTTGACCAGGGCGGCGCACGCCTGCCCCTTGGGCGCGGGCTGCGCGATCACCACCCGGACCCGGATCACACCGGGCGTGGCCTCCTCGGCCTTGAGGCCGTACTTGTCGCAGGTGCCGCCGTAGAACGACACCACCAGCGTGCTCGAGCCGTCGATGCGGTAGCCGAGCGCCGGGTACTTCGGCGCCGTCGGGTCGTGCTCGCCGACCGCGATGCCGGGGCCGGTCGGGCTCGCCGCGGACGGCTCGGCGGTGGGGTCGGCCGGCGGCGTGGACGCCGGGGCGGACGCGGAGGCCGGCGGCGAGGCCGCCGCGCTCGGGCTGGTCCCGCCCGGCGAGGCGGCCCCCGAGGAGGCCGCGCCCGCCGAGGAGCTGTCCGAGGCGGTGGTCGACCCGGCCGACCCGCACGCGGTCAGCGCGCCGGCTCCCAGCAGCAGAGCGGCCAGTGCGGCGGCGCCGCGCCTGCGGGCGGCCCGGAACGGTACGGCTGCGGTCCTGTCGTCCATGCTGTGACTTCCTCCCGAGGGCTGGTCGCAGCGCCCTCCGCGGCGCCGCGCCGGTTCGACGCGCCCCGGAGGGATCCGGTTCCCCTCGCCCGCCGGGTGGGCCCGGCGGGCGGGAAGGCGGGCCGGCCGCCCGGACTGCCGGGCGGCGGCCGGTCAGCCCCCGTAGTCCGGCATCCCGGCGACCAGCCGCTGCGCCCCGGCCGGCACCTCGACCCCGGCCGGCGAGGCCGCGACCGGCTCCGGGCCGGACGCCAGCGGGGGCCAGAACCGCCCGAGCCGCCGCGACGAGCGCACCAGCGCGGCCAGGCTGTCCGGATCGGAGTCCGCGCGCAGCACCTTCGACGGGCGGACGGGGGAGTGGCTGGGCATCATCGGTGAGCGCTCCGATCGCCGTGGCCGCGACGGACTGCCGCAGGCCTGGGGAGGCCCGCGCGGGGCCCCTGTCTGCGACCCTAGGCCCGCCCGGGCGGCCCGGCCAGGCCTACCACGGGGTAGCACACGGACGAGGAAGGTCGGCCCGGCGTGCGGACCCCTGTACCGTAGGTGAGTTCCCGTCCAACGCTTCCGGCCCCAATCCGCCCGAGGAGAACTCCGTGCGTATCGCCGTCGCCGGCTCGATCGCCACCGACCATCTGACGACCTTCCCCGGTCGCTTCGCCGACCAGCTGGTCGCGGAGCAGCTGCACACCGTGTCGCTGTCCTTCCTGGTCGACACCCTCGACATCCGGCGCGGCGGCGTCGGCCCCAACATCGCGTTCGGCATGGGCGCCCTCGGCCTGCGCCCGATCCTGGTCGGCGCGGCCGGCGCGGACTTCGACGAGTACCGCAGCTGGCTGGAGCGCAACGGCGTCGACACCCAGTCGGTGCACATCTCGGAGACCCGGCACACCGCCCGCTTCATGTGCACCACCGACCAGGACCACAACCAGATCGCGTCCTTCTACACCGGCGCCATGGCGGAGGCCCGCAACATCGAGCTCAAGCCGATCGCGGACCGGGTCGGCGGCCTCGACCTGGTGCTGATCGGCGCGGACGACCCGCAGGGCATGGTCCGCCACACCCAGGAGTGCCGCAGCCGCGGCTACGCCTTCGCCGCCGACCCCTCCCAGCAGCTGGCCCGCCTGGAGGGCGACGACATCCGGGAGATCGTCGACGGCGCCGCGTACCTCTTCACCAACGAGTACGAGGCCGCGCTGATCGAGACCAAGACCGGCTGGTCGGCGGACGAGATCCTGAACCGGGTCGGCACCCGGGTCACCACGCTCGGCGCCAAGGGCGTCCGGATCCAGCGCAAGGGCGAGCCCGACATCACCGTCGGCTGCCCCGCCGAGGACCGCAAGGCCGACCCGACCGGCGTCGGCGACGGCTTCCGGGCCGGCTTCCTGGCCGGTCTGTCGTGGGAGCTCGGCCTGGAGCGCTCCGCCCAGCTCGGCTGCATGCTCGCCACCCTGGTCATCGAGACCGTCGGCACCCAGGAGTACCAGCTGCGCCGCAGCTCCTTCCTCAAGCGCTTCGAGGCCGCGTACGGCGCCGAGGCCGCCGCCGAGATCCGCGCCAAGCTCGGCTGACCCGGCTCAGCCGGTCCTGCGCACCAGGTAGGCCACGCCCCGGTCGCCGCCGAACGCGGCGGCCGGGGCCTCGCCGAGGTACTCCTGCCCGCGCATCGCGCACCACGCCGGGATGTCCAGCCGCGCCGCCTCGTCGTCGGCGAGCACCGCCACCCTCCCGCCGGCCGGTACCTCACCGATCCGCTTCGCCAGCTCGATCACCGGCAGCGGACACCGCTTCCCCAGCGCGTCGATCACCAGCGCGTCCGCCCCCGGCTCCTCCGCCGGAGCCGGAGCAGGCACCGGAGCAGGCACCGGAGCGGGTGCCGGTGCCGTCACGGCCATCGGTTCCAGCCCGAGGGGGGCCCGGACCCCCGCGACCAGGTCCGGGAGCAGGGCCAGGAAGCGCTCGACGTCGGCCTCCGCCGCCCCGTACGGGAGCGAGACCCGGACGTTGCCCTCGGTCAGCACCCCCATCGCCGCCAGCACGTGGCTGGGCGTCAGCGTGGAGGAGGTGCACGAGGAGCCGGAGGAGACCGCGAAGCCGGCCCGGTCCAGCTCGGTCAGCAGGACCTCACCGTCCACGTACAGGCAGGAGAAGGTGACCAGGTGCGGCAGCCGCCGGACCGGGTCGCCGACCACCTCGACCTCGGGGACCAGCTGCGGCACCCGGGTGCGGATCCGTTCCACCAGGCCGTGCAGCCGGGCGTTCTCCCGCTCGGCCTCGGTCCGGACCGCCCGCAGCGAGGCGGCCGCCGCGACGATCGCCGGGACGTTGACGAACCCGGGCACCCGGCCGCGCTCCCGCTCGTCGGCCGGCAGCGGCGAGCGGTACCGCACGCCCTTGCGGACGGCCAGCACCCCGACGCCCGCCGGGCCGCCCCACTTGTGCGCGCTCGCCGCCAGCAGCGACCACCCCTGCGGTACGGGCAGCCGGCCGACGCTCTGCGCCGCGTCCACCAGCAGCGGGACCTCGCCGCACAGCCCGGCCGTCTCGGTGACCGGCTGCAGGGTGCCCACCTCGTGGTTGGCGGACTGCAGGACGGCGAGCGCGGTGTCCGGCCGCAGCGCCGCGGCGAACTCCGCGGCCGAGACCCGGCCGTGCCGGTCGACCGGAACGGAGTCGACCGTTCCGCCGCCGGCCTCGTGCTGCTCGGCGGTGTGCAGGACGGCGGAGTGCTCGACGGCGGAGTGCACCAGGTGCCTGCCCCGGCGGTGGCCGCCGGCCAGCGCGCCCAGCATCCCGAGCTGCACGGCCTGGGTCCCGCTCGCGGTGAAGGAGATCTCGTCCGCCCGTGCGCCCAGCACCTCGGCGACGGTCTCCCGCGCGGCGTCCAGCAGCATCCGGGCCTGCCGGCCGGAACGGTACAGCCGCGCCGGGTCGGCCCAGCCCTCGTCCAGCGCGGCGGTCAGCGCCTGCCGGGCGACGGGGTGCAGCGGGGCGGTGGAGGCGACATCGAAATAGGACACGCCTCCCACGCTATCCCCCGGCCGGCCCCGGCTCGGGGGACCGCCTGCGCCGGCCGGACCCGGCTGACGGCGGGTCAGCCCCGGGCCGGGCCGCCGACCGGCGGCGCGGCCGGCCCCCGGCCCCCGGCGCGCAGACCGGCGCGCGACACTCCGGTACGCGGGGCGGTGCTTCCCTTTTGCCTGGTTCGTCCCCGTCCGACGGTCCGTCACCCGCGTGTCGCAGTGCCGTCGCCCGATCGGGTGTGCGACCCTCGGATGCCTGCGATGACCTGCGGGTCCACCCCTTCGGGGCCTGATCGGGTAGCCGGGCGGCGCGTTACCGGGGGCTGCTCGTGAGTGGCGCATAAGGATGCAGTAGCGTTTGGCCCGCATAAGCATTCAAACCGTGCCCGTGGCCGGGCCGCCGGGGGAGCCAAGGCTCCAGCTCAGGGTGGCGCGTTCGCGGGCGAGACTTCGGGAAGGCGCTACGTGAGTCCCAACGGCTCCGACCGCTCGCCGCGGCGCACGATGCGGCGGAAGCTGCCTCAGGCGCTGGCACTGGGCCTCGTCATCGCGTCCGCCACCGGCTGCTCGGCCAACGACCTCCCCAGGCTTGGCCTCCCCACCCCCGTCACCGAGGAAGGGCCCCTGGTCCTCCACATGTGGCAGGGCTCGTGGATCGCGGCGCTGGCAGTGGGCGCACTGATGTGGGGTCTGATCCTCTGGAGCGTGATCTTCCACCGGCGCAGCCGCACCAAGGTGGAGATCCCGGCTCAGACCCGGTACAACGTGCCCATCGAGGCGCTGTACACCGCGGTCCCCCTTGTCATCGTCTCGGTGCTCTTCTACTTCGTCGCCCGCGACGAGGCGACGCTGACCTCCACCTCCGCCAAGCCCCAGCACACGGTCAACGTGGTGGGCTTCCAGTGGAGCTGGGCGTTCAACTACGAGAACACCGAGAACCCGGACCCGGCGAGCACCACCGCCGCGTACGACGTCGGCACCCCGCAGGAGCCGCCGACGCTGTGGCTGCCGGTCAACGAGTCGGTGAAGTTCGTCCTCACCTCGCGGGACGTCATCCACGACTTCTGGCCGATCAACTTCCTGATGAAGCAGGACGTCGTGCCCGGCGTGGTCAACGCCTTCGAGGTCACCCCGACCGCCGAGGGCACCTACCGGGGCAAGTGCGCCGAGCTGTGTGGCGTCGACCACTCGCGGATGCTCTTCAACGTGAAGGTCGTCTCCCACGACGCGTACGAGCAGCACCTCAAGGAGCTGCGGGCCAAGGGCCAGACCGGCGCGGTGCCCTCGGGCATCACGACCCTGGGAAGTGAATCAGAGTGACCATCCTCAACGAGCCCGCCGCGGCCGGCGGGGGCGCCGGGGCCGTCACGGCCGGCGGTGCCACGCGCACCCGCAAGCCGGGTTCCACCATCATCAAGTGGCTCACCACCACTGACCACAAGACGATCGGCACGATGTACCTGGGTACGTCGTTCGCGTTCTTCCTGATCGGTGGCATCCTCGCCCTGGTCATGCGCGCCGAGCTCGCCCGTCCCGGGACGCAGATCCTGTCGAACGAGCAGTTCAACCAGGCGTTCACCATGCACGGCACGATCATGCTGCTGATGTTCGCCACCCCGCTCTTCGCGGGCTTCGCGAACTGGATCATGCCGCTCCAGATCGGCGCCCCCGACGTCGCGTTCCCGCGGCTGAACATGTTCGCCTACTGGCTCTACCTGTTCGGCTCGATCATCGCGGTGGCCGGCTTCATCACCCCGCAGGGTGCCGCCGACTTCGGCTGGTTCGCCTACTCCCCGCTGTCCGACGCCGTCCGCTCCCCGGGCATCGGCGCCGACATGTGGATCATGGGTCTGGCCTTCTCCGGCTTCGGCACCATCCTCGGCGCGGTCAACTTCATCACCACGATCATCTGCATGCGCGCGCCCGGCATGACGATGTTCCGGATGTCGATCTTCGTCTGGAACGTCCTGCTGACCGCCGTGCTGGTCCTGCTGGCCTTCCCGGTCCTCGCCGCCGCGCTCTTCGCGCTGGAGGCGGATCGGAAGTTCGGAGCACACGTCTTCGACCCGGCCAACGGCGGGGCGATGCTCTGGCAGCACCTGTTCTGGTTCTTCGGCCACCCCGAGGTGTACATCATCGCGCTGCCGTTCTTCGGCATCGTGTCGGAGATCATCCCGGTCTTCAGCCGCAAGCCGATGTTCGGCTACTCCGGCCTGATCGCGGCCACCATCGCGATCGCCGGTCTGTCCGTGACGGTGTGGGCCCACCACATGTACGTCACCGGCCAGGTGCTGCTGCCGTTCTTCTCCTTCATGACCTTCCTGATCGCGGTCCCGACCGGTGTGAAGTTCTTCAACTGGGTCGGCACCATGTGGAAGGGCTCGCTGAGCTTCGAGACCCCGATGCTCTGGACGGTCGGCTTCCTGGTCACCTTCCTCTTCGGTGGTCTGACCGGTGTGCTGCTCGCCTCCCCGCCGATCGACTTCCACGTCTCGGACTCGTACTTCGTCGTCGCCCACTTCCACTACGTGGTCTTCGGCACCGTCGTGTTCGCGATGTTCGCCGGCTTCCACTTCTGGTGGCCGAAGATGACCGGCAAGATGCTGGACGAGACGCTCGGCAAGATCTGCTTCTGGACGCTGTTCATCGGCTTCCACGCGACCTTCCTGGTGCAGCACTGGCTCGGCGCGGAGGGCATGCCCCGCCGCTACGCCGACTACCTGGCCTCGGACGGCTTCACCACGCTGAACACGGTCTCCACCATCGGCTCGTTCCTGCTCGGCCTGTCGATCCTGCCGTTCCTCTACAACGTCTGGAAGACCGCCAAGTACGGCGAGAAGGTCGACGTGGACGACCCGTGGGGCTACGGCCGCTCGCTGGAGTGGGCGACCTCCTGCCCGCCGCCGCGGCACAACTTCCTCACCCTGCCGCGGATCCGCTCCGAATCCCCGGCGTTCGACCTCCACTACCCGGAGATCGCCGCGCTGGACTACCTGGAGAACCACGGCGAGCACGCCAAGCACTTCGCCGGCGTGACCCCCGCGCAGTACGACCGCCCCCCGCTGGGCAAGGGCAAGAAGGAGGGTGACGCCTGATGAAGGAGCAGGGCAAGATCTTCATCGGCTTCGCCGTCTTCATCCTGGCGATGGCCATCACGTACGGCCTGTGGTCCAAGGAGCCGGCCGGTACCACCGCGCTGTTCCTGGCCTTCTCGCTGTGCGCCTTCATCGGCTACTACCTGGCCTTCACGGCCAAGCGGGTGGACGCGGGCCCGGGTGACAACCCGGAGGCCGAGGTCGCCGACGACGCCGGTGACGTGGGCTTCTTCGCCCCGCACAGCTGGCAGCCGCTCTCCCTGGCGGTCGGCGGTGCGCTGGCCTTCCTGGGCGTGATCTTCGGCTGGTGGCTGCTCTACTGGTCGATCCCGATCATCCTGATCGGCCTGTACGGCTGGGTCTTCGAGTTCTACCGGGGCGAGAACCAGAACCAGTAGGTTCCTCCGCTCCGGCCCGGGCCGGGCATCCCTTCGGGGGTGCCCGGCCCGCGGCTTTTCCCGCCCGTCCCACGGCCCTTGCGCCCCTTGCACCCCGTCACCCGGGTGGGGCAACGGGCCGGGCGCCGGGGTGCCGTCCGTCCGGGTGCTTCCTACGCTCCGAGTAATCGTCTCAAGAGCTCGGAGGCCGCAATGGGCCGCAGTCGGAGACACACGAACGGGCGGACCGCCGCCGCCGCGATACTGCTCCTGGTGCCGGTCGCGGCCTGTTCGTCAGCAGGCGGAACCAAGGACACCACCACCTTCTCGACGGTGGACGCCGCCCCCCTGATCCACGCCACGGCCGACACCAATGTCGACCCGTCCAAGCCGTACACGGTCACCGCGGAGTCGGGCAGCCGGCTGACCGACGTCACCGTGACCGGGCCCGACGGCAAGCAGGTCGCCGGGAAGCTGGCCGACGACCAGGCCAGCTGGCAGACCACCGGCCGGCTCAGGGCCGGCACCCACTACTCCGTCCAGGTGGCGGCCGACAACGGCCGGGGCGGCCGGGGCCTGACCACCACCGCCTTCACCACCCTGACGGCGCAGAACCTGCTCACCGCCCAGCTGGGCCCGGACTCCTCCGGCAGCGGCATCTACGGCGTCGGCCAGCCGCTCACGGTGAAGCTCTCCGCCCCGGTCAAGGACCCGGCGGCGCGCCAGGAGATCGAGCGCAGCCTCACCGTCCGCTCCGAGCCCGCCGCCACCGGCGGCTGGTACTGGGTGGACGACCAGAACCTGCACTTCCGGCCGCAGGAGTACTGGCCCGCCAACGCCAAGGTCCAGCTGACCTTCGACGCGGCCGGGGTGCGGATCGCCGACGGCCTGTACGGCGGCGACCCCAGCACCCTCAGCCTGCGCACCGGCGACCGGGTCGAGGCCCTGGTCGACGCCGGCAGCCACCAGATGACCTTCAAACGCAACGGAGAACTGGTGAAGACCCTCCCCGTGACCACCGGCAAGCCGGGCTTCTCCACCCGCAACGGCATCAAGGTGGTGCTGGGGCAGGAGTCCCAGGTCCGGATGAGCGGCGAGAGCATAGGCATAGCCGCCGGCAGCGCGGAGTCCTACGACCTCCAGGTCATGTGGGCCACCCGGGTGACGTGGAGCGGTGAGTACGTGCACGCCGCGCCCTGGTCGGTCGGCTCGCAGGGGGTGGCCAACGTCAGCCACGGCTGTACCGGTATGAGTACCGAGAACGCCCACTGGTTCTTCGAGAACACCCGGGTGGGTGACATCGTCCAGGTGGTCAACAGCCTGGGCGACCCGATGGAGCCGTTCGGCAACGGCTTCGGTGACTGGAACGTCAGCTGGGACGACTGGGTCAAGCACAGCGCCCTCGGCAAACCGGTTACCACCTCCGGCTCGCCCGACGGCGGACCGGCCCAGAGCTGGGGCGGCCTGACCCCTCAGGTGTGACGCCAGCGATGTGACGCCACGCAGGCGACCGCCGTCAGGCCCGCTGCCGGGCGCGCTCCCCGTACACCAGGGCGAGCGCGCCCGTCGCCGCTGCCAGCGCCTCCTGTTCGGAGACCCCGAGCCGCAGCGCGTGCCGGGCGTACTCGGCGGCCGCGGCGGCCGTCAGCCGGTGCGCGGTGTCCCCGGCGGCGGCGATCAGGGTGCCGCGCCGGCCGTGCGTCTCCACCACCCCGTCCGACTCCAGCTCCCGGTACGCGCGGGCCACCGTGTTGGCGGCCAGGCCCAGCTGCTCGGCCAGTGCCCGTACGGTGGGCAGCTTCAGGCCGACCGGCAGCTCCCCGCCGCGGGCCAGCTCGGCGATCTGGGCCCGGACCTGCTCGTACGGCGGGACGGCGGAGTCGTGGTCGACGGACAGCTGCACGGACGCTCCTGACGGTTCGTTGGGGCAGCCACCATTGTGCCCCGTGGACGGCGACGACGAGGGCCCCTGCGCGCGGTGCGCAGGGGCCCTCGTCGGTGGCGACCGGGTCGGACGGGATCAGTGGTGGCCGTGGCCGCTCTCGATCTCGCGGAACTCCTCGGCCGTCGGCTTGGCGATCTGGGATCCCTCGCCGTAGAAGCCCTCGGAGAGCTTCGCCCGGGTCTTGGCCAGCACGCCGGCCTTGCGGGCGACACCGTTCTCGTCGGTCTCCGCGGGGAGCTCGACCGGCTGCGGCTGGTCGTGCGAGGTGAGGGTGTGCAGGTCCTTGGCCGCCAGCGGCGCGTGGACCTCGACGAACTCACCGTGCGGCAGGCGCTTGATGATGCCGCTCTCGCGGCCGTGCAGCACCTTCTCCTTGTCCCGGCGCTGCAGGCCGAGGCACCAGCGCTTGGTGATGAAGAAGACGACGACCGGCACCACGAAGAACCCGACCCGCACGAAGTACGTGATGGAGTTCAGCGACAGGTGGAAGTGGGTCGCGAACAGGTCGTTGCCACCACCGACCAGCAGCACCAGGTACAGGCTGATCCAGGCCGCGCCGAGCGCGGTGCGGACCGGGGCGTTGCGCGGACGGTCCAGGATGTGGTGCTCGCGCTTGTCACCGGTGATCCAGCCCTCGATGAAGGGGTAGACCGCGATGGCGACCAGCACCAGCGGGAAGATCATCAGCGGCACGAACACACCCATGTTGAGGGTGTGGCCGCCCCAGACCGAGATCTCCCAGCCCGGCATGATGCGGATCAGGCCCTCGGAGAAGCCCATGTACCAGTCGGGCTGGGCGTCGGTCGACACCTGGTCCGGACGGTACGGGCCGTACGCCCAGATCGGGTTGATCGTGGCGATCGCCGAGATGGCCGAGATGATGCCGAAGACCAGGAAGAAGAAGCCACCGGCCTTGGCCATGTAGACCGGCATCAGCGGCATGCCGACGACGTTCTGCTCGGTCTTGCCCGGGCCAGCCCACTGGGTGTGCTTGTGGTAGAAGACCAGGATCAGGTGCGCCACCAGCAGGCCCAGCATGATGCCGGGGATGAGCAGCACGTGGATGGTGAAGAACCGCGGCACGATGTCCATGCCGGGGAACTGGCCCCCGAACAGGAACATCTGGATGTAGGTGCCGACGATCGGCACCGCCAGGATCGCGCCCTCCATGAACCGGATACCGGTACCCGACAGCAGGTCGTCGGGGAGCGAGTAGCCGAAGAAGCCGTCGAACATGCCGAGCACGAGCAGCAGGAAGCCGAAGACCCAGTTGATCTCACGGGGCTTGCGGAACGCGCCGGTGAAGAAGACGCGCATCATGTGCACGAGCATCGCCGCCACGAAGACCAGCGCGGCCCAGTGGTGGATCTGACGGATCAGCAGGCCGCCGCGGACCTCGAAGCTGATGTTCATGGTCGAGGCGTACGCCTCGGACATCCGGATGCCGTCCAGCGGAGTGTACGGACCGTGGTACGTGACCTCGGCCATGCTCGGCTTGAAGAACAGCGTCAGGTACACACCCGTGAGGATGATGATGATGAAGGTGTAGAGGCAGATCTCGCCCAGCATGAAGGACCAGTGGTCCGGGAAGATCTTCCGCAGGTTGGACTTGGCGAGGGTGTAGATCCCCAGCCGGCCGTCCACCCAGTCCGCGGCCGCCTCGCCCTTGTTGGCGGGCTTGGCGCGGGTGCTCGCCGGCTTGGACGCGCTGGTGGTCGCGCTGCTCGTGCTGCTCATCGCTTGCGCTCCCAGAAGCTCGGACCGACGGGCTCGTCGAAGTCGCCGGTGGCGACCAGGAAGCCCTGCTCGTCAGTGGTGATCTTCAGCTGCGGGAGCGGGTGACCGGCCGGGCCGAAGATGACGCGGGCGCCGTCCGCCAGGTCGAAGGTCGACTGGTGGCAGGGGCACAGCGCGTGGTGGGTCTGCTGCTCGTACAGGCTGATCGGGCAGCCGACGTGGGTGCAGATCTTCGAGTAGGCGAGGATCCCCTCGAAGCCCTTGTCGCGCGAGGTGCTGTCCTTGATGTCCTCCGGAGCGATCCGGATGAGCATCAGGGCGTCCTTGGCGATCTGGACCTGGAAGTCCTCCGAGTCCTCCTCCAGGCCCTCGGGCTTGGCGAAGGTCAGCGAGCCGACGAGGACGTCCTCGGGCTTCATGGGCTCGTTGGTGTTCATGTTGATCAGCTGCAGCGGCTTCTGGGCCGTCGCGGCCTCCCAGCCGGTGTGGTTCAGCTTCTGCTGCGGCATCGGACCGAGGTCGCGCAGCAGCACGACACCGGACAGCGGCACCATGGCCATCGAGCCGATCAGGGTGTTGCGGATCATCTTGCGGCGGCCGAAGCCGGACTCGGCGGCGCCGGTCCTGAACTGCTCGATGACGTCCGCGCGGACCTCGTCGTCGGCCTCGATCGGGTGACGCTCGGCCGGCAGCTCGTGGTCCGACATCAGCGTGCGGGCCCAGTGGACCGCGCCGGCGCCGATGCAGAAGAGCGCCACCCCGAGGGTCAGGCCGAGCGCGAAGTTCAGCGCGCTGACCTTGCCGAGCGGGAAGATGTAGACGATCTTGTCGATGTCGAGCACGACGTACGAGGCGATGAAGCCGATCGTCGCGAGCATCGAGACCACGAACATCAGCGACACCTGGCGCTCGGCCCGCTTGGCGGCCCGCTCGTCGATGTCGGTGCGACGCGGCTCGTGGACCGGCAGGCCCGGGTCGGCGAACGGGTCGTCGTGGACGGCGACCGCGTGGCCGTGGGAGTCGCCGTGCGACTCCGGCAGGTTCTCTTCAGAGATGTCGTGGCTCATGACTTCTTGGCCTTGGTGGTGTGGGCGGCGACCCAGATCGCGACCGCGATGAGCGCGCCGAGGCCGAAGATCCAGCCGAACAGGCCCTCGGTCACCGGACCGAGGCTGCCCAGGGCCAGACCGCCGGGGTTGGGCTCATCGTTGGTGGTGTGGCGGACGAAGGCCACGATCTGCTTCTTCTGCTCCTCCGGCATGGTGGTGTCGGGGAACGACGGCATGTTCTGCGGGCCGGTCTGCATGGCCTCGTAGATGTGCTTCGGGTCGACACCGTCCAGCGACGGGGCGTACTTGCCCTTGGTGAGGGCACCGCCCTGGCCGGCGAAGTTGTGGCACTGGGCGCAGTTGGTGCGGAACAGCTCGCCGCCCTTGGCGACGGCGTTGGCGTCCGTGGCCGTGTACTGCTCCTCGGTCGGGATCACCGGGCCGGGGCCGAGCGAGGCCACGAAGGCGGCCATCTGGTCGATCTGGGTCTGGCTGTAGATGTTCTTCTTCGACGGGACCTGGGCACCGGGCTGCTGCGCGGGCATCCGACCCGTGCCGACCTGGAAGTCCACGGCGGCCGAACCGACGCCGACCAGGCTCGGGCCGTCGGAGCTGCCCTGGCCGTTCAGGCCGTGGCAGGAGGAGCAGCCCACGGCGAAGAGCTTCTTGCCCTCGTCGATGGCCAGGGACTGCGCGGAGGTGTCGGCCTGGGCCTTCTCGGCCGGCGCGAAAGCGGCGTACAGCCCCCCGGTGGCCGCCAGGGCGAGAAGTAGGACGACCAGCGCCGCCAGTGGGTGGCGCCGTCGTGCGGAGAGCTTTTTCACGGAATAACCCCGGTGTCAGGATCTGGTCGGCTGGTGGCTGCGTCCAGGTGCCTCGGCTGCTCAGGCCGGGCAAGGGGACGCGCGGTCGGGTCGGTGCGGGGTCCGCGGGCGGGCCCGGTCTCCGGCCGGCGGCCAGCGACCTGATCAGCTGGTTACTTGATCAGGTAGATGGTCGCGAACAGGCCGATCCACACGACGTCGACGAAGTGCCAGTAGTACGACACCACGATCGCGGCGGTGGCCTGCTCGTGCGTGAACCGCTTGGCTGCGTACGTCCGTCCCAGGACCAGCAGGAAGGCGATCAGACCACCCGTCACGTGCAGACCGTGGAAGCCGGTGGTGAGGTAGAACACCGTGCCGTACGGGTCGGAGGAGAGCGAGAGCCCGTCCTTCTTCACCAGCTCGGTGTACTCGAAGATCTGACCACCGATGAAGATCGCGCCCATCACGAAGGTGATGGTGAACCACGAGCGGAGCTTCTTCACGTCACCGCGCTCGGCGGCGAAGACGCCGAGCTGGCAGGTGAGGGAGGAGAGCACCAGGATCGTGGTGTTCACCGAGGAGAACGGGACGTTGAGGGCGCTCGCCTTCTCGGTCCAGAACTCCGAGCCCTTGACCGAGCGGAGCGTGAAGTACATCGCGAACAGGGCCGCGAAGAACATCAGCTCCGAGCTCAGCCAGACAATGGTTCCGACGCTGACCAGGTTCGGCCTGTTGACCGCTCCGTGCGCGTGTCCGGTTTCTGTTGCTGTTGCTGTCGCCACGACGGACATTATGTCGGTCCCTTATTCCGTCTTCACGTCGGGGGGTCTCCCTCGGAGTGTCCGGTGCGTGCGGTATGCCCCGATGGGCTCGGCCGGGCGGGGCGCGGGTGCCGCTCGCTGGGCATTGTCCGATTTCTGACGGTTGTTCGGTGGGCCCCGGACGGGTCCGGCCACCCGTCTGCTCCGCGTGTCCCCCGCCGCGCCCGGGCCGGCGGGGGTGTAGCGGCAGAGCCGTCCGGGTGGTCCGCGGCGGAGGGGGTGACACAGGTACACCCGGGAGAGTGAGTGCCGCGCGCGGCGGCTTGAGCGAGATCGCGTCAGGGGCTCACCACGACGGGTGGGCCGGAGTAGCATCCGGGGTGAACGTGGTCCGGATCACACCGGCCGCGCTGAGCCGACACGCACGACACCTATTAATGGGGACGAGCACCCGGGAGCAGGGCCCATGGCGCACACGACCGACGAGACGCTCACCGTTCTCGTCTACAGCGACGACCGCAACACCCGCGAGCAGGTGACCCTGGCACTCGGCCGCCGGCCCGCCGCCGACCTCCCGGAGATCGAGTACCTGGAGTGCGCGACCACCCCGGCGGTGCTGCGCGCCCTGGAGAAGGGCGGGGTCGACCTCTGCGTGCTGGACGGCGAGGCGGTGCCGGCCGGCGGGCTCGGCCTCGGCCGGCAGCTGAAGGACGAGATCTACGGCTGCCCGCCGGTGCTGGTGGTGATCGGACGCCCGCAGGACGCCTGGCTGGCCGCCTGGAGCCGGGCCGACGCCGCCGTCTCGCACCCGGTGGACCCGGTGGCGCTGGCCGAGGCCGCGGCGACCCTGCTGCGGGCCCGGGTGGCCCGGCGCACCCCCGCCCACCACTGATCCGGCGGGCTCCGCCCCGACCGGTCGTCTCACCAGGAGAGAAGCCGTCCGGACATTCCGGCGCGGGCGCCGCGCCGCTCGCTAGGCTGGCTCCGACCCGATGACGACGTACCGATCGAGAGCTGGAGTCAGCCATGGTGAACGTGCACCCTGCGAACGGCGGCGACGACCCCGCGCAGGTGGTCCGCACCTGGCCGGACGTCCTGAGCGCGCTGCTGAAGGGGGAGGACCTCGGCCAGGCCGACGCGGCCTGGGCGATGGACCGGATCATGACCGGCGAGGCCACCCCGGTCCAGGTGGCCGGCTTCATGGTGGCCCTGCGGGCCAAGGGTGAGACGGTCGACGAGGTCTCCGGCCTGGTCGACGCGATGTACGCGCACGCCGAGCCGCTGCACATCCCCGGCCCGGCGGTGGACATCGTCGGCACCGGCGGCGACCGGGCCAAGACCGTCAACATCTCCACCATGTCGGCGATCGTCGCGGCGGCCGCCGGGGCCAAGGTGGTCAAGCACGGCAACCGGGCCGCCTCCTCCGCCAGCGGCTCCTCGGACGTGCTGGAGCGGCTCGGCATCCGGCTCGACCTGAGCGCCCGCCGGGTCG
This sequence comes from Kitasatospora sp. NEAU-CNBT7, assembly GCF_057220535.1. Lineage (NCBI taxonomy): Bacteria > Bacillati > Actinomycetota > Actinomycetes > Kitasatosporales > Streptomycetaceae > Kitasatospora > Kitasatospora sp. NEAU-CNBT7. The sequence goes on along the minus strand of NZ_JBXQQB010000042.1, from coordinate 36,442 downwards.
CCGAGGTGGCCGAGGAGACCGGTCTGACCTTCTGCTTCGCGGCCAAGTTCCACCCCGCGATGCGGCACGCCGCCCAGGCCCGCCGCGACCTCGGCGTGCCGACCGCGTTCAACATCCTCGGCCCGCTCACCAACCCGGCCAAGGTCACCGCGCACGCCATCGGCTGCTTCGACACCCGGCTGGCCGGGCTGATCGCCGGCGTACTGGCCCGCCGCGGCTCCACCGCCCTGGTCTTCCGCGGTGACGACGGCCTGGACGAGCTGACCATCTCCACCACCTCCCGGATCTGGCTGGTCAGCGACGGCCAGGTGACCGTGAGCGGCTTCGACCCGCGGGACGTCGGGATCGAGCCGGTCGGCCTGGAGGCGCTGCGCGGCGGCGACCCCGAGTACAACGCCGCCGTGGTCCGGCGGCTGCTGGCCGGCGAGCGCGGCCCGGTCCGCGACGCGGTCCTGCTGAACGCCGCCGCCGCGCTGGTCGCGCTGGACCTGACCGGTGCGCCGCTGGCCGAGCAGCTGGCCGCCGGCATGGAGCGGACCGCCGCCGCGATCGACTCCGGCGCCGCCGAGGCGACCCTCAAGCGCTGGGTCGAGGCGACCACCCGCGGCTGACCGCCCACCGGCGAGGGGCCCGTGCTGCCACGGCATCGCGGGCCCCTCGCGCCGTCCGGATGCCGGAACGGTGTTTGACCACTCTCCGGAAGCTGGCCTAGAGTCCGTGCCAGGTCATGAGTGACAGCGACAAGCCCCAGCTTGCTGTCCGGCAACCCTCCGTCCGTGGCGGGGTGCCCTGGGTGAGGACCGGGCCACTCGGCGATCCGTCCGCGTGGCAAGCGCGGACTTCCGGCATCGCACTCCCGGGGTCCTTTCCCCAGGAGGAGTGCATCCCGTGACCCTTTCCACCGACCTCTGCGCCACCGGCCTCACCACCCCGCTCGCCGTCCTCGGCCACGACGTCCAGGTCCCGCTGGTCAGCGGCGAGAAGGTCACCTACGCCGCGCTCGACTACGCCGCCAGCGCCCCCTCCCTGCAGCGGGTCTGGGACGACGTCGCCGCCTACGCCCCCTACTACGGCAGCGTGCACCGCGGCGCCGGCTACCTGTCGCAGCTGTCCACCGACCTGTTCGAGCAGAGCCGCCGCACCGTCGCCGACTTCCTCGACCTGCGCGAGGGCGACCAGGTGGTCTTCACCCGGGCCACCACCGACTCGCTCAACCTGCTGGCCGCCGCCGTGCCGGCCGGCACCCGGGTGTTCGCCTTCGAGACCGAGCACCACGCCTCCCTGCTGCCCTGGCGCCGGGCCGGGATCACCGTCGGCTACCTGCGGGCACCGCGCTCGCACGCCGAGGCGGTCGCCGCGCTGGAGGCCGCGCTCGCCGAGGCGGGCGACGGTCCGAAGCTGCTCTGCGTCACCGGCGCCTCCAACGTCACCGGCGAGCTGTGGCCGGTCGCCGAGCTCACCGAGGTCGCCCACCGCCACGGCGCGCGGGTCGTGCTGGACGCCGCCCAGCTCGCCCCGCACCACCGGGTCTCGGTCCGCGACCTGGACGTCGACTGGATCGCGTTCTCCGGCCACAAGCTGTACGCGCCGTTCGGCGCCGGGGTGCTGGCCGGCCGCAGCGACTGGCTGGACGCGGCCGAGCCGTACCTGGCCGGCGGCGGCGCCAGCCGGACCGTCGCCCGCGAGGTGGACGGTTCGGTGGCCGTCGAGTGGCACTCGGGCCCGTCCCGGCACGAGGCCGGCTCGCCCAACGTGATCGGCGCCTACGCCATCGCCTCCGCCTGCCGGGCGCTCACCGAGGCCGGGTTCGACGCGCTGCAGGCCCGCGAGGAGCAGCTGATCGAGCGGCTCAAGGCCGGGCTGGCCGGGATCCCCGAGGTCAAGGTGCTCAGCCTGTTCGGGACGGACGCCACCCGGGTCGGCGTGCTCTCGTTCGTGGTGGAGGGCTGGAACAGCTCGCACTTCTCGGCCGCGCTCTCCGCCGAGTACGGGATCGGGGTGCGGGACGGCCTGTTCTGCGCGCACCCGCTGGTGCGGACCCTGCTGGGCGGGCAGGAGGCGGCGCCGTCGGAGTGCGGCGCCCCCGAGGCCTCACTGCCCGGCGAGCGCAGCCTCAACGCGATCCGGGTCAGCTTCGGCGCCGGCACCCCGGACGAGCACCTGGAGCGCTTCCTCGGCGCCGTCCGCGAACTGGTCGCCGACGGCGCCCGGTGGACCTACCGCAACGAGGGCGGCCGCTGCGTCGCCGACACCCGCCGGGCCTGAGACCGCCGGGCGGGCGTGCCCGGCCTACTCCAGGCCGAGCGCGAACGCGGCCTCCAGGTCGTGCTGGGAGTAGGTGCGGAAGGCGATGTGGGTCTCCGTGTGCTCCACCCCGGGGACCTTGTTGACCTGGCCGGGGATCACCTCGGCCAGGTCCTCGTGCTGCCGGACCCGCACCATGGCCACCAGGTCGTAGCTGCCGGTGACCGAGTAGACCTCGCTGACGCCCTCGATCGCGGCGATCGCCTCGGCGATCTCGGGGATCCGGTCGACGCTGGTCTTGATGAGGACGATCGCGGTGATCACGCTGGGCTCCTGTGTGAGGGGACGGGCCCAGCGTATCCGCCGTCAGGTGGGGCGTCTGCTGCCCCGCGCACACCCGGCCCAGGCGAACAGCCACCCGGCCGAGAACCCGATCACGTGCACCAGGTACGCCACCCCGGAACCGCCCGCCCGCACCGACCACCACTGCAGCGCGAACCACAGGCCCAGCACCGCCCAGGCCGGGAACCGCAGCGGCAGGAACAGCAGCACCGGCACCAGCGTGGTGACCCGTGCCCGCGGGAACAGCCGCAGGTAGGCGCCGAGCACCCCGGCGATCGCCCCGGAGGCCCCGACCAGGGCCCGGACCCCGTCCGGGGACCCGGCCTCGGCGAGCGCGTAGCCGTAGGTGGCCAGGTAGCCGACCGCCAGGTAGCAGAGCAGGAAGCGGATCCGGCCGAGCCGCTCCTCCACCCCCGGCCCGAAGACGAACAGGAACAGCATGTTGCCCACCAGGTGCAGCCAGCCCGCGTGCACGAACAGCGAGGTCAGCACCGACAGCGCCGGGCTCTTGCCGGGGTCGGGCAGCAGCGTGCAGCCGTCCGTCGCGGGCGGCAGGGCGGTCAGCTGACCGGCGGTCAGCGGGTGCCGCCCGATCAGCTCGGCCGGGACGGCGCCCCAGCGCTGCTCGTACCGCTGCTCGGCGCAGACCCGGTCGGTGCCGGTGCCGTAGGCCGGGTTGAGGCCGAAGCTCGGGCCGAGCAGCAGGACCACGGCGCTCAGCGCGATCAGGCCGAAGGTGACCAGCGGCGGGCGGGTGGCCGCGGCGGCCGGCGGCGGGGGCGCCTGGTCGAGTACGGGAAGGACCATCCGGGGAGCATTCCTCGCCGGGCCGCCCGCGACACCGGCGGCTACTGCGAGCGGGTGAGTGCGGGTTCCGAGACCGGTGGCGGGCCGCGGGGGCCCAGGCAATAGGCTGGTGCGCCCGGAACCGGATCATCCGAGAGGACCGCCGATGAGCATCGCCGCCCCCACCGCCGAGACCCGCTGGCGCTGCACCCTGTGCGGCAACCTGACCCGTTTCGACGTGACGCGCTCCGCCCGGGTGGTCGAGTACCTGCACTTCGACCTGGCCGGCGAGTCGAAGGTGGAGGAGACCGAGGTGCTCAGCGAGACCCTGGAGTCGGTCCGCTGCCGCTGGTGCAACGCCGTCGACCAGGTCGAGCTGGTGGCCCGTCCGGGTGCCGAGGAGGGCGCCGCCGGAACCGGTGGCGAGGGATCCGCCGACCCGGCCGGGGAGCAGCCCGGCGCCTGACCCCGGGCCCCGGGCGGGCCGCCGCCGATGTGTGGCGTGCTGTCGGTGGGGCACGGTAGACGGGACAATTGCAGAGAGCGGTGAGTTCCGGGGCAGCGGCAGACGGCCGTACGGACCCCGCCGGACCAGGATCGGAGCCGAGGACGTGGTGGACGCAGCGAGGGGGCCCGCCGAGCCGCAGGGGCAGCAGCCCGCCGCGGACCCGGCGCTTCCCGGCACGGACCCGGCGCTTCCCGGCACGGACGCAGGCACGGCCCCGGCCGGCTCCCCGGCCGAGGAGGCAGCCGGGGAGGCGGCCGGGGCGGCCGAGGCCGCCGAGCACCTGGACCGCCCGCTGCCCGAGGGCGTCCGCCGCCGGGTGGTCGGCCTGGCGGCCGACGCGCTCGGCGGCATCCCCGCCGCCGACCTGCCCGCCTCGCTGCGCCAGTACGCGAAGTTCACCCCCGCCCGGCGGGCCAAGTACGCCGGGACCGCGCTGGCCGCCGCGCTGGAGGCGGACCCGGTGTTCCGGCTGCGGATAGCCGACCGCCTCCGCCTCGGCCAGCCCGACCTGGTGCGGTCCCTGGAGTCGGGCACCGTGCCCGGCGCGGCCGACCCGATGGACGTGGCCGCCGGCGCCTACCTGCTGCGGACGGCCGGCTGGACCCGGGTGGTCGTCGAGGCCGGCGAGGAGGTCGAGCGGGCCGGGGCCGAGGGCGCCGCCGCGGAGGCCGCCCGGCTGGTCGAGAAGCTCCAGGAGGAGCTGTCCGAGGTGCGCGCCACCGCCCGGGCCGACCTGGAGCGCCAGCGGGCCGAGTCGGAGGGCGTCCGCAAGGAGGCCGAGTCGCTGCGCAAGCGGGTCCGCAGCCTGGAGAGCGACACCCGGCGGGCGCAGGCCGAGAGCCGCAAGCTGCACGGTGAGCTGGAGGCGCTGCGGGCGGCCGGGACGACCGAGCGCAGCGCGGCCGAGAGCGAGGCGCGCCGGCTGAAGCACCGGGTCACCGAGCTGGAGGCCGCGGTCGAGGCCGGCCGCCGCTCCGCGCGCGAGGGCCGCAGCGTGGAGGACATGCGGCTGCGGCTGCTGCTGGACACCGTGCTGCAGTCCGCGCAGGGCCTGCAGCGGGAGCTGGCGCTGCCGGTCGCGCAGCTGCGCCCGGCGGACCTGGTGGACGCGGTGGCCCCGGTCTCCGCCTCGCCGAACGACGTGGCCAGGCGCGGGCTGGCCGAGGACGACCCGGCGCTGCTGGACCAGCTGCTGGCGATCCCGCAGGTCCACCTGGTGGTGGACGGCTACAACGTGACCAAGTCCGGCTACCCGGCGCTGCCGCTGGAGCAGCAGCGGATGCGGCTGCTCGGCGGGCTGGCGATGCTGGCGCAGCGCACCCAGGCCGAGGTGACCTGCGTGTTCGACGGGCAGGACCTGGACGTGCCGGTGATGATGGCGCCGCCGCGGGGGGTGCGGGTGCGGTTCAGTCGGACCGGGGAGACCGCGGACGAGCTGATCCGCCGTCTGGTCCGGGCGGAGCCGCAGGGGCGTCCGGTGGTGGTGGTGTCCACCGACAAGGAGGTCGCGGAGGGCGTGCGCAAGGCCGGCGCACGCCCGGTGGCCTCGGTGCTGCTGCTGAACCGGCTGGCCCGGGCGTAGCGTCCCCTCCCGGCGGGCGGGCGGGGACGCCGGTCGGGTGCCCGGGATCTCGCCGGGCGGGTGCCCGGGGGCCCGCCGGTCGGGTGTCCGGGGGCTGCCGGGCGTCAATCGGGCTGAGCGGCCGTCACCCGTGCGTGGCCAGGATGTGTCGGCGGCGTGAACGGCCCTGGCGGGTAGGAAGTTCGTTCCGATAGGGGAGTGGCGCCGGAGCTTGATCTTCACTAGGGTCTGGCGTCAAACCTATATTCCGGACTTTCGCTCGTTCGGGTGAGTCCAGCAGGAAGAAGGAGCTACCCCCTTGGCCTCCCACCGCCGTCCTAAGCAGCCGAGCCGTGCGCGGGTGACCGTGCTGACCGCTGCCGCAGCGACCGCGGTCGCCCTGTCCGCCCAGGTCAGCGCCCACGCGGCGCCCGCCAAGCCGAACAAGGACGAGGTCAAGGCGCAGGTCGACAAGCTGCTCGACGAGCAGGAGCAGGCCGCCGAGCGCTACAACGGCGCCAAGGAGCGGGCCGACCAGCTGCGCAAGCAGGCCGACCAGCTCCAGGACCAGGTCGCCCGCGGCCAGGGCCAGATGACCGAGCTGGCCTCCGGGCTGGCCGCGGTGGCCGGGCAGGAGTACCGCTCCGGCGGTGTCGACCCGTCGATGCAGCTGATGCTCTCCGCGGACCCGGACGGCTACCTCGCCCAGGCCTCCAGCTTCGAGCAGGCCGCCAGCACCCAGGCGGACACCCTGAAGTCGCTGAAGGACCAGCAGCGCCGGCTGGACCAGCAGAAGCAGGAGGCCGCGACCGTCCTCGCCGAGCTGGACCGCTCCACCCAGGCGCTGAACGACGCCAAGGCCGAGGTGCAGTCGAAGCTCCAGGACGCGCAGAAGCTGCTCAGCCAGCTGAGCGCCGCCGACCGGGCCGCCGTGCTCGGTGACAAGGCCTCCCGCAGCGACTCCCGGTTCGACCTCAGCAACCTTCCCCCGGCGAGCGGTTACGCCGCGGCCGCGGTCGCCGCCGCGATGAGCAAGCAGGGTTCGCCGTACGTCTGGGGCGCCACCGGCCCGAGCAGCTTCGACTGCTCCGGCCTGATGGTCTGGGCCTACGCCAAGGCCGGCGTCTCGCTGCCGCGCACCTCGCAGAGCCAGGCCACGGTCGGCGTCAACGTCGGCACCAACATCGCCAACGCCCAGCCCGGCGACCTGGTCATCTACCACAGCGACGCGCACCACGTCGGGATGTACATCGGCAACGGCCTGGTGGTGCACGCCCCGCACACCGGTGACGTGGTGAAGGTGATGAAGGCCGACGCGATGCCGATCAAGACGATCCGCCGGGTCTGACACCCTGTCCCATATCGGACATTCGGTGTCACTCGGGATGAACTGACGCCGCTGCAGCTCTCCATGGACGCCCGGACGGGTCGAGATCGCGCTGTGATCTCCGACACGTCCGGGTGTCCCATTATCCGGCCATATTCGTAATACTTATCGGCCGAGCGTAGATGTCCCGTCACTGTCGGTCGTAATCACAATCGAACTTAGCCAGAATTACGACTTTTTTCTGACAACGATTTGAACGGATCACGGATGGGTTACTAGGGTCATCCCACGGACCGCCGCCCAGTCGTCCATCCAACCCGGGTGGCAACGGTGGTCGCCGCCGAGTCCGAGACGCAGCTGGGCAGTTCGACTGCCCACGGGGAAGCCCCTGACGGGGGTCGCTGTCGATCGGAGCCGGGGAACCACGTTCCTCGGGGTGAATCGGCGCCAGGTCGGCCGCCACGGCGGCGCGCGGAGGTCCGCGTGCCGGACGGGTGGCCGGTGAGGCGTCGTAGGGCGTCTCTTCCGGCCCGAACCCGTCAGCTCACCCGGTAGGCGGTGTGAGGGAGAAGGAGTCCGCCTTCGTGGCGTCCCATCGTCGTCCCAAGCCTGCCGGCCGGGCCCGTGTCTCGATCCTGACGGCTGCCGCCGCCACCGCGGTGGCCCTGTCCTCGCAGGCCGGCGCGCACGCCGACCCGGCCCCCAGCAAGGACCAGGTCAAGCAGCAGGTCGACACGCTCAACGAGCAGGCCGAGGTCAAGACCGAGGAGTACAACGCCGCGGTCGAGAAGGAGCAGGGGCTGCAGAAGCAGGTCTCCCAGCTCCAGGACCAGGTCGCGCGGCAGCAGGCCGAGGTGAGCACCATTCAGGGCAGCCTGGGTGAGATCGCCGCCGAGCAGTACCGCACCGGCGGGATCCCGCAGACCGTGCAGCTGATGCTGTCGGCCAGCCCGGACTCCTTCCTCGGCCAGGCCGGGGCGATGAACCAGGTCGGCAGCTCCCAGGCCGACGTGCTGAAGTCCTTCAAGGGCGAGCAGGCCAAGCTCGACCAGCAGAAGGCCGAGGCCGAGCAGAAGCTCGCCGAGCTGGACTCCACCACCCAGCGGCTGAAGGCCGACAAGGAGGAGATCCAGGGCAAGCTGGCCCAGGCCCGCAACCTGCTCGACTCGCTCACCCAGAAGGAGCGCGACGAGCTCGCCGCGGCCGAGGCCAAGGCCGCCGCCGACGCGAAGGCCAAGGCGACCGGCGGTCAGAGCACCGAGCGGGCCTCCCGCGACGCGGCCCGCACCGACGTGGCCGTCAACGTGCCGGCCGGCTCGCACGCCGCCGCCGCCATCGCGGCCGCCCAGTCCAAGCTCGGCACGCCGTACTCCTACGGCGCGGCCGGCCCCGACAGCTTCGACTGCTCGGGCCTGATGAAGTGGGCCTACGCGCAGGCCGGTGTGTCGCTGCCGCGGACCTCGCAGGAGCAGCGCAGCGCCGGGACCAACGTCGGCACCAACATCGCCAACGCCCAGCCGGGCGACCTGATCATCTACAACAGCAGCGCCAGCCACGTCGCGCTGTACGTGGGCAACGGCCAGGTCATCCACGCCCCGCACACCGGTGCCGTGGTGCGCTACGAGACGGCGACCATGAGCCCGATCAACGCGATCGTCCGCCCCTGACGCGGTCCGCACCCTTCGTCCGCCGGCCCGGCGCTCCCCGTGAGCGCCGGGCCGGCGGCGTTGTGCCCCGGGCCTGCGAGGCTTCGCGGCCTTGGGCCAGGTGTCCGATTAGTGGTCAAATATTCGCTACTGGAGGGGTTTGGACTAGATCGCCGTGACTCGCTAACGTCTGCCCCCGGACCTCCGCGAGGACGGCCGCCCCCGCCCGGGGCGGCGGCGGTGGCCCGGCCCGAGGAACGGGAGTCGCCGCCGCATGACCGTGCACCGCCGTCCCCACCTGCCGGGCGTCCGGCGGCTCGCCCGCGCGCTGGCCGTCACGGCCGCGACCACCACCGCCCTCGGCGTGACGGTCGCCGGCAGCGCCCGGGCGCTGCCCGGGCCGCCCGCCGAGCCGGTCGCCAAACAGGACGTCAAGGCCCAGGTCGACCGGCTCTACGACGAGGCCGAGCAGGCCAGCCAGAAGTTCGAGGCCGCCCAGGAGTACCAGCAGCGGCTGCAGAACGAGACCTCGGTCCTGCAGAGCCAGGTCGCCACCGGCCAGGAGGACCTCAACCGGCTCCGGCAGGACCTCGCCGCCCTGGCGGGTGCCGAGTACCGGGCCGGCGGGATGGACCCCGGCGTCCGGCTGATGCTCGACTCCGACCCCGACGCGTACCTGGCCGGGGCCAGGGCGCTGGACCAGGCCGCCCAGCGGCAGAACGACACCCTGCGCCTGGTGCTCGACCGCCAGCGCCGGCTCGACCAGCGCCGCTCCGAGGTCGGCGCCAAGCTCGCCGAACTGGAGGAGGTCCGGCGCGCGCTGGCCCAGAGCAGGTCGGAGGTCCGCGGCCGGCTCGCCAAGGCCCAGCGGCTGCTGAACGGCCTCGGCTCCGCCGAGCGGGCCAGGATGGTCGCCGACGACGCCCGCGCCGCCGAACAGCGCGCCACCCGCGGGACCGACCGGATCGACCTCGGCGACCAGCCGCCCTCCTCCGGCCGGGCCGCCGCCGCGCTGGCCGCCGCCGTGAGCAAGATCGGATCGCCGTACGTGTACGGGTCGACCGGTCCCCGTACGTTCGACTGCTCCGGTCTGATGTACTGGAGCTGGCGGCAGGCCGGAGTGACCCTGCCCCGCACCTCGCAGGCGCAGGCCTTCGCGGGGCAGCGGATCAGCCTCGGCGAAGCACGGCCCGGAGACCTCGTGATCTTCTACAACGACATGCACCACGTCGGCATGTACGCCGGCGGCGGCGTGGTCGTGCACGCGCCGTACCCGGGCGCCCGGGTCCGCTACGAGAGCGTCAACGCGATGCCCGTCTCCGGGGTGGTACGGGTCTGAGCGGCGAGCCGGAACAGCTGGTGACCAACCTGCCCCCGGGGTCCGGGGACGGGCGGCCCGTGCTGTCCCGGCGCACCGCGCTGCTGCTCGCGGCCGGCGGCCTGGCCCAGCTCTCGCTGCCGCTGCTGCGGCCGGCCGCCCGGCCCGCGGCGGCCGTCGCGCCGGGCGCCGCACCGCTGCGCCCGGTGGTCGAGGACCTGCTCGCGCGCCGGGCGCAGGCACTGCTCGGGCTGGACCGGGCCGCGCTCGCGGCCGGCACCGCGCCCGCCGCGCAGCCGGCCCAGCAGGCCGCGCTGGACCGGCTGGCGCAGGTGCCGTTCGCCGCGCTGGCCTACCGGCTGACCGGCTTCACCGAGCCGCCGCCGGAGGCGGACCGGATCACCGTCACCGCCGAGCTCGACCACCGGCTGGCCGGGCTGGACGACCATCCGGCGACGCTGACCCGGCGGCTGGCCCTGGTCCGGCTCGCCGACGGCTGGCGGCTGGCGGAGGACGAGCCGGCCGGCGCCCCCGCGCTGTGGGACCTCGGTACGGTCCGCGCGGTGCGCGGTGCGCACTGCCTGGTGCTGGGGCTCGCCGAACAGGACCGGGTCGCCGAGCTGGCCGCCCGGGCGGACCGCGCGGTGCCGGACGTCGACGCGGTCTGGGGGGATGCCTGGGCCGGTCGGCTGCTGCTCGAACTCCCCGCCACGGAGGTCGACTTCGCCCGCGTGCTGGATGTCGCACCGGAGGCCTACCAGGGCATCGCGGCGGTCACGGTGGCCGCCGCGGGGGCGCCCGAGCACACCCCGGCGGACCGCATCGTGGTCAACCCGGAGGCGTACCGGGGTCTGAGCGAGCTGGGCCGGCGGGTGGTCGTCACGCACGAGGCCACCCATGTCGCCACCCGGGCCGACACCCACGCATGGACCCCGATGTGGCTGTCCGAGGGCGTTGCCGACCACACCGCGTACCTGGGCACCGGGCGGACCGCCCGGCAGATCGCGCCCGCGCTGGCCCAGGACGTCGCGGCGGGCCGGGCGCCGACGGCGCTGCCGACGGACGCCGCGTTCACGGCGGGCACCGAACGGATCGGGCAGGCGTACGAGCTGTCCTGGCTGGCCTGCGAGGTGCTGGCGCGGGAGTTCGGCGAGCGCGGCCTGGTCGGGTTCTACCAGGAGTACGGCCGCTCGGGTCGGCCCGCGTCCGGGGAGAGCCCGGACGCGGTGCTGGACCGGGTGCTGCGGGCGCGGCTGGGGATCAGCGCCGCGTACTTCACCGCCCTGTGGACGGCGGAGGCGGCCCGGCTGGCCTGACGGCGGCCGGCCGTACGGTCAGCGCAGGGCGGCGGCCAGCCGGTCCGGGCCGATCAGCGCGGTGTGGGTGCCCGCGGAGGTGCAGGCCCAGGCGCCGGCGGCCGCGCCGGCCCGCATGCACTCCTCCACCGGCCGGCCGGCCAGCCGGCGGCTGAGGAATCCGCTGACGAAGGCGTCGCCCGCGCCGTTGCTGTCGACCACGGGCCGTCCGGGGTCGGTGGCGGGGAAGTGCCGGACCTCGTCCCGCTCCCGGGTGAGCAGGTGGCTGCCGTCCGCGCCCGCGGTCGCGACCACCAGCTCGGCCCGGCCCTCGGCCAGCACCGCGCGCATCACCTCCTCGTGCCGGCCGCGGCAGCCCGCGGCGGACAGGAAGACCAGGTCGGCGCCGAGCGCGTAGTGGCGGTGGTGCGGGTTCACGCCGTCCCAGGCGTGCAGATCGGTCGAGCAGGTCACGCCGAGCCGGTGGACGTCCGGGAAGAGGTCGCGGGTGACACCGGTGATCGACAGGTGGACGTGCCGGGAGCGCTCCACCAGGGGCAGCCAGAACTCCCGGGGCAGCCGCAGGCCGGCCGGGTGCCGGGCGTCGTAGAAGGACAGCCGCCGGCCCGCGGCGTCCACCAGGTTCACCCCGCGCGGGGTGCCGGCGGGTGCGGGGACGTGGCTGAAGTCCAGGCCGTGGCGGCGGCAGGCGGCCAGTACCAGCTCGCCCTGCGGATCGTCGCCGAGGAAGTCGGCGAACTTGGTGCGCAGGCCCAGGGTGTGGCAGCCGAGTGCGACGCCGGTGCCGGTGTGGCCGGCGTGGTCGGACACCGGGGGGACCTGCACCGAGTCGGCGTCCGGCAGCTCCAGCCGCTCGACCCGCACGATCGTGTCGACCCCGGCGCCGCCGACCACCAGGACGTCGTACTCGGGCATGGCTTCCCCCAGGGCGGTACGGCCGGACGCGCCGCACCGGGCGGTGCCGGGCGCAGGCCGATGCTGCCAGGGCCGCGGGGCGCCTGCAAGGCCTTGCGGAAACTTTCAGGCGGGGAGGGCGGCCCGCTCAGGAGGAGGAGCCGCGCCCGACCGGCTGGTCCAGTCCGTCCAGCAGGGCCTGCTCGTACGCGATGCCCGGGCGGACCGGGTAGCCGACCGGGGCGGGCTCCGCCGGGGCGGGCAGCACCACGGTGGTGGCCGGCTCGATCCGGCGGGTCGACCGCCAGAGCCGGCGGCAGGAGATCACGGTGGCGGCCAGCAGGGTCAGGTTGCGCAGGCTGATCACCGCCACGCCGAGCAGCTGGCTCTTCTGCACCTGCCCGAACAGCAGCGGGAACTCCAGCGTGGTCAGCACCGCGGCGACCAGGATCAGCACCGCGACCGGCTTCTGGCCGGTGCCCCGGACGGTCAGGCAGACCGCGGCCAGGCCGATCAGCCAGATCATGTACTGCGGGCTGATCACCCGGCTGGTGACGGTGAACACCAGCAGCGCCGCCAGCGCCGCGTCGAACGGCGTCGACGGCTGCCAGCGGGCCGCCCGCAGCCGCCAGACCAGCAGCCAGCCGAAGCCGATCGCGGTACCCGCCAGGGACAGCTTGGCGATCACCGGCACCCAGGGGCCGAGCATCTCCTGGGCGCCGTAGTTCATCGTCACCTGGCCGTCCCAGGCGCCGAACAGCCGGGCGAAGTGCAGCGGGAGGGCGCCCAGGGACTCGATCTCGATCCCGCGTTCCTTCTGGAACTTCAGGAAGTCGAAGGCGCCGTTCATCCCTGCGGTCAGCAGGAAGCCCAGCGCGGCGGCGGTCGCGGCGGCGGACGTCCAGGAGCGCCGGGTGCGGCGCCCGCGCGGGGTGCCCGCCAGCGCCAGCACCGGCCAGACCTTGATCAGCGCGCCGAGCCCGAGCAGCAGCCCGCCGAGGGCCGGCTTGCGTGCCACGGCCAGCAGCCCGACCACGGTGACGGCGGTCACGATGATGTCGTACCGGCAGTAGACCGTCGGGCCGAGCAGCGGCACCCCGACCACCCACATCCAGGCGCCGGTGAAGCTGCGGCCCTTGCGGGCGCCGACCCGCATCAGCAGGCCCATGGTCAGCAGGTCGAACAGGCCGCACAGGACGAAGAAGGAGACCAGGTACGACCAGGGCAGCACCCCCGGCAGCATGATCACCAGGGCGGCGCCGGGCGGGTACTGCCAGGTCACGTCGTCGAGCGGGAAGGTGCCGGTGCGCAGGACCTCGAACCAGCCGTGGTAGATCACCGAGACGTCGGTGGAGACGTCGGCGCCGGAGATCCTGACGATGCCGAGGACCATCAGCACGATCAGCACCCGGGTGGCGATCCAGCCGGCGCCCAGGCCCCACAGGGCACCGCCGGCCGGGCGGGCGGCCGAAGGGGGCGGCGCGGGGCGCTCGGTGCTGGCAGGACTGCGCTCGGCTCTGCCGGCCGGGGCCAACTCCACGACTCTCCTTCGTTCGTCACGTGCCACCGGGGGAACGCCGCGGCACCGGCGGCCGTGAGGCCCCGTGCCGGTGGCATCCCCCGGGCCCATCTGCTAGGACCGGCCCCGAGCGGAAACGGTTGCGCGGGCATGCTTCGTTCCCGACGCGCCGGGGTGTTGACCTATGGTACGGATCAGCGAGCGGTACACCGAGCACCCCCCGACCGAGCGAGCCGTGGCAATGCACAAGACCCTGATCGTCACCAACGACTTCCCGCCCCGGCCCGGCGGCATCCAGGCCTTCGTCCACAATATGGCCGTCCGCCAGCCGGCGGGCAGCATTGTGGTCTACGCCTCGACCTGGCGGGACGGCCGCGAGGTGGCGGAGTTCGACGCGCAGCAGCCGTTCCCGGTGATCCGCGACCGGACGAAGATGATGGTCCCCACCCCGCGGGTCACCCGCCGGGCCGCCGAGATCCTCAAGGCCGAGGGCTGCAGCTCGGTGTGGTTCGGCGCCGCCGCGCCGCTCGGCCTGATGGCCCCCGCGCTGCGCCGGGCCGGGGCCGGCCGGCTGCTCGGCATGACCCACGGCCACGAGGCCGCCTGGGCCCAGCTGCCCGGTTCCCGGCAGCTGCTGCGGCGGATCGGCGCGGGCACCGACACCCTCACCTACCTCGGCGAGTACACCCGCTCGCGGATCGCCGCGGCGGTCGGGCCGGCGGCCGCGGACCGGATGGTGCAGCTGCCGCCCGGCGTCGACGAGCAGACCTTCCGCCCGGACTCCGGCGGCGCCGCGGTCCGCGAGCGGCTCGGGCTGACCGACCGCCCGGTGGTGGTCTGCGTCTCCCGGCTGGTGCCCCGCAAGGGCCAGGACACCCTGATCACGGCCATGCCGCAGATCCTGCGGGAGGTCCCGGACGCGGTGCTGCTGATCGTCGGCGGCGGCCCGTACCGCGCCGACCTGGAGAAGCTCGCGGACGCCACCGGGGTGCGCGCGGCGGTGCGCTTCACCGGCGCGGTGCCGTGGGAGGAGCTGCCGGCCCACTACGGCGCCGGCGACGTGTTCGCGATGCCCTGCCGCACCCGGCGCGGCGGCCTGGACGTGGAGGGCCTCGGCATCGTCTACCTGGAGGCCTCCGCCACCGGCCTGCCGGTGGTGGCGGGCGACTCCGGCGGCGCGCCGGACGCGGTGCTGGAGGGCGAGACCGGCTACGTGGTGCCGGGACGCTCCGCCGAGGTGACGGCCGAGCGGATCGTCCGGCTGCTGCAGGACGAGCAGCTGCGCCGGCGGATGGGGGAGGCCGGGCGCCGCTGGGTGGAGCGCTCCTGGCGCTGGGACCTGCTGGCCGGGCGGCTGACCTCGCTGCTGGCCGGCTGAGGCCGCGCGGCTCCGGTCGGACGGACGGCCCGCGTGCTCCCCCCTGGGAGCACGCGGGCCGTCCTGCTGCCGGGGCCGGGCCGTCAGCGCTGGTAGAGCGCCTCCACCTCGGCCGCGTAGTCCTTGAGCACCACGTTGCGCTTGAGCTTGAGCGAGGGGGTGAGGTGGCCGCTGTCCTCCGAGAACACGGTGTCCAGCAGGCGGAACTTCTTCACCGCCTCGGCGTGCGAGACCGCCTGGTTGCCCTCGTCGACGGCGGACTGCAGGGCGGCCAGCAGGTCGGCGTCCTCCCGCAGGTCGGCGAGGGTGGCCTCGGCGGGCTTGCCGTTGAGCTCCTTCCACTTCGGGAAGAACTCCGGGTCGACGGTGATCAGGCAGGCGATGAACGGCCTGCGGTCGCCGACCACCATCACCTCGCCGACCAGGGCGTGGGCGCGGATCCGGTCCTCGATCACGGCGGGGGCGACGTTCTTGCCGCCGGCCGTGACGATGATCTCCTTCTTGCGGCCGGTGATGGTCAGGTAGCCCTCGGCGTCCAGGGTGCCGATGTCGCCGGTGGCGAACCAGCCGTCGCGCATCACCTCGGCGGTCGCCTCGGGGTTGTTCCAGTAGCCCGAGAAGATCTGCGGACCCTTCATCAGCACCTCGCCGTCCTCGGCGATCCGGACGGCGGAGCCGGGCACCGGCTGGCCGACGGTGCCGATCTTCGGCTTGTCGTGCGGGTTGAAGGTGAAGGCGGCGCAGCTCTCGGTCAGGCCGTAGCCCTCCAGCACGGTGAAGCCGATGCCGCGGTAGAAGTGGCCGAGCCGCTCGCCCAGCGGGGCGCCGCCGGAGATCGCGTGGGTGCAGCGGCCGCCCAGCGCGGCGCGCAGCTTGCTGTAGACCAGCTTGTCGAAGACGGTGTGCCGGATCCGCAGGCCGAGCGGCACCCGGCCGGCGTCCAGGGCCCGGCTGTAGGCGATCGCGGTGTCGGTGGCCCGGTCGAAGATCTTGCCCTTGCCGTCCGCCTGGGCCTTGGCCCGCGCGGTGTTGTAGACCTTCTCGAACACCCGCGGCACGCCGAGGATCAGGGTCGGCCGGAACGAGCCGAGCTCCGCGGTGACGTTCTTGATGTCCGAGACGTGGCCGAGCTTGATCGGCGCGATGGCGGCGGCGATCTCCGCGATCCGGCCCAGCACGTGGGCCAGCGGCAGGAACAGCAGGGTGGAGCCCTCGCCGGTGCGGAACAGCGGCTCCAGCCGGGTGGTGACGTTGCCGAGCTCGGAGATGAAGTTGGCGTGGGTCAGCTGACAGCCCTTGGGGCGGCCGGTGGTGCCCGAGGTGTAGACGATGGTGGCGAGCGAGTGCTCGGTGGCGATCGAGCGGCGCTCGGTGACCGTCGCGTCGGCGACCTGGCGGCCCTCCTCGGCGAGCGCGGCGAGCGCGCCGGCCTCGATCTGCCAGGTGTGCTCCAGTGCGGGCAGTTCCCCGCGCAGGCCGTCCACCAGGGCGGCGTGGGCGGCGGTCTCGGTGACCACGGCCACGGCGCCGGAGTCGCCGAGGATCCAGCGCACCTGCTCGGCGGAGGAGGTCTCGTACACCGGGACGGTGACCGCGCCCGCGCACCAGATCGCGAAGTCCAGCAGCGTCCACTCGTACCGGGTGCGGGACAGCACGCCGACCCGGTCGCCGGGCTCGATGCCGGCGGCGATCAGCCCCTTGGCCGCCGCGTGCACCTCGGCCAGGAACTGCACGGCGGTGACGTCCTGCCAGACGCCGTCCACCTTGCGCCCGAGGACGGCCACGTCCGGGTGCCGCTCGGCGTTCTGGTGGACGAGGTCGGAGAGGTTACCGCCGCTCGGTACCTGGTAGCGGGCCGGAAGGCTGTACTCGAGCAAGACTGCTCCTCGTCTGCGACGCTGCGGGACGGCAGGACGTTACTGCCCGGTAGGTCGATTCGACCAGGGGGGTCGGCTCCGGTGTTCCGATCGTCACACCGGGCGGGCCGGGGCCGGGCCGTCCCACCGGCACCTTACGGCAGGGCCGCCGTGACCCACGGGTAGCGGGGTGCCCGCCGGACCCTCGCGGACCCCTCGACGGCACCCGCGGGCGACCGGACCGGGCGACCGGGCGGCGTCACCGGGCAGGGGCACCGGCCGGGGTGCCCGCCGGATCGCGATAGCCTCTGCCCTGGGCGCACGGCCGAAGAGACGCGGAGGGCTGTCATGGCGGAGCACACCAGGTCGAGCATCATCATCGAGGCCACCCCGGCCCAGGTGATGGCGGTGATCGCCGACTTCGCCGCCTACCCGGCCTGGACCGGCGAGGTCAAGGAGATCGAGGTGCTGGCCAGCGCGGACAACGGCCGGGCCGCCGAGGTGCGGCTGCTGCTGGACGCCGGGGCGATCCGCGACGAGCACGTGCTCGCCTACACCTGGGACGACGACCGCGAGGTCTCCTGGACCCTGGTCAAGAGCCAGATGCTCCGCTCGCTGGACGGCTCGTACGCGCTGGCGCCGCTGAAGAACGGCTCCACCGAGGTCACCTACCAGCTCGCCGTCGACGTCAAGATCCCGATGCTGGGGATGATCAAGCGCAAGGCCGAGAAGGTCATCATCGACCGTGCACTGGCCGGCCTGAAGAAGCGCGTCGAGGGCTGACCCGCCCGACCGCCGCCTTCCCCTTCCCCCTTTCCCTTCCTCTCTGCCCCTTGCCCGGCCCGGCAGCGCCCGGACCCGGGCGGACCCCCGGGGCCGAGGCCCGGACGCGCCGAGCGGAGACACCCGTGGCACCCCGCACGATCCTGGTCAGCGGCGGCGGGGAGGCGGCCGTCACCGTCGCCGCCGCCACCGCGCTGCACCACGCCGCGGCCGGACGCCGCACCCTGCTGCTCGCCGCGGACGACCCGCACCGCGCCCTGGACGCCCTGCTCGGCACCCGGGTGTCCGGCCGGCCCGCCCGGTACGCCGACCACCTCGACGTCGCCCGGATCGACGAGCAGGCCGCCTTCCGCGACACCCTCGCGGCGCTCGAGGGCCGGCTCGCGCCCGCCCTCACCCTGCTCGGCGCCGAACCGCTCGACCCCGACGAACTCACCCCGCTGCCCGGCACCCGCCAGCTCGCCCTGCTCCGCGCGCTGCGCCCGGGCCCGGCCGGGGACGACGCGGAGGTCCTGGTGGTCGCCGGCCCGCCCCCGGCCGAGCTGATCGCCACCCTCGCACTGCCCGAGCAACTCGACCGCTACCTGACCAGGCTGCTGCCCGAACAGCGGCAGGCCGCCCGGGCGCTGCGCCCGCTGCTGGCCGCCGTCGCCGGGGTGCCGATGCCCGCCGACTGGCTGTTCGAGGCCGGCGCCACCGCCCGGACGGCACTGGCCGAGGCCCGCGAGGTGATCGCCGCACCCACCACCACCGTGCGGCTGGCCGTCGACGCCGACACCCAGCGGCCCGCCGAACTGCACCGGATCCGCGCCGGGCTGGCCCTGTACGGCCACCGGCTGGACGCCGTGGCCGCCCACCGCGCCCTGCCCGCCGGCGCCACCTCCTCCCCGGACCCGTGGCTGGCCGCCCACGCCGCCCACGAGGCCGAGCGGCTGGCCGAACTGGCCGCCGGACTCCACGACGTCCCGCTGCTGGTCGCCCGCCGGCCGGAGGTCGCCCTGGAGGACATCGCCGCGCAGCTGTACGCGGCGGGCGAACCGCAGGCCGGGCCGGCCGCCCGGCCCCGGGTGGAGGACCGGCTGGCCGAGGACGGCCTGCTGCTGTGGCACCTCCCGCTGCCCGGCGCCGACCGGTCCGAGCTCGAACTCGTACGCCGCGGCGACGAGTTGGTGCTCGGCGTGGGCGGGTACCGGCGGATCCTGCTGCTGCCCTCCGCGCTGCGCCGCTGCACGGTCGGCGGCGCCGGCCTCGCCGACGGCGTCCTGACCCTGCGCTTCGCGCCGGACCCGGCACTCTGGCCCCGGGGCGCGGGGGAGTAGCGGGGAGCAGCGGGGCCGCCGGGAGTGGTGGCCAGGCCCAGGGGCCGGCCCGCCCCGTTCGGGTGCGGCGCGGCGGGTCGGCGCGGTCCGGTAGCGTCGGTGGCTCCATTGCGGCGAGAGGGACCACTGATGGCGGACCAGGACACGGACCGGAACGCGGACCGGAAGACCGACCGATCCGAGCGGAGCGGCGACGGCGAGGCGTTCGGCCCGGAGCTCGGCCCGCTGGTCGAGGAGGTGCGCCGGTTCGCCGAGACGGTCGGTGGCAAGGCCCTCGAGTTCGGCGTCCGGTTCCGGGAGAGCAACCCCGAGGTGTACGGACACCTGGCCGCCGCGGGCGGCGAACTGCTCGCCGCGTACCGGGCCGCCGTGGCCGGTCACGAGCGGCGCTGGTCGGCGCCCGGACACGCCGAGTCGGAGCACATCGACGTCGACGGAGCGTCCGACAACTTCTGAAGCTGCAGGTCAGCCAGTGTGACCGAAAGTTCTGCTCATGTCACTCAACGGGTCGAACATTACGACTTTTGAAGGCGACTCCGGCATATTCTCGAAAATTGCCTTCGTTTCATGTAGGTCTCGGTGTGTACGGGAGCACCGGTCAGCGGGTAGCGTTTCGCTCAGCGGGAACGAGTGAATAGCTGAGGGACACATGGCTCTGACCATCGGCGTCGATGTCGGCGGAACGAAGATCGCGGCAGGCGTGGTCGACGAATCCGGCGAGATCCTGGCCAGGACCCGGGTACCCACCCCGGCCGACCCCCAGTGGGCGGTCGACGCCATCGCGCAGGCCGTCCGCGAGCTGAAGGAACAGCACCCCGAGGTGGCCGGCGTGGGCGTGGGTGCCCCCGGCTTCGTCGACCGGGACCGCTCCACGGTGATCTTCGCGCCCAACATCGACTGGGAGAACGAGCCGCTCAAGACCCGCATCGAGGAGCTCACCGGGCTCCCCACCGTGGTCGAGAACGACGCCAACTGCGCGGCCTGGGCCGAGTTCCGGTTCGGCGCCGCGGCAGCCCACGAGGACATGGTGCTGATCACGGTCGGCACCGGCATCGGCGGCGGCATCGTGCTCGACGGGCGGCTGCACCGCGGCCGCTTCGGCGTGGCCGGCGAGATCGGCCACCTCAACATGGTGCCCGACGGCCTGCTCTGCGGCTGCGGCGGCCACGGCTGCTGGGAGCAGTACGGCTCCGGCCGCGCCCTGCGCCGCTACGGCCGGGAGAAGGCCGCCGCCGACCCGATCGCGGGCAAGCGGATGCTGGAGCTCAACGACGGCGTCGCCGAGACCATCCGCGGCATCCACATCACCGAGGCCGCCGAGGACGGCGACCCGCTGGCCCTGGAGTGCTACGCCGAGCTGGCCGACTGGCTGGGCCGCGGCATGGCCGACCTCGCCGCCCTCTTCGACCCGGGCGTCTTCGTGCTCGGCGGCGGCGTCTCCGACTCCGGCAGCCTGCTGCTCGACCCGGTCACCGCGGCCTTCCGCACCTACCTGACCGGCGGCGTCCACCGTCCGCGGGCCGATGTGGTGCTCGCCTCGATGGGCTCCGCCGCCGGGATCGCGGGCGCGGCCGACCTGGCCCGGACCTGACCCTCCGGGGTGTCACGGCGGGGTGTCGCGGCGGGGCGGGGCCCGACGGCCCCGCCCCGCCGTTCCGTGCTGATGCCCCGTCAACTGCCGTGCAGGCCCTAGCATCGGCACCGTGACGTCAGTGACCGACCTGCCCGAGTCCGGGGCCGAGAGCGACGGCGCCCAGCGGGTCAGGGTGCTCAGCTACAACATCCGTTCGCTGCGCGACGACCGCGAGGCGGTGGCCCGGGTGATCCGCGCCTGTCGGCCCGACCTGGTCTGCGTCCAGGAGTCGCCGCGCTACTGGAAGCCCTCCAAGCAGGCCGCCTGGCTGGCCCGCCGGACCGGCACCGTCATCCTCTCCGGCGGCGGCCGGGTCGCCGCCGGGCCGCTGCTGCTCGGCCGGATGCGGGTCGACGTCCTGGCCACCCGGGACCGGCTGCTGCCCAAGACCAGGGGGCTGCACGCCCGCGGCTTCGCCACCGCGCTGGTGCGGATCGGCCGCTCGGTGCCGTTCGCCGTCACCAGCTGTCACCTCAGCCTCGACCCGGACGAGCGGCAGCGCCAGTTCGCCCTGCTGCCGGGCCAGTTCGACCCCGGGGAGCCCGGCCTGATCGCCGGCGACTTCAACGAGCACCCCGACGGACCGGGCTGGCGGCAGCTGGCCGCCGACTTCCAGGACGCGCACCCGACCGCACCCTGGGGCGGCACCAACACCTCGGTGCCGGACAACCCGTACCAGCGGATCGACGCCGTCTTCGCCACCCGCGACCTCACCGTCCTCGGCTGCGGGGTGCCGCACGACCTGCCCGGCCTCGACCCGGCCGACCTGCTCGCGGCCACCGACCACCTGCCGCTGCTCGCGGTGGTCCGGGTCCCGGCGGCCGCCCCGGCCGGGGACGGCTGATCCCGTCCTGGCGCGTGCCGTCACGGGCTCGTACCGCCGCGCCGCGGCCGGGACGGAGGGGGAGAGCGAGCGCGTCGACGGAGTGGGGTGCGCCGCCCGTGCCCGGTCACCCGCGCGTGGGTACGGCACCCGCCGGCGAGCCACCGGATCGGGGGGCTCCGGAGCACGGACCGGCCGCGACGGCGGCCCGGACCCCGGCCGGATCGCGGACTGCCCGGCGAGCCGGAGGCCGGGTGTGCCGGGCGCCGCGCACAGTGGTGGCGTGAGCGAGACGACGGCGCCGGAGGCGGCCGGGACGGCCGAGGAACACCGGGCGGGCTGGTTCGAGCTGTTCTTCGACCTGGTCTTCGTGGTGACGGTGAGTGTGCTGGCGCGGGCCCTGCACGGGGACCCGGACGCCGGGGACTTCGGCACCTTCGTGGTGCTGTTCTTCCCGGCCTGGTGGGCCTGGGCCAACCTGATGGTGACCGTCAACGTCTTCGGCTCGGCGCGCCCCGGGGTGCAGGCGATGCTGCTCTGCGCGATGCCGGGGCTCGGGCTGATGGCCGCCGCCGCGCCGGACGGCCTCGGCTCCCGCGCGTGGGCGTACGCGCTCGGCGCGGCCTGGGTCCGGCTGGTGTTCTTCCTGATCTGGTTCGGCCAGGCGCGGCGCCGCGACAACGCGCTGCCGCTGTGGCGCCCGGTGTCGTACTGCCTGGTCCCGGCCGCGCTCTGGGCGGTGTCGGCGGCGGTGCCGGGGCCGGGCCGGTTTGTGCTGTGGGGAGCCGCGATCGCCCTGGAGGTGGTGCTGCTCGCGGTCCGGACCGGTCTCACCGAGGAGTTCTACGGGCGGCTGTCGACCGAGCACCTGGTCGAGCGGATCGGCCTGTTCGTGGTGATCGTGCTCGGCGAGAGCGTGTTCACCGTGGTGGCCACGCTGGCCGACCACTTCACCGGCGCCTCCGCGCTCGCCGCGCTGGCCGGGTTCGTGGTGGTCGCCGAACTGGCGTTGATCTTCTTCTACTGGGGTACCGCCAACGCCGCCCGCGGCCTGGACCGCGCCCAGGCCGGCGGCGCCACCCGGGCGGTCCGCGACACCGTGATGTACCTGCCGTTCCTGCTGGTCTCCGGCATCACCGTGATCGCGGCCGCGCTCGGCACGGCCGTCGCCGAACCCGACCACCACCTGCCGACCGGCGCCTGCTGGGCGCTGTGCGGCGGCGTCCTCGCCTTCTACACCGCCAACGCCGCGATCGCCCTGCGCTACGGCGACACCGCCCGGACCGTCCTCGGCTGGTACCTGCCCTGCCTGCTGCTCACCCTCGGCGGCCTGCTGCCCGCCGCCCTGCTGCTGCCCGCCTGGGCGGCGGTGGCCTGCGCGGCGGCGGTCGTGTTCGCGCTCGCGAAGATCTCCCGGTACCTCGGCCGCCGGTCCGGCACGCTACCGGCGGCCTGAGGCGCGCCGCGCGGGCGGCGGGCCCCGCCGAGGACGGCTGTCCGCCGAGGACGGCCGCATGCCGCCCTCGGCCCACCGCGCCGCCCGCTCAGACCACCGCACCGCCGGTCGGGTCCTCCGGCTCGTCGTCGTCCCGGTCCTTCATCCGCGCGACCAGCGTGGCGAACCCGCCCAGGAACGCGGCGACCCCCACCCAGGCGGGCCAGCCGGAGACCTCCCGCCAGACCAGCGCGTCGAACAGCAGCAGGGCCGGCCCGCCCAGCACGGCCATCCAGGCGAACTTCGCCGTGGTGTCGGCCGGCGGCAGCGGTGGCGGCTCCGGCGGGACGAAGTGGCCCTCGTCCGGGTCCTCGGCGGCCGTGTAGTCGCGCGGGCCCGGTTCGCTGCGCCGGGGGCGGGGCTGCGGCGCCAGTTCGTGCGGCAGTCCGGCGGCCGGGTCCTGGCGGGTCGCCCGCAGGTTCTCGATCTCCGGCCACTGCGGATCGGTGAGGTCCACCGGGTCGTCGAACTGCGCCACCAGGGCGGCGAAGATCGCGTCCTGCTCGGCCTGGCTGCCACCCGCCGGACGGCGGACGGCCTCCGCGGCCTCCGCACCCTCGCCCGGTCCGGTCCGGTCGGCCCGGCCGGTCGGGCCGGTCGGGCCGCTGGGGCCGGTGGGATCGTCCGCGGCGCCCCGGGGCAGCTCCTCGTCGCCGCCCGCCTTGTTGGTCTCGTGCACTGCCGGCCCTTCAGCCCGAGTGGTTGTCGGCATCGACGGTCGCCACCGGTGCCAGCCGCCGGATGAAGTCGAGGCTCGCCTCGAAGATCAGCCCGGCGTCGTGGTCCAGCGTCGCCACGTGGTAGCTGCGCTCAAGGAGCAGCTCGGTCACGTCCGTCGAGGATATCCGGGCGAGCACCAGTTCCGAGTTGGCCGGCGAGACCACGTGGTCCTGCGGGCTGTGCAGCAGCAGCACCGGCTGCTCGACCTCGGGCAGGACGGACTGCACGTCCTTCCACAGCCGCGACAGCGACCAGGCGGCGTGCAGCGGGGTCCGGTCGTAGCCGAGCTCGGTGGCGCCCTCCAGCGCGATGTCGTTGGCCACCCCGGGCAGGCTCGGCACCACGTGCCGCAGCACCGGCAACAGCACACTCGCGGGGTTGTCCGAGCGCACGGACGGGTTGACGAGCACCAGCCCGGAGATCTTCGACCGGTGCCGGGAGGCCAGCCGCAGCGCCAGCGCGCCGCCCATCGACAGTGCGCAGACGAAGACCTGCTCGCACTCCTCGAGCAGCCCCGCCAACGCCCGCTCGGCCTCGGCGTACCAGTCCTCCCAGCGGGTCAGCTGCATGTCCTGCCAGCGGGTGCCGTGGCCCGGCAGCAGCGGTACCGACACGGTCAGGCCGGCCGCCGCGAGGTGCTCGGCCCACGGGCGCATCGACTGCGGCGAGCCGGTGAAGCCGTGCACGAGCAGGACTCCGACCGGGCCGCCCTGGTGGCGGAAGGGTTCGGCACCGGGCAGCGGTGACGGCATCTGCGGACTCCTTCGTGGGCGGGGGACGGAGGTCGGCCGATCGTCCCACGACCGGGCGGCCCCGTACAGGGCATCCCCGGCGCCGGGCACCGGGGACGTCAGGGGCAACGCCGGGGCCGCGCGAAACCTTCCGGCCGCCCCGCCAGCCCGGGTCCCCGCGCCCGTGCCCCCCTTCCCGCGCTGCCCGCCCGGACCGATCCGACGGCCCCGCCGGTACTGAGCCGACACCCGGGGGCATTAGGATCGTCCGGTCCGCATAACAGGAGGCCCGGGTTGTTCTACCGACTGATGAAGATGATCGTCGCACCGCTGCTGCGGATCTTCTTCCGGCCCTGGATGGAGGGCGAGGAGAACATCCCCGACGAGGGGCCCGCGATCCTCGCCAGCAACCACCTCTCCTTCTCCGACTCCTTCTTCCTGCCCGCGCTGCTCAAGCGCCGGGTCACCTTCATCGCGAAGGCGGAGTACTTCACCACCCCCGGCCTCAAGGGCCGGCTCACCGCGGCCTTCTTCAAGGGCGTCGGCCAGCTCCCGGTGGACCGCTCCGGCGCCCGCGGCGCGGGTGAGGCGGCGATCCGCAGCGGCATCGCGGTGATCGAGCGCGGCGAGGTCTTCGGGGTGTACCCCGAGGGCACCCGCTCGCCCGACGGCAAGCTGTACCGCGGCAAGGTCGGCGGCCTCGCCCGGGTCGCGCTGGCCACCGGCGCGCCGGTGATCCCGGTCGCGATGATCAACACCGAGAAGGTGCAGCCGCCCGGCCAGGTCGTCCCCAACTTCGGCATCCGCCCCGGCATCCGGATCGGCCGCCCGCTGGACTTCTCCCGCTACCAGGGCATGGAGAACGACCGCTTCATCCTGCGTTCGGTGACGGACGAGGTGATGTACGAGATCATGCGGCTCTCCGGCCAGGAGTACGTCGACATCTACGCGACGGCGGCCAAGCGGCAGCTCACCGAGGACAAGAAGCGCGCCGACGCCGAGCGCAAGGCCGTTCAGAAGGCCGAGGCCGCGGAGCACAAGGCCGCCCAGAAGGCGGAGAAGGAGGCCGAGAAGGCCGCCGCCGCCGCCGAGGCCGCCGCTGCCGCCGCGGACGCCGAGGCCGGTGACAAGCAGGACCGCGCCGCCGACCAGCAGGACGAGACCGGCGGCAAGTAGCCCGCGAGCCGAGAGCCGGGAGCCGGGAGCAGGGGGGGAGATGGCGGAGCTGGACTCCTCCGGTCCGGTACCGGTCCGGCAGGCCGGACCGGACACCCCGGCCGCGGCCGGCCCGGTCGGTCCGTCCGGCCTGCCGAGCCCGCCCGGTCCGTCCGGCCCGGTCTCCGTCGCCCGCGCGCTCGCCGCGCCGCTGCGCGGCAGTCTCGGCGCCGGCGGGATGTCCGTCGAACTCCCGCTCTGGCGGGCCATCTCCTACTTCCGGGTGATGGCCCTCGCGTACGCGGTGGTGCGGTTCTTCAACGCGTACCTGGACGTCCGGCACCCGGTGGCCGGCTGGATCTACCTCGGCGCGCTCACCCTCTGGACGCTCGCCACCTCCCGGGCCTTCGCCAACCCGCTGCGCTGCAGCTGGGCGGTGCTCGGCACCGATCTCGCGGTGGTGGTCACCGGCGTGCTGCTCAGCGGCTACGTCGACACCCCGGAGCGGATCCGGGCCGGCGCGCTCACCCTGCCCACCATCTGGGCCTGCGGCACCGTCCTCGGCGCCGCCTGCAAGGGCGGCTGGCGGCCCGCCGCGCTCTTCGCCACGGTGATCGGCCTCGCCAACATCGGGGGCCACGGCGGTGTCACCCCCGACAACCTGCACAACATCGTGCTGCTGCTGATGGCCGGCTGTGCCGTCGGCTACGTGATCGAACTCGCCCGCGCCAGCGAGGCCGTCCTCACCCGGGCCCTGCAGGTCGAGGCCGCCACCCGGGAACGCGAACGGCTCGCCCGGGACATCCACGACGGCGTCCTCCAGGTGCTCGCCCTGGTCCAGCGCCACGGCGACCGGACCGACCCGGCCGACCCGGGCGGAGCTGGCGGCCCTGGCGGTCTGGGCGAGCTCGGCCGGCTGGCCGGCGAGCAGGAACGCGCCCTGCGTGCCCTGATGAGCGGCGCCCCGCTGCCCGCGGCCGGAACCGCCGCCGCCGAACTCGACCTGCGGCAGCTCCTCACGCCGTACGCGGACGAGCGGATCACCGTCTCGGCGCCCGGTACGGCGGTGCTGCTGCCCGGCCCGGTGGCCGGGGAACTCGCCGCCGCGGTCGGCGCCGCCGTCGACAACGTCCGCAAGCACGCGGGTCCCGCCGCGCGGGCCTGGATCCTGGTCGAGGACGAGCCCGACGCGGTCACCGTCTCGGTCCGCGACGACGGCCCCGGCCTGCCGGCGGGCCGCCTCGCGGAGGCCGAACGGGCCGGGCGGATGGGCGTCTCCCAGTCGATCCGCGGGCGGCTGCTGGACCTCGGGGGCAGCGCCGAGCTGTACTCGGCACCGGGGGAGGGCGTGGAGGTGGAACTCCGGGTGCCCAGGAAGGGGAACTGATGTCGGACCAGCAGCAGCCACCGGTACGGGTGATGGTGGTCGACGACCATCCGATGTGGCGGGAGGCGGTCTCCCGGGACCTCGCGGAGGCCGGGTTCGAGCTGGTCGCCACCGCCGGCGACGGCGGGGAGGCGGTCCGGCGCGCCCGCGCGGCGCAGCCGCAGGTGCTGGTGCTCGACCTCAACCTGCCGAGCCTGCCCGGGGTGGAGGTGTGCCGCCAGGTGGTGGGGCACGACCCGGCGCTGCGGGTGCTGGTGCTCTCCGCCAGTGGTGAGCACGCCGACGTGCTGGAGGCCGTGAAGTCCGGCGCGACCGGGTACCTGGTGAAGTCCGCGGGCCGCGAGGAGCTGATCGACGCCGTCCGCCGCACCGCCGCCGGCGACCCCGTCTTCACCCCGGGCCTGGCTGGCCTGGTGCTCGGCGAGTTCCGCCGCCTGGCCGCCGAGCCGGCCGCCCCGGCCTCGCCCGCCGCCCCGCAGTTGACCGCCCGGGAGACCGAGGTCCTGCGGCTGGTGGCCAAGGGCCTGTCGTACCGTCAGATCGCCGAACGGCTGGTGCTCTCGCACCGCACCGTGCAGAACCACGTCCAGAACACCCTCGGCAAGCTCCAGCTCCACAACCGCGTCGAACTGGTCCGCTACGCCATCGAACAGGGGCTGGACGACGACCTGGGGTGAGGCCGCCCGGTCGCTGTCCTCGGCGGATCGAGCGGAGCGCGCGTCATGAGTGATTCGACGGACCCAGGGCCGGGGCGTCAGGAATGGAAGCGAAGCCGGACCACGAGGCAGTCCGGTGAGAGGTTCTCCAGGTAGTCGTCGGCGAATCGGAAGTAGTCACCCGTGCGGCCGAGCTCGTTGCCCCAGCGGTCGGAGGTGCCGTCGATCCAGTGGCCGTCCAGTGTCAGCAGGTAATTCGTCGGAATCACCCTCGACGTCTCGCGGCGCATGAACTCCTCCTGGCTGCCGCGGAAATGGCTGACCGGATCGGTCAACCGGGGGAACAGCCGGCAAGCCTCGGGTGAGGTGTCGGCCGCGTGGATCAGCGGCTGTGCGAAGTAGTCCTCGCGTGCCCGGGCGACGGGGTAGGCCGCGAGATCACGGCGGGCGCGCTCGATGAAGTCCTCAAGCGGGGACGCGGGAGGGTAGTCGGCCGAGAAGAGCTGCCACGCCCGGAGACGTTCCGCGGCGAGTTCGGCAACCGGTGCCCGGGCGGCGTCGAAGTCGAGCAGCCCCCGGGGCCCGCCGTCCCAGCGCAGCGGTGTCCGTTCGCGGGTGGTGCCGTTCGGAAGGGACGGATCGAAGATCAAACGGGGGTCTTCGTCATCCTCCGGGGCGACCGGGAAACCGTCGCCGTCGTACCCCCCGTAGACGTGCCACCAATCCCATTCGCCTTGCCAGGCGGGCCCACCCGGCTGCTCCTCGAAGTCGTAGTCGAAGGGAGCCATGGCAGCGTCCAGCGCTGCCCTGACCTCTCCCGGAGGGGTCGGGGGGAGACAGACGGTCAGAAGATCACGTGCCATGGTGCGCGCCTTGGGGAGTCGGGTGGAGGGGGCCGCATGGAACGGCCTGCCGATCCTACTGACCAGGGCCGGGGTCGGCGATCGGCCCCGGCCCGGCCCGCCGGAGTGGACGGCGGGGCCGGGCCGGGGTTGGGCTGTGGTGGTGCCTACGCGAACGGTTGCGGCTGGGGAAGGATCATTTCCCGCTCACCGCCGAGGTCGAACGGGTCGAAGATGTTCGCGAGGGTCAGGTCGATGCCCGTCTGCCACCCGTAGGTCTGGACGTCGTGCTTGGCCTCCATGGCCTGCATCGGGAACGTGATGACGTTCAGGATGGGGATGCGCCCCAGGCCCTTGGCGAGTTTCGAGGTCCTCGGTGCGGTGGGAACCGCAGGCGGCTTCGGTACGCTCACGGACACCCGCACCGAACGCCGCGAGTCGAAGGATCCGTCGGCGGAGAGGATTCTGACGTTCTGGTTCCCGTCGAAGTGGTTGGCGATCTCCCGTGCCTGCGCGGCGTCCTCGGCGACGAAGACGACGTTCGAGGCCTGGCCCTTCTTGGTGATGTCGAGTTTGTTGGTGATGGTGCTGATGCCGCCTCCGACGGTCTTCCCGCCGGTCGCGTCCACCGACTCCACCCCGACGATCTTTCCGTTGCGCCAGGTGACCTTGATGAAGTCGGACGTGGTGCCGATCGGCACGTTGTTCCCATTCGCATCCAGGATGGCGTTCTTCTGGATGATGGGGTTCTTCTCGTCCTGCAACAGGTACTTCACGCCGTTGCCGGTCTTCTCGTCGAAGTAGTTGCCGGAGTTCCTCAAGTCGTCGTTGAGCGCCTGGTAGGCGATGCGTTCGTTCGGGTTGGCGAAGTCCTCGGTCTCGGCCAGGACGTGCGGCACGCCGTAGCCGTCGTAGATGACGCTCTTGCCGTCCTGGGTGCCCGCGGAGTAGGCATTCGCCGGTCGGATGTGATTGCCGGCGCAGTCGTCCGCGTGCGTCCGGCAGTAGTTCTTCTCGTCGGGGTCGAACAGCCCGCTCGGGTCGCTGCGGTTGAGCGGGTCGTTGTGCGAGTAGGTGTAGCCGTTGAGCGACTGCGGATCGTTCTCCGCGAACACCGGGTCGATGCTGATGAACCGGCCGGTGGCGGGGTCATAGTCGCGGGCCCCCAGGTGCACGAGCCCGGTGGGCTCGCTGACGCCGCCCACGAAGCCCCGGCTGCCCGCCCAGGTGGCCGGCGCCGCACCTCGCTGGCCGCCGAACGGAGTGCTCCGCCGGGCGCCGGCGACCCCGGTGACGGCGTCGATGTTGAGCGTTCCCGTGCCGTGGTGGTCGGCGACCTGGAAGGTCACCTTGTTGTCGTCGGTCCGCAGGGCGGTCGCGCCGCCCAGCTGGTAGGAGCGGACTGCGGTGGCCTTGGTCGCGCCCTTGACCAGGGTGAGTTCGGTGTTGCCGAGGTAGAGGGTCCACTTCTCGGCGGCCGGGACGGCGGAGTCGAGGTTGTGCGCGAGCAGACGATTGCCGATCGCGTCGTACAGGTAGTCCGTGGTCCTCGTCGCGGTGTTGGTGGTGCCGCCGCTCGTGGTCCTCAGACTGTCGGTGACCTTGTCGAGCCTCCCCTCGGAGTTCCAGACGAGGGCCTGGTCGCTGCTCTGGTTACCGGACGGCTTGAGGTGGCGGCCGGTGGTGTTGCCCGAGGCGTCGTAGTCGTACGACTCGACGACGGGGGCGCCGACCGATCCGACGACCGTGGTGGTGCTGTTCAGCGTGTGTGGGCGGATACCCGTCGCGGCCGGATAGCCGTAGCCGGCCGTGGCGTCGAGCGCGGTGTTTCCCGTGGGGTCGTGCCGCGTCTCACCGGCTCGGGTGCCATTGGTGTTGTAGCTGTAGCTGCTCCAGTACGGGGCGGGGCCGCCGAGTGCGGCGCCCTTGGGAGTGCTCGGGCAGTCGGTACCAGCGGGGGTGAAGGCCTCGGTGAGGCGGGTCAGGTAGTCGTACTGGAAGCACTGCCGGTCCGTACCCGTACGGGAGGTGTCGGTCAGCGAGGTGATGTTCCCGGCCTGGTCGTAGGTGTAGACGGCGGCACGGGCGGGGGTGGCGATGCCGTACTGGTCGGTGCGGCTGGAGGCGAGGCGCTGGGTGCCCCACTCGTAGCCGTTGGTGACATAGACCTCCTTTCCGGCGGTGCCGTTGCTCAGCGTGGACTGCAGCGGCTTGCCGGTCAGGCTGAAGGTCTGCGCGGTCTGGTACGTGGTGAGGCCGGAGATCGCCGTGGCCCGGTGGAGCTGGTCGTAGGTGAAGGAGACCGACTCGGCGGCGAGGTTGCCCGCTGCGGGGTAGGAGACGGACTGCGCCAGACCGTCGAGCCGGTATGTGGCGCCGGTGACGTAGGTGCCCGCGAGCGCCTCCTGCCCGGGAACGGACGGGATGGTGACCGTGGTGCGGGTCGCCCGTCCGAGCGGGTCGTAGAGGGAGTAGGTGGTCTTGTACTGGTAGCTGGTTCCGCCGATCGTCGCGAAGCGGGTGCTGGTGGCGGGAAGGCCCTTGTTGCCGGCCGGATCCCAGCTCTGGGAGGTCAGCAGCGGACCACCGACAGATCCGTCGTGGGTCTCCACCGGGCGGGACAGGTTGTCGTAGACGGTGGCGACGGTCCTACCTCGGCCGTCGGTCGTACTGACCAGCTCGGCCCGGTCGTTGTAGACCTTGACGGTGGTGCCGGAGTCCGGGTCGACGGCCTTGGTCTGGCGACCGCGCTGGTCGTAGAGCCAGGTCCACACGGTCCCTGCCGGGTCGGTCAACTTCGTGAGATTACCGGCCTGATCGTAGGCGTAGCCGGTGGAGTCGTAGCTGGTGAGGCCGGCGTCCTTGTACTGACGGACCTCGGTGGTGTGCCCGGTCGCGTCCGCGATGGTCGTGGTCGGGGTCGCCCCTGCCGGCGGAGTGACGGTGACGCGGTCGCCGCTGTACTCGGTGAGCGTGGTGGACAGCGGGGTGCCGACCCCGTTCCCGGCCAGCACCGTGGTCTTCACGGTGCGGCCGAGGCCGTCGAAGGTCTTCGCCGTCTGGGTTTCCACGCCGGTGGCGTCGTCGACCTTGAACAGATTGGTCGATGGCGCGCCGGTGGCGTAGTACGGCGCGTAGGTGAGAGCGGCCTGGCCGCGCTCGTCGTAGAAGCTGTCGCTGAGGATCCGCCCACCGTTGTCACCGGGCGACTGCGTCTGTCGCACCCGGCCGTGGCCGTCGTAGAGCGTGTAGGCCGTGTCCTGGGAGCCGTCGGAGTTCAGGCTCAGCGTCGCGACCGAGGTGATCTTGCCATCGGCGATGTTGTAGGCGAACTGGTGATTCGGCGACTGACCGTTGCTCTTCGAACGGTTCGGCTGCCAGACCTTCAGGATGCGGCCCAGGCCGTCGTACTGCAGTTCCGTCCGGCGGTTGTTGGTGTCGATCGTGTCGGCGGTCAGACCGCGGGCGGGCTCGTAGTCGGTGGTGGTGGTGTTGGCGGTCGCGCTGTTGCCGGCCACCGACGGCGCGCCGGTGGTCTTCGACTGGGTCGGTCGTCCGGTGGCCGGGGTGTAGGACGTGACGGTGGTGCGAGCGAGTGGGGACGGGGTCCGCACCGGTGCCGTGGCTCCGGTGGTGTCGTAGACCGAGGTCAGGGCGAGTTCGGTGCTGGACAGCGTCCGGCCGTACGCGTCGAACGTGGCGGAGTTGCCGAGGTAGGACGCGCTGTTGCCGGTCCGGGACGTGAGAGTCTCGGTGAGCGTGACGTTGCCCTTGGTGGGGGCGGTACCTTGAGCCTGGCCGTCGAAGCTCAGCCGGGTGTCGGCCAGGACGACGGAAGTGCCGTCGGGCCGGGTGGCCCGGTCGACGTCGGCCGAGCAGTTCGCGGCGACCGTCTCGGTCCGGGCGACAGCGGTGAGGATCCAGGCCGTGGTGTTGTCCGCGAACGTTGTCCGGGTGCACCGGTCGTCGGTGGTGACCGCGGTGTCGCCCAGTTCTTCGGACTGGGTGGTGCGGCCGTAGTCGTCGATGGTGCTGTTGGAGCGGATCTCCCGCCACTTCGTTCCGGCGCCGTTGTCCATCGAGGTGAAGGAGCGCTTGGCCGCCGTGCCGGTGAGGTTGGCGGTGGTGGTGCCCCAGTCGCGGACGCGCTTGGCGGTCTCCTTCTTCCAGGGGGTGTTGACGTTCTTGCCGAGGATCTTGCCGCCGGGCTTGTCGTACTGCTCGGTGCGGTACTCGAAGCCGGCCCAGGCGTTGTCGTCGGTGAGGGTGGTGCCCTGGCCGTCGTCGACGGTGACGGTGCGCTTCTTGCTCTTGTCGGCGGGGTCGTTGCGGTCGCCGTCCATGCCGCGCAGGTAGTAGTGGTCGGCCTGGGTGGACATGGCGGAGACACCGCCGGTCTCGACCCGGGTGCGGGCGTAGCCGCGCCACTGGGACCAGGTCTTGAGCTTCTCCCTGGTGATGCCGTCCTCGTCGTCGAAGTGCCAGGCGGCGTCGCCGAGGTAGGTGTAGTGGGTCACCATGTCGGGTGCGCCGCCGGTGCGGTCGGTGGCGATGACCGCGTCGACGACGTACTTGTTGAACCACTCGGTGGTGACGGGCACATCATTCGTCGGCTGGTACTGCTGGGGGAAGCAGCGGGTGGTGTTGGTCTGCGGGGTGGGGAGGTTGTTCCAGTCGCAGGCCGCGGCGCTGTAGTTGACGTCGATCTGCCCGCCGAGCTCGTCGGTGATGGTGCCCAGGCGCTGCTTGATGAACGGCGCGCGCCCGTCACCGACCTTGTCGAGGCGGTTGGCCAACTGCTTGTAGGCGAAGCCGGTCTTCGGCATCGGGACCGACGGTGCAGCCCCGGCACCCGTGTGCTGGACGGAGTCGAGCAGCAGCTGGTAGTCGAAGTCCGCGGTGCCCCACTTGTGGGTCAGCGCCCAGGAGTCGATGTCCTTGTAGGTGCCATCGGGCTGGAGGGTCCTGGCGGTGACGCCGGTCAGCCGGGTGCGGGTGAAGAACGTCGGAGAGAACCGGCCGTGGTCGCAGTCGGTGCCGTCGTTGCAGTTCTGATCCCACGGCGTGTCGTACCAGTACTGCCGCTTGGCGTCGATCTGGGCCGGGTCGCAGTTGGCGGCCGTGGTCTCCAGGCAGCGTTCCGCGGTGGCGAAGTCCACCCGGGCCATCGGCGTCACGCTCGCCGAGTAGATGTCCGTCTGCTGCTGGCCGTACTCGATGTGGTCGAGGTGTCCGCCGCGCACGTAGGGGGTGCGGTCGGTGGACTTCAGGTTGCGGCCGTAGTTGTTGGTCTCGGGGGTGTACCAGTAGGTGACGTCGTTGCCCTTGGAATCGACCACCAGGTCGAGGTTCCAGCGCCAGCCCTGCTGGCACCACGAGTGCGCGAAGTCGGCGCCGTTGCACGGCTCGCCGGCGTTGTTGCCGAACACCGGGACGGTGTACACGGACTTGGTCTCGGGCTTGCCGCTGCTCCAGTTGGGGAGGCGGTTGCCGAAGTAGTAGCTGGTGCCGTCGGTGGTGGTGGCGCGGAAGTACTCGCCGTCGTTGTCGCCGTTGCCGCGGGCGCCGTCGCGCAGGCGGACGACCTTGGTGTTGTCGTCGCCCTTGAGCCGGAACTCGTCGCCCGAGACCGGGATCAGTTCGCCGGAGTGCCCGGCGAAGCTGATGGTGGCGTTGTCGGTGGCCCAGCACAGGTCACCGGGCTTGTTGTTGTTGGTCTTCGGCGCGCCGTCGTCCGCGCACGGCTTGTAGGTCCGCTCGACGAAGCCGGGGGACAGGTCGAAGCCGTCGCCGGCCCAGGAGGCCTGGTTGTTGGTGTTGGCGGTGCGGCCGTCGATGGAGCCGGAGCTGTAGGACAGGCCGAGCTTGGGGGTCAGCCCGCCGGGCATCGCGGTCAGCGGCATGTCGTAGGACCAGGTGAACGAGCCGCTGTTCAGCGAGGTCGACCACGAGGACGCGGAGGACAGCGGGGTCGCCTTGTAGTCGCCGCCGGGGCCCGCGTTGCCGGCCGTGGCGGCCAGCACGGTTGCGCCGCCGCCGGCGGCCTGCAGGCTCATGCCGCCGACCGGCAGCGGCGCCGCGACGGTCACCGCGTCGGCGGTGACGGTCTGCTGCTCGACGTTGTTGCCGCCGGGCAGCGGCGTCTGGACGCGGCACTCCGGCTTGTCCGGTGTGGTCAGGACGCACGCCGGCAGCTGCACCAGGCGCAGGCGTGAGCCGAAGCCGGCGCCGCCGGCCTGGGCGAACGCGCTGTAGTCGACGCCGACCTTCGCAGTCGTGCCCTCGGCGCTCTGCGGCGCGGAGACGCTCAGCAGCACCCCGGATATCCCGGCCTTGCGCGCGAGGTCCTGGCCGAGGACCTGGACGTCGGTGTCCTTGGCCGGTGTCCCGGTGGCGGTGAGGGTGACCGGCAGGTCACCGGCCTTCGCCGCCTTGCCCGCCTGGGCCGGGATGGTGACCTTGGCGGTGCCGGCCTTCGGCCAGGCGGTCCGGTCGGCGGCGGGCACGCTGACGGTGGTGTCGGCCTTGCGGTCCTTGACCTTGCCGGCCGAGCCCTTGACCGGCTTCTCCGGTGAGGACGCGGACGGCTTGGTCCAGTCGGCCGCGGCAGCCGCCGCGGCCAGTGGCAGCGTGGGCAGCAGCGACCCGACCAGGGTCGCGGCCACCGCGGCGGCGACCCTGGTCCGGGACCGCCGCCCGGCAGCCCTTTCCCTACTCATTCGTTCTCCTTCGAGAGTGACGGCGTCAGCCGTGGATCCGGCCCGCCTCGCCGCCGTCCGGCCACCTGCGGGCGGGCGGACGACAGCGAGACGGGCCGGAGAACGGGGAGTTCTCCGGCCCGCTCGGGGGTTGATCAGGGACCGGTCGCCGAGTCCAACTCGGTGTTGTAGTCCGCGAGCCGGGCGATCTGGGCGGCGCTCAGCACGCCCTGGAACGCCCACACGTCGTCCAGTTCGCCGGAGAAGTACTCACCGAACGTGCCGGTGGCCTTCGCCCGGCCGAACTGCAGGCCGCCGGTGGCGTCGAACGGGCGTACCGCCTGGGCCCACGAGGTCCGGCTGGTGCAGTCCGCGGCGCCGGTGGTGCAGACCTGGTTCTCCAGGTCGCCGTTGACGTACAGGCTCAGCCGGCTGGACAGGGCGTCGTAGGTGAGCGCCAGGTGCGTCCAGTTCTCCAGCACCGACGGCACCGGGGAGTGCACCACGATGGTGCGGGCGGCGCCCGCCGCGTCGGTGCCGGCCAGCACGGCCTGCCACTCGCCCAGGTGCTCACCGGTGTTCGGGTCGTCCTTGAGGTAGTGCCAGCGCAGCGTGGCCGCGTCGCCGGTGGTACCGCCCTGCGAGAGCACGGTCATGTCCCGGGTCGGGGAGCCCGCGGTGTTCGCCCAACCCGCCAGGGTGAAGCTCTGGTTGGTGTGGACCGGGGCCGCGCTCGTGGCCGCGTAGGCGGCGGTGCCGTTCAGCTGCAGCGTGCCCGGGTTGACGTACAGGCCGCCCGCGGCGTTGAGGGTGGCGCCGCCGCCGAGCTGTGCGGCGGGCTTGGCCGGCCCCTCGCCCGGGCTGGCGAGCGGGGTGCCGGTGGCGGTGTTGAGCTTCCACCGGCCGGCCAGCTGCGGACGCTGCGCGACCAGGTCGGCCGCCTCCGCGCCCGTCACGACCCGGTCGTAGATCCGCACGTCGTCCAGGTCGCCGCCGAAGAACTCGGCGTTGGCGCCCTCCCGGTTGACGGCGCCGACCTGCAGCGGCCCGGGGTTGGCCCACGGCGCGGTCTGCGTGTAGTCCGCCTCGCCGACCAGGAACCCGTTGATGTACAGGCGGGTCTTCTTCGCCACCGCATCGGACACGCCGAGCAGGTGGACCCACTGGTTGTCGGTGCCGGAGAAGCAGGGCACGCCGTTCACCGTGGAGCCCGGTGCGCAGTCGGGCTGCGCGGCCCGGACCAGGGTGTCGGCGGAGGTGTCCTCCTTGTACCGGCCGAAGATCCACTTCTTGCCGTAGGCCGAGTAGTACAGCGAGAACTCGTTGTTGTGCTGGCCGTTCTGGGTGACCGCCATCTTGGCGATGGTGTCGCCCGCCGCGGGCTGCGGCAGCCGCGCCCACGTCGACACCGAGAAGCTCCGCGTCCCGTCGACCTGCGGACGCGCGGTGCGCGCGTAGCCGGTCGTGCCGTCGAAGTGGACCGCCTTGCCGGCCGTCCCGGGCAC
>NZ_JBXQQB010000041.1:0-68852 GCF_057220535.1 Kitasatospora sp. NEAU-CNBT7 | reverse complement strand
ATCTGCAGGCCGCCGCGGGCCCACCGGGCCTGGCGTTCGGCGGCGGTGGCGCCGAACGCCGGGTCGGTGGTGAGCAGCTTGTGGACGTAGTCGCAGAAGAAGCCCTCGCCCTGGGCGGCCGTGATGCAGCCCTGCCGGGGCCGGCTGACGGCGAGGGTGACCGGCTCGGCGATGGCGGCGTCGGCCTGGGCGCGGGTGATGCTGCCGTACTCGGCCATCTTGTCGAGCACCGTGTCGCGGCGGGCCTTGGCCGCCTTGGGGTTGACCACCGGGTCGTAGCCGGTGGGGGACTGCACCAGGCCGGCCAGCAGGGCGGCCTGGGCGAGGGTGAGGTCACTGGCGTGGACGCTGAAGTAGCGCTCGGAGGCCGCCTCGATGCCGTACGCCTGCTCGCCGAAGAAGGTGATGTTCAGGTAGTCGGTGAGGATCTCGTCCTTGCTGAGGGTCTCCTCCAGCTTGATCGCGTACTTCATCTCCTTGACCTTGCGGCCGAGGGTCTGCGCCTGGGCGGCCTGGACGGCCTGCGGGTCGTCGCCGGCCTGGTCGACGAAGACGTTCTTGACGTACTGCTGGGTCAGGGTGGAGGCGCCCTGGGAGATCTCGCCGCTGGCGGCGTTGCGGTTGATCGCCCGCAGCACGCCCTTCAGGTCGACCGCGCCGTGCTGGTAGAAGCGGTTGTCCTCGATGTCCACCAGCGCTGCCTTGAGCAGGGGGGAGATCCGCTCGCTCGGCACCACCGTGCGGTCCCGCTGGTAGACCGTCGCGATCACCTGGCCGCTCGCGTCGTAGACGGTGGACGCCTGGGAGAGCGGGGGCGTGGTGAAGTCGTCCGGCAGGTCGTCGAAGTCGGAGACGGCCTCCTTCGCGGCCAGTCCGACGCTGCCGACGGCGGGCAGCGCCAGGCCGGCGAGCAGGACGCCCGCGACGGTGCTGACGGCGACCAGCCGGGCGGCCAGCGAGGCGGCGTAGGCGGTGCGGCGTATCGAGGAGCGGGATCGTGGCGAGGGCATGGATCCGAGCGTAGACAGAGGAGATGAGACAACGGGCCGGTCGGGGCCGGTGGTTCGTCACAGGACCGCCACAGAATGGGGAGCCGCCCGTTCCGGAAGCTCTTGACGGGCAGTCTCACTCGAATGAGTGAAATGACGTTCTGTGTTACTCATGTGACTGATCGTTCGATGAGACTGGCGGCAGTCGAGAGCACAAGCCCCTCCCCCCTGGCCGCTGCGGTGTCAGCCCCCACGGGGTGAGCCAGGAGCGCGCTCTGCCACATCCGCCACCCGTGGGGGTACCGCCATGTCCTCAGTCCTGCGCACGGCCGCCGCGGCCGGCCTCGCCGCGTCCGCCCTGGCCCTCGCCCTGCCGCTGCCGACGGCGTCCGCGGCGCCGGGCCCCGGCAGCCCCGGCCGCGCCACCGCCGTGACCGCCGAACTCGCCCTGGACGTCCGCCTGCTCGACCAGGTCGACGTACCGGTCGACGTCTCGCTGAACCGGGTGCAGAGCCCCGCCCAGCAGGACGGCTCGGTGCTCACCGCCAAGGTCGACGGCGTCGACCGGGGCCGCCCGGTCACCCTGCTCAAGGCGGACCTCGGCAAGTCCGTCACCAGCGCGGACGAGCACGGCGCGGCCGCCTCCGTCCGGCTGGTCGACGCCGACCTGCACGCCCCCGGCCTGCCCGGCACCGCGCTGATCGGCCTGGAGGCGCTCAGCGCGGAGGTGACCTGTCCGGTCGACGGCCCGCCCGCCGCCAAGGTGGTCGCCCCGGCCAAGGTCACGGTGCTCGGCAAGTCGGTCACGGCGGGCCTGAACGGGCCGAGCCACGTCGAGGTGCCGGGCGTCGGGGTGGTCGACATCCAGTTCTCCCGGAAGACCACCACCTCCTCCACCGCCGCGGCCTCGGCGCTGGAGGCCACCGTCGACGTCAACCCGCTGAACCTGAACGTCGCCCGGGTGAGCGGCCGGATCACCATCGCCTCGGTCAGCTGCGAGAAGCCGGTCCCGGCGCCCGCCTCGTCCGCCGCACCCGTCCCGTCCGCCTCACCCGCCACCACCGCGGCCCGGCCGGTACCGGCCCAGGACCGCTCCGAGTCGCTCGCCTCCACCGGCAGCAGCGGCACCCTCCCGGTGCTCGCGGGCGGCGCAACCCTGCTGGTCACGGGGGCGGCCGCACTCTGGATGACCCGCCGCCGCCGGGCCCACGCCCGCCGCCACTGAGCCCCGCCGTCCACGGACGCGTCCGCATCGCGGGACTGGCACTCTCCTACCGTGAGCGTGCCGCTGCGGACCGTTGGTTCACATGGGCGTTACATAGGAGGAACAACCGGGAAACGGCGGCTTGCGACGCTACGCGGGCACCCACCACCCAAGCAGTGAGGTTCACCGCAATGGCAATCAAGGCCGAGTACATCTGGATCGACGGCACGCAGCCGACCGCCAAGCTCCGTTCCAAGACTCGCATCCTGGCCAACGCGGACAAGCTGCCGACCTGGGGCTTCGACGGCTCCTCGACCAACCAGGCCGAGGGCCACGCCTCGGACCGGGTGCTCGAGCCGGTCGCCTCCTTCCCGGACCCGATCCGCGGCGGTGACAACATCCTGGTGCTGTGCGAGGTCAACGAGACCGACGGCACCCCGCACGTCTCCAACACCCGCGCCCTGCTGCGCCCGATCGCCGAGCAGTTCGCCGCCCAGGAGTCGATCTTCGGCATCGAGCAGGAGTACACCTTCTTCAAGGGCTCGCGCCCGCTCGGCTTCCCCGAGGGCGGCTTCCCGGCCCCGCAGGGCGGCTACTACTGCGGCGTCGGCGCCGAGGAGGTCTTCGGCCGCGAGATCGTCGAGCTGCACCTCGACCGCTGCATCGAGGCCGGCCTGGCCATCTGCGGCATCAACGCCGAGGTCATGCCCGGCCAGTGGGAGTTCCAGATCGGCCCGGTCGACGCGCTGACCGTCTCCGACCACCTGTGGGTCGCCCGCTACCTGCTCTACCGCACCGCCGAGGAGTTCGGCATCGACGCCACCCTGGACGCCAAGCCCGTGCGCGGCGACTGGAACGGCGCCGGCGCCCACACCAACTTCTCCACCAAGGCCATGCGTGAGGGCTACGACGCCATCATCACCGCCTGCGAGTCGCTCGGCGCCTCCCAGGAGAAGGTCCTGGAGCACGTCAAGCAGTACGGCTTCGGCATCGAGTCCCGCCTGACCGGCCTGCACGAGACCGCCCCGTGGAACGTCTACTCCTACGGCGTCTCCGACCGCGGTGCCTCGGTCCGCATCCCGTGGCAGGTCGAGGTCGAGCAGAAGGGCTACATCGAGGACCGCCGCCCGAACGCCAACGTCGACCCGTACGTGGTGACCCGCCTGCTGGTCAACACCTGCTGCTCCGCCCTGGAGAAGGCCGGCCAGGTCTGATCCGAGGCCCCGGCGCCCGACGCGCCCGCCGGTCCCCTCCCACCCTCGTGGGGGAGGGACCGGCGGGCGCGTGGCCGTGTGCCCCGCCGTCAGCCGGTGCGTCCGCGCACCGGACCGGCCAGCCGCAGGCCGAGCAGTGCCCCGGTGACGCCGGTCAGCGCCGCGCCCCACCACAGCACCGCCGGGCCCAGGCCCGCGTACACCGCGGCCCCGCCGCCGAGCGCGGCGAACCGGGCCAGCCCGCGGGACCAGCTGAGCGCCCCCTGGAAGCGGCCCTGCGCGCCCGCCGGGGCGAGGTCCGCCGCGATCGAGGTGACGATGCCGCCGACGCACACCTCGGCCGCACTCCACACCACCACGGTCAGCGCGAACTCCCAGGTGCTGTCCGCCAGTCCGGTCAGGCCGACGCCCACCGCCGCCAGCACCGAGGCGGCCGACCACACCCGCAGCCGGTCGAAGCGCGCCAGCCAGACCGCGGCGAACGGCTGCAGGGTGACCACCAGCAGCGCGTTCACCACCGCCGCCAGCCCGAAGGTGGCGGCCGGCAGCCCGTGGTCCCGGATCGCCAGCGGCAGGGTGAACTCGGTCTGCGCGTAGACCGCCTCCGCCACCGCGCTCAGCGAGATCAGCAGCAGCATCGGCCGGTCCCGCAGCACCACCCGGTAGCCGCCGTCGCCCGAGCGGCTCCGCAGCGGGCCGGCCGCCCCGCGCGGCAGCCGGGCGGCGACCAGCGCCGCGAACCCCAGGCAGGTCAGCGCGTCCAGCGCGAACAGCAGGCCGTAGCCGTGCACCACCAGGAAGCCGCCGAGCGCGCCCGCCACGGCCGTACCCACGTTGATCGCCCAGTGCAGCAGCCCGTAGGCGACCTGGCGGCGGGCCGGTGCCACCGCGCCGGCGATCACCGCGCCGGCCGCCGGCGGGTACACCGAGTTCGCCGCGCCGAGCAGCGCCGCCGCCGCGGTGAGCGTGGTCAGGCCCGGGGCGGCGAACAGCAGCCCTTGGCCGGCCGCCGTGGCCAGCAGCCCGGAGAGCAGCGTCGGCCGGGTGCCGAAGCGGTCGGACAGCAGCCCGCCCAGCACCGGCCCGACCAGCCCGCCGGCCCCGAGGGCCGCCAGCACCCACGGGATGCGGTCGGTGGGGACGCCGCGCGAGCCGAGGAAGAACACCAGGAACGGGAGCACCAGGTTCCCGACCCGGTTCATCGCGGTACCGCCGATCACCACCCAGAACGGCCCGTCGAAGCCGCCGAAGCGTCCGGCGAGCAGGGTGCGGACCCGACGGGCGGCGGGTGGTGCTGCCGGGGCGGGAGGGGGAGAATGCAGGGTCGGCGAGGTCATGGGGGAATCCTGCGCCCGTGCTCCGCGTCGCTGCCATTCATTCGGTCAGGGCTGAATCCTGGGGGTACGCGTGCTCGAACTGGCCTTCTCCGCCCGGGACCTGGCCCGCACCAGACTGGCCGTCTCACCGCTCTGGGAGGTGGTCACCAGCCTCCGGGCGCTGCGGTCGGAGCGGATCCGCCCGCTGCACCTGCGGTGGGCGGCCCGGACCCGGCCGCAACTGCCCGACCTGGCCCTGCTGACCGCGCTGGTCCCCGCGCACGGCTACATCCCGGACTTCCTCAACCCGCCGCCGGCCTCCGCCACGCCGTCCTTCGAGGCCGAACTCGCCGCGCTGGCCCGGACCGGCTCCGTACGGATCCGGGCCGACCTCGGCCGGCTGACCCGCTGGACGCCGGAGGTCGAGGCCTTCGCCGCCGACCCGGCCGCCGGGCTGATCCGGCTCGCCGACGAGCTGACCCGCTACTGGGAGCTCGCCCTGGCGCCGTACTGGCCGCGGCTGCGGGCCGTCCTGGAGGCCGATGTGCTGCACCAGTCGCGGCGGTTCGCGGCCGAGGGCGCGGCCGCGGTGCTGCGCGAACTCAACCCGCACGTGGAGTGGGGCGAGGAGGTGCTCACCATCCCGAAGTCGCTCTGCGGCACCTCCGGCAGTCTGGCCGGGCGGGGGCTGCTGCTGGTGCCGTCCGCGTTCGTCGGCCCGTCCGTGCTGATCGTCAACTCCCCGCCCGAGCCGGTGCAGATGTGCTACCCGACCCGCGGCGTCGGCACGCTCTGGGAACAGGCCCCCGCCCAGGTGCCGGACGCCGTCGCCGCGGTGCTCGGCAGGTCCCGCGCCCTGCTGCTGACCGAACTCGCCGAACCCGCCTCCACCACCGAACTGGCCCGCCGCACCGGCCTGTCCGCCGCCGGGGTCTCCCAGCACCTGACCGTGCTGCGGGCGGCCGGCATCGTCACCTCGCACCGGGCCGGCCGCTCGGTGCTCTACCGGCGGACGGCGGTCGCCGACACCCTGCTGGCCGCCGCGGCCGGCTGACCCGGCCTTCTCTAGGGTGGCCCCATGGACGACTTCACGCCCGAACAGGTGGCCAGGGGCCGCGCCCTGCGGCGGGCCCAGGTGCCGTGGCTGCTCGGCGGGCGGCTGGCCGGGCTGCTGCTCTCCCTGGTGCTCGGGCTGACCGCGGCCGGGGCCGGCCTGGTGACCGCGGCCGGCGGCCTGTTCGGCGGCTCGCGGACCGCCGAGGTGCTGGCCGGCGCCGCCGTGCTGGTGCTGCTCGGGCAGCTGGTCGCGCTGCCCGCCGCCGCCCGGGTCCGGACGGTGC
The DNA here is from genome assembly GCF_057220535.1 of Kitasatospora sp. NEAU-CNBT7. Lineage (NCBI taxonomy): Bacteria > Bacillati > Actinomycetota > Actinomycetes > Kitasatosporales > Streptomycetaceae > Kitasatospora > Kitasatospora sp. NEAU-CNBT7. Next base: position 62,789 of record NZ_JBXQQB010000041.1, on the reverse strand, counting down.
GCGCCCGCTTCGGGCTGGTCACCCAGGGCTGGGGCGGCTGGGCGGTGGACCGGCTGCGCGGCCTCGGCCTGGCCCTGCTGCTCGGACTCCCGCTCGCCTACGGGCTGTACGCGCTGACCGACCGGTCGCCGGACCGCTGGTGGGTGCCGGCCGCCGGGGCGGCGGCGCTGCTCACGGTGGCGCTGTCGTTCCTGCACCCGCTGGTGTTCGAGCCGCTGTTCAACCGGTTCACCCCGATGCCGCCCGGCCCGCTGCGCGACGCCCTGCTGGGCCTCGCCGAGCAGGACGGCGTCCGGGTCCGCGAGGTGCTGGTGGCCGACGCCTCCCGCCGTACCACCGCGCTCAACGCCTACGTCTCCGGGTTCGGCGCCACCCGGCGGATCGTCGCGTACGACACGCTGCTGACGGCCGCCGAACCGCGGGAGGTGGAGCTGGTGGTCGCCCACGAGCTCGGCCACGTCAAGCACCGCGACGTGGCCACCGGCACCGTGCTCGGTGCGCTGGGCGCTGCGCTGGCGGTGGTGGTGATCGGCCTGCTGACCGGGTGGCGGCCGCTGCTCGACGCGGCCGGGGCGAGCGGCCCGGCCGATCCGCGGTCGCTGCCGCTGATGGCCGCCGTCGCGGCGCTGACCGGTGCCCTGAGCGGTCCGGCGCAGTGCGCGGTGAGCCGCCGCATCGAGGCCAGGGCCGACCTGCACGCGCTCGAACTGACCGCGGACCCGGAGCAGTTCATCGCGATGCAGCGCCGGCTGGCGGTCACCAACAGCTCCGACGTCGACCCGCCCCGGCTGCTGGAACTGCTCTTCGCCACCCACCCCGCCGCGGTCCGGCGGATCGCCGCGGCCCGGACCTGGCAGCGGGCGCGGGCCTGAAACCCGTTGGCGCGGCCGCCGGGTGTGCCGGAGAATCCGGGCACAGCCACGAGGGGGTCGGTACCGCCATGCCATCCGCACCGCAGCCCGGGCCCGGCCCGCGGCCGCTGCTGCTGCTCGACGTCGACGGGCCGCTGAACCCGTACACGGCGAAGCCGCACCGCCGCCCCGCGGGCTACCTCACCCACCGGGTCAGGCCCGCCTCCTGGATCGCCCGGCAGACCGACCGTGCACCCGGGTCCGCCAAGCCGCTGCGGGTGTGGCTGCACCCGGAGCACGGCCCGGCGCTGCTGGCGCTGCCGTACGACCTGGTCTGGGCGACCACCTGGAAGGGCGAGGCCGGCGAGCACCTCGCGCCGCTCCTCGGCCTGCCCGAACTCCCGTACATCGACTGGCCGTCCATGCACCACGGCGACCCGGACGACCTGCACTGGAAGACCCGCCACCTGGTCGCCTGGGCGGCGGGCCGGCCGTTCGCCTGGGTGGACGACGAGCTGACCCCGCGGGACACCGCGTGGATCGCCGCCCACCACCCCGCCCCGGCGCTGACCCTGCTCGTCGACCACCGGACCGGGCTGCGGCCGGCCGACTTCGCGCTGCTCGCCGACTGGGCGGGCACCCTCGCCGGGGCCGGCGCCCCCGGGGCCGACGGGTGAGCCCGGGCACCGTCCGGTCCCTGCACCGCTACCCGGTCAAGTCGATGCTGGGCGAGGAGATCCCCGAGGGCCTGGTCACCGAGCGCGGCCTGGCCGGGGACCGGACGCTCGCCCTGCTGGACGCCGCCACCGGCCGGATCGCCAGCGCCAAGCAGCCGCGGCTGTGGCAGCGGCTGCTGGCCCACGCGGCCGTGCACACCGGTACGGGGGTACGGATCCACGGCCCCGACGGTCAGGTCCTGGACGGGGACGACCCGAAGACCGGCCGCGTGCTGTCGGAGCGGCTGGGCCGCCCGGTGGCGCTGATCGGCCACCGTCCGCCGGGCGCCGTCCTGGAGCGGGCCGTGCCCGAGGAGGTGCTGCGGCTCGGCGCCGACGCCGAGGTGGACCACACCGTCCACGCGTTCGCCTCCGCCGCGCCGCCCGGTACCTTCTTCGACCACGCCCCGCTGCACCTGCTGACCACCGCGACGCTGGACGGGATCGCCCGGCTCGCCCCGCGCGGCACCGTCGAGGCCGCCCGCTACCGGCCCAACCTGGTGATCGACACCGGCCCCGCCGAGGGCTTCCTGGAGAACTCCTGGGTCGGCCGGTGCCTGCGGATCGGCCCGCGGCTGCGGGTCCGGGTGCTGCTGGCGACCCCGCGCTGCGCGGTGCCCACCCTCGCGCACGGCGCCCTGCCGCGCGACCCCGACGCCCTGCGGGTCCCCGCCCGGCACAACCGGATCGAGCCGCTGGCCGGGCTCGGCCCGCTGCCGTGCGCCGGGGTGTACGCCGAGGTGCTGCGGCCGGGGCCGGTCGGCCGGGGGGACGCGGTCAGGTTCGACTGACCCGGCCCGCGGCCTGCCGGGTCGGTGCCCGTCCGGCCCGCGGCCCGTCCGGTCGGTGCCCGTCCGGTCAGGGCCCGGCCACGGCGCGGGTCAGGGCCGCCAGGAACCGGTCGGTGGTGGCCGGGTCGCGGACCGCGATCCGCAGCCAGTCGGGCCCGAGCCCGGGGAAGGTGTCGCCGCGGCGGACGGCGAACCCGTCGGCCCGCAGCCGTTCCCGGACGGCGGCCGCGCCGTCCAGCTCGACCAGGACGAACGAGGCGGCCGGCGCGCCGTGCACCCGGACCCCCGGCATCGACGCCAGGCCGCGCAGCAGGTGGTCGCGGTGGGCGGCGGTGGTGACCGCGGCCCGGTCCGCCTCGGCCAGCGCGGCGGGTGCGCTGCAGATCTCGGCGGCGGCCAGCGCGGGCGAGGAGACCGGCCACAGCGGCTGGGCGGCGGCGAGTTCGGCGATCAGCCCGGCCGGGCCGAGCACGTAGCCGATCCGCAGCCCCGCCAGGCCCCAGGTCTTGGTGAGGCTGCGCAGGACCACCACCTGCCCGGGCAGTTCGCGCACCGCCGCCAGCGACTCCCGCTCGCCCGGGTCGGTGTCCATGAAGGCCTCGTCGACCACCAGGGTCCGCCCGGGCCCGGCCAGCGCGGTCAGCGCGGCGGCCGGGTGCAGCACGGAGGTGGGGTTGGTCGGGTTGCCGACCACCACCAGGTCGGCCTGCTCGGGGACGGCGCCGGGCCGCAGCCGGAAGCCGTCCGCGGCGGTGAGCAGCGCCCGGTGCACGGTGTGCCCGGCGTCCCGCAGGGCGGCCTCGGGCTCGGTGAACTGCGGGTGCACCACGACGGCGTGACGCGGCGCCAGGACCCGGGCCAGCAGCACGAAGGCCTCGGCGGCGCCGGCGGTCAGCAGGACCTCCTCGACCGGCCGGCCGTGCCGGGCGGCCACGGCGGCGCGCGCGGCCCGCTGGTCGGGGTAGGCGGCGAGGGCGCCGAGGGTGCCGGCGAGGTGCTCGCGCAGCCACCTCGGCGGGGTGCCGGTACGGACGTTGACGGCCAGGTCGACCAGCCCGGGGGTGCGGACCTCGGCGTCGCCGTGGTGCCGCAGGTCGGGTTCGGCCGGCCCGCCGGGCGCGGCGAGGGCGGCTGTGGCCAGCGCCGATCTGCGCTTGGTGACCAGCAGGGTGCCGCCGGAGCCGAGCAGCGCCGCGGCCTCCGCGACGCCCGGGGTGCCGACGGCGGCCAGCGCGGCGGCGGACGGGTGCGGTACCGGCACCCGGGCCAGCTCCTCGGCGGGGTGGCCGGTCAGCGGCACGCCGAGTTCGGCGGCGGCGGCGGCGAGGCCGGGCTCGGCGGTGCGCGCGTCGAGGGTGGCGAGCCGGACGATCTCGTGCCGGGCGCGGCCGGCCTCGGCGAGCACCGAGTCGACCAGGGCGAGCACCTCCGCGGAGCTGACGCCGCGGCGGGCGCCGAGGCCGACGGTCAGTGAGGGTCCCTCCACCGGGTCCGCCCTTCTCGAAAACGCCTGGTCATCGGCGTCGAAATCCCACCACGGGGGTGACGGGCGGGTCAATCGGCGGGCCTGTGAGTTTCGCCGCGCCCCGGGGGTGGCCGGCTGGCCGGATCTGCCCCGTGCACGACAAGTGGGTGGGGAGCGTTCGCCTGTTCTTCATGTCCGGGGCGCGGCCGAGTCCACCGGCTCCCCCCTAGGGTTGCGGCGCTCCAAATCCGCTCGCACGCCCGTCACTTCTGTCCGGAGGACAGTCATGACCGCCGACCAGGCGCCCAAGCGCAACCGCCGCTCCCTCACCGCGCTGGCCGGGGCCGTCGCCCTCGCCGCCACCTCCGCCGGCCTGTGGGCCGCCACCGGCTCGACCGCGCAGGCCGCGGCCCTGCCCGCCCCCGACCACGTGGTCGTCGTGGTGATGGAGAACCACGCCTACACCCAGGTGATCGGCAGCTCCAGCGCCCCCTACCTGAACAACACCCTGAAGGCCGGCGGCGCCAGCCTCACCCAGTCCTACGGCCTCACCCACCCCAGTGAGCCCAACTACTACATGCTGTTCTCGGGCTCCAACCAGGGCCGCACCGACGACGGCTGCGTCGGCGTCGGCTCGATCTCGGCGCCCAACCTGGCCTCCGAGCTGATCGCCGCGGGCAAGACCTGGGCCAGCTACAACGAGACCCTGCCCAGCCAGGGCTCGACCGTCTGCAGCAGCGGCAAGTACGCGCAGAAGCACAACCCGTGGTTCGGCTTCTCCAACGTGCCGACCAACACCGCCAAGACCATGACGCAGTTCCCCACCGACTACACCACGCTGCCCAAGGTGTCCTTCGTGGTGCCGAACCTGTGCAGCGACATGCACGACTGCTCGGTCTCCACCGGCGACACCTGGATCAAGAACAACCTGGGCGCGTACGCCACCTGGGCCCAGACCCACAACAGCATCCTGGTCGTCACCTTCGACGAGGACAACAAGCTGTCCGGCAACCGCATCCCGACCGTCCTGTACGGCCAGCACGTCACCCCGGGCAGCTCCAGCAGCACCACCTACAACCACTACAACGTGCTGCGCACCCTGGAGGACCTGGCCGGCCTGTCCGCGCACGCGGGCAACGCCGCCTCCGCCTCCGACCTCACCGGCATCTGGAACTGACACCCGTGTACCTCGCGGACTCGCGCAGCGCCAAGCCGGCCCACGCCCCGGGCAGCAGCCCGGGGCGTGGGCCCCGGCCGCCCGGCCCGCCGCCGGGCCGCCGGACGCCCGCCGTGCCCGGCACGGTGGTCGCCCTCGGTGCGGTCAGCCTGATCACCGACATCTCCTCGGAGATGGTCACCGCCGTGCTGCCGCTGTACGTGGTGGCGACGCTCGGCCTGTCCCCGCTCGGCTTCGGCCTGCTGGACGGCATCAACAACGGTGTCGGAGCGGTCGTCCGCCTGGCCGGCGGGCACCTCGCCGACCGCGGCGGCCGCCGCCACAAGATGGTGGCCGCCGCCGGCTACGGGCTGTCCGCGCTCTGCAAACCCCTGCTGCTGCTCGCCCACAGCCTGCCGCTGATCGGCGCGGTGCTGGCCGTCGACCGCACCGGCAAGGGCCTGCGGACCGCCCCCCGGGACGCGATGATCTCGCTGGCCACCCGGCCCGAGCACCGCGGCCGCGCCTTCGGCGTGCACCGTGCCATGGACACCACCGGCGCCCTGATCGGCCCGCTCGCCGCCTTCGCGGTGCTGCGGTTCGCGGGCGGCCCGATGTCCGCCGAGAGCGGTGAACGCAGCGGCTACGGCGCGGTGTTCGCGGTCAGCGGCTGCGTCGCGGCGCTCGGCGTGCTGGTCCTGGTGCTGTTCGTGCCGCCGCGGATCGCCCGTCCGGTCGGCGACGGCGCCGAGGACCCGGCCCAGCGCCCGGACCCGGGCCCGCAGCCGCCCCCCACCCTGCGCGACTCGCTCGCCCTGCTGCGCCGCCCGCAGCTGCGCCGGCTCACCGTGTGCGCGGTCCTGCTGGGCCTGACCACCGTCAGCGACTCCTTCCTGTACCTGCTGCTCCAGCGCGAACTGCACCTGTCCACCGCGCTGTTCCCGCTGCTGCCGCTCGGGACCGCCGCGACCTTCCTGCTGCTGGCGGTGCCGCTGGGGGCGCTGGCCGACCGGATCGGCCGCCGCCGGCTGTTCCTGGCCGGGCACGGCGTCCTGCTGCTCGGCTACGCGCTGATCCTCTCGCCCGTGCGCGGGGCGCCGCTGCTGCCCGTGGTCCTGCTGCTGCACGGCACCTTCTACGCGGCCACCGACGGGGTGCTCGCCGCCGCCACCGCCAACGCGGTACCCGACGGCCGGCAGGGCGCCGGGCAGGCCCTGGTGGGCACCGGGCAGGCGCTCGCCCGGTTCGCCTGCTCGCTGGCGTTCGGCGCCGCCTGGAGCCTGTGGGGCGGGCGGACCGCGCTGGCGGTCACCGCCGCCGCGCTGGCCGTCGCCGCGGTCGCCGCGACGGCCGTCCTGCGCACCACCGACGACCCGCCGGGCGAGGACCGCCCGACCGATGAGCGTCCGACCGACGGCCGCCCGACCGACGACCTGGAGCAGCCCGGATGACCCGTACCACCCGTCTGGTGATCCTGCTGGTCGCCGTCCTGCTGCTGGGCGCGACCGGGACCGGGGCCGTGCTGTACGCCGCCGACCGTTCCGACCGGCGCGGCCAGGAGCAGGCCGGTGGCCCGCCGGTGCACACCGGCACCGTCGCGCTGCGGCCCGCGGCGGGCGGCCGGCAGCTGCTGGTCCGCAACCTCGCCTGGGGTCCGCACCGCGACGAGCTCGCCACGGTGCCGGCGGACCGGCCGGACGGGCCGCGCACCGTCTCGGGCGTCAAGTGCCTGCGCTTCCACGCTGCCGCGGGCACCGGGATCTGCCTGCAGGCCGAGCACGGCGCGCTGGAGGACACCTACCGGGCCGTGGTCCTCGATGCCGACCTGCACGAGCTGCGGCACTTCCCGGCGGCCGGCATCCCCACCCGGGCCCGGGTCTCGCCCTCCGGCCACCTGGCCGCCTGGACGGTCTTCGTCAGCGGCGACTCGTACGCGGGCACCGACTTCTCCACCCGCACCGCGATCGTGGACACCCGCAGCTGGGCGCTGGAGGACAACCTGGAGACCTTCGCCGTGGTCAAGGACGGCAAGCCCTACCGGGCCAGTGACGTCAACATCTGGGGCGTCACCTTCGCCGACGACGACCGCTTCTACGCCACCCTGGCCACCGGCGGCCAGACCTACCTGGTCCAGGGCGACCTCGCCGCCCGTACCCTCACCACCCTGCACCAGAACGTCGAGTGCCCCTCGCTGTCGCCCGACGGCACCCGCGTCGCCTACAAGAAGCGGGTCGCGGGCGCCTCGCCGGACGCCCCCTGGCGGCTGTACGTGCTCGACCTCGCCACCATGACCGAGACCGCCACCGCCGAGCAGCGCAACATCGACGACCAGGCCCTGTGGGCGGACGGCCGCACCCTGGTCTACGCCCTCCCCGGCGACTACGGCTCCGACCTGTGGACGGTCCCCGCCGACGGCACCGGCGCGGCCGTCCGGCTGATGACCTCGGCCGTCGCCCCGGCGTACCTCGGCTGAGCGGGCCGGGCCGCCGCCGGGCCCGTCCCGGCCGGGATGCCGCGGGCCGCGGCCGGTGCAAGGCTGGAAGCGTGCACGTGCGGGGAGCCGTGCCGACGCTCCCGGCGCCGTGCGCCGAACCATCCTCGGGGAAACGGCCGTCACCGGGCCGCGGGCTGCGGCTCCCGTGCCATGCCGGGGTGCGGGGCGAGTGCCGGGACGGCCGCCACCATCCGGCGTGCAGTGGAGGCGGACACCATGACCGGGACCAAGGTGCTGAGCGCCTGCGACACCCTGAAGCGGCTGGCCAAGGAGGGCAGGCGGGAGATCGCCGCCGAGGAGCGCCAGTTGGACGGACTGCGCGACGAACTCGCCGTCCTGGAAGGCTCACCGGGGACCACCCCGGCCCAGCTCGCCCTGCTCCGGCAGCGGATCGCCGAACTGGAGTCCCGGCTGGAGACGGACCGGATCCAGCAGGGCGCCCTGGAGGAGGAGATCCAGGCTTCCTGCGGGTGACCCCCTGCCGGGCGGTCAGGGGGTCCGCCCGGCCCACGCGGTCAGGGGCGGACCGTGACCACCGGTTCGTGCCGGACCGGGAAGTTGACCGAGTTGGCGATGAAGCAGGCCCGGTGGGCGTCGTCGTGCAGGGCGAGCGCCCGTTCCGCCATCCCCGCCTCGGCCACCTCGATCCGGGGCCGCAGCACCGCGCCGGTGTAGTGCCCGCCCTCGGCGGTCTCGGCCATCGTGCCCTCGGCCCGGTCCAGGTACGAGGTGACCACCACGCCGCCGGCCGAGCACAGGTGCAGGTACCAGAGCATGTGGCACTGCGAGAGCGAGGCGAGCAGCAGCTGTTCGGGGTTCCACCGGGCCGGGTCGCCGCGGAACGCCGGGTCCGAGCTGCCGGGGATGGACGGTGGTCCGTCTGCGGAGACCTCGTGTGACCGCTGGTAGGCGCGGTAGCCGCTGGTCCCGGTACCGAGGTCGCCGGTCCAGGTCACCGTGGTGGTGTAGGTGTGCAGTCGGCTCACCGGAGCCCCCGTCCGATCGGGCGGGGGCTCGACGGGCGCCCCGCGACGCGGCCATTGAAGCACCTGTCCGCACCGCCGCCCCAATGCGGTGGTTCTGTGGACGACCCGTCCGCTATATTCGCGCAGCCGTCGAACACGTCTGCTCGGCGGCCGTCCTGCGCCTGAAGGGGAATGCGCCATTCCGTCCGACCAGAACCAGCCGAGCGGGGCCGACGCCACCGAGGCGCCCGGCGACCCGCTCCTCAAGGCGTTCGCGCCGCCGACGGACGCCCCGGCCGAACCCCAGCCGCCGGGCGGGCAGCCGACGGACCAGCAGCCGGCGGACCCCTACGGACCCCACCCGTACGGACCGTACCCCCAGGGTCCGTACGCCCAGGGTCCGTACGCCCAGCAGTACCCCGGCTATCCCGCGTGGGGCGGCTGGACCGGGCCGCCGCCGCTCACCGGGTGGAACGGCTTCGCCATCACCTCGCTGGTGCTCGGCATCGTGGGATTCGGCTGCCTGCTGTGGGTGGGGGCGATCGCGTTCGGCATCGCCGCGCTGAAGGCGCCGCGCCGTCAGCAGCGCGGCCGGGGCATGGCCGTGGCGGGCATCGTGCTGGGCAGCCTGTGGGGCGTGGTGGTCGCGCTGCTGGTGGTCATCGGGGTGGTCTACGGGAACGACGGCGCCGACCGCGACGAGGACGGCCGGATCAACGGCTCCGGCACCGTGCAGGTGGTCGACCTGCGGCCCGGCGACTGCTACCTGCGGCCGGACCGCCTGGACCAGGCCACCGAGGTGACCGCGGTGCCGTGCTCGACCGCCCACTACGGCGAGGTGTTCGGCGTCTCCGAACTGCCCGGCGGCAGCTACCCGGGCGAGACCGAGATCGAGGACCGGGCGGAGAAGCTCTGCGACGAGCAGCGCGGCCGGTACACGATGGACACCCTCGCCGTCCCGTCCTCCGCCGACGTGTACTACTACTACCCGCGCAAGACGTCCTGGGACTGGGCCGACGACCACGCGGTGACCTGCGTCTACACCTTCCCGAAGGGGAACCGCACCGGTTCGCTGCGCCGCGACCCGACCAACCTGACCGCGGACCAGATCGCCTACCTGAAGGCCGTGGCCCCGTTCAACGCCGCCACCGACGGCGGCCCGGACGAGGAGGAGGTGGCCGACGACCCGGCCGCCTACCGGGCCTGGGCCGGCCGGCTGGCCGACGCGGCCGACACCGAGGCGGCCGCGCTCGAGGCGGGCCACTGGGCTCCCGCCGCCAAGCAGCCGGTGGCCGATCTGGCCGCCGGGATCCGGCGGGAGAGCACCCACCTGCGGGCCGCGGCGAACTCCTCCGACCCGGACGTCATCGAACGCGAGCTGGACGCCGCCGACGTCCCCGGCGTCTCGCGCGCCGCGATGGCCGTCCGCACCGCGCTCGACCTGGCCACCGTCCAGGGCGGCGCGGACACCCGCACGGTCTGACCGCACGACGGCGCCCGGCCGCCTGCCCCCTCGGGGAGCGGAGCGGCCGGGCGCCGTCGTTCCCGGCTCAGCCGCCCGCGGCCACCCGCACCAGCCGCTCGGCCAGTTGCGGTGCGCCCGCCCAGTGCAGATGCAGGTACGAGGCGTGCACCGAGCCGTGCACGAAGCCCTCGGTGCGCGGGCCGGCCGGGGTGCGCCAGCCCCAGGCGGGCTGCTCGCCGGCGCCCGGTTCGCAGACCGTGCGGTGGAACTCGTGGCCCCGCACCCGGGTGCCGGCGGCGGCGAGCGGACTGTCACCGAGGGCGACGGCCTCCCGGTAGCCGAGGGTCAGCCGTTCGGTCATCCGGGCGCTGGTGTCCAGCAGGCCGCACATCGGCCTGCCGTCCAACTCCCGTCCCAGGTACAGGAGTCCGGCGCACTCGGCGACCACCGGCCCGCCCGTGGCGGCGAACGCGGCGATGGCCGAGCGCAGCGGCGCGTTCTCGCTCAGCCCGCCGACGTACAGCTCGGGGAACCCGCCGCCGATCACCAACCCGGCCGTCTCCGCCGGCAGTTCGCCGTCGTGCAGCGGGTCGAGAGCGACCACCTCGGCGCCGGCCGCGGTCAGCAGCTCGGAGTTCTCCGCGTACGAGAACGAGAACGCGGCGCCGCCCGCGACCGCGATCCGCGGCCGGCCCGGAACGGCCGCGACCTCCTGCGCCGGGTCCCAGGGCACGTCGGACAGCGGGGGCGCGGTCCGGGCCAGCGCCAGGACGGCGTCCAGGTCGACCGAGCGGCCGATCAGCTCACCCATGTCGGCCACCGCCCGCAGGGCCTCGGCCGAGCGTTCCACCGCCGGGATCAGCCCCAGGTGCCGGGACGGCGTGGCGACCGTAGCCGCCCGCCGCACCGAGCCGAGCACCGGAACGCCCGACCCCTCCTCCAGCGCCTCGCGCAGCAGCTGTTCGTGCCGGTCGGAGGCGACCCGGTTGAGGATCACCCCCGCCAGCCGGACCTCCGGGTCCCAGGAGGCGAAGCCGTGCACCAGCGCCGCCACCGACCGGGACTGCGAGGAGGCGTCCACCACCAGCACCACCGGCGCCCGCAGCAGTTTGGCGACGTGCGCGGTGGAGGCCAGTTCGCCCTGCCCGGCGGCGCCGTCGAACAGCCCCATCACGCCCTCGACCACCGCGACGTCCGCCCCGGCCGCACCGTGCAGGAACAGCGGCGCGATCCGCTGCGGTCCGCACATGTACGCGTCCAGGTTGCGTCCCGGGCGCCCGGCGGCCAGCGCGTGGTAGCCCGGGTCGATGTAGTCCGGGCCGACCTTGTGCGGGGAGACGGCCAGGCCCCTGGCGCGCAGCGCGGCCATCAGCCCGGTGGCGACGGTGGTCTTGCCCGCGCCCGAGGAGGGCGCGGCGACGACGAGACGGGGGATGTTCAACGGCCTACCACTCGATCCCGCGCTGGCCCTTGCGGCCGGCGTCCATGGGGTGCTTGACCTTGGTCATCTCGGTGACCAGGTCGGCGAGGTCGGTCAGCGGCTGCTTGGCGTACCGGCCGGTGATCACCACGTGCTGGCTGCCCGGACGGTCCTTCAGCACGGCCACCACCTCGTCCACGTCGACCCAGCCCCAGTGCATCGGGTAGGTGAACTCGTCCAGCACGTAGAACCGGTAGGTCTCGGCGGCGAGGTCGCGCTTGACCTGCTCCCAGCCCTCCTTGGCGGCCTCCTCGCTGGACTGCTCCATCTCGGCCGACCGCTGGACCCAGGACCAGCCCTCGCCCATCTTGTGCCAGTCCACCGTGCCGCCCTGGCCGGAGGCGCCGAGCACGCGCAGCGCGTTCTCCTCGCCGACCTTCCACTTGGCGGACTTCACGAACTGGAACACCCCGATCGGCCAGCCCTGGTTCCAGGCCCGCAGGGCCATGCCGAAGGCGGCGGTGGACTTGCCCTTGCCGGGGCCGGTGTGCACGGCGGTGATCGGCAGGGTGCGGCGCTGGCGGGTGGTCAGGCCGTCGTCGGGAACGGTCTCGGGCTTTCCCTGGGGCATCGGGTCACGCGGCCTTTCGGTCGTGGTGGTCGGCGGAGCGGTGGGCCTGGACCAGGGCGGCGACGCCCTCGGCCCGCAGTTCGTCCAAGGTGACGGCGGTGCCGCCCAGCTGGGCGGCCAGGGTGTGCGCCAGACCGAGCCGGACCGGGCCCGACTCGCAGTCCAGCACCACCGCGGCCGCGCCCTGGGCGGCCAGCAGGCCGGCGGCCCGGCCGGCCAGCGCCAGCGCGTCCCGGCCGCCGGTGGCCCGGCCGTCGGTGACCACCACCAACAGCGGGCGGCGCTGCGGGTCGCGCATCCGCTCCACCCGCAGCACCTCGTGGGCGCGCAGCAGCCCGGCGGCGAGCGGGGTGCGGCCGCCGGTCGGCAGCTGCTCCAGCCGGGCCGCGCCGACCTCCACCGAGGAGGTCGGCGGCAGCACCAGCTCGGCGGCCGCGCCACGGAAGGTGATCATGCCGATCTTGTCCCGCCGCTGGTAGGCGTCCATCAGCAGGGAGAGCACGGCGCCCTTGACGGCGGTCATCCGCTGCCGGGCCGCCATCGACCCGGAGGCGTCCACCACGAACAGCACCAGGTTGGACTCCCGGCCGCGGCGCACCTGCTCCCGGAAGTCGTCCTTGTGCAGCACCAGCGCCCGGGACGCCCGGCCGCGCGCCGCCTGGTGCGGCGCGGCGGCCTGCAGGGTCGCGGCCAGGTGCAGCCGGCTGAGCCGGCCCTGCGGGCGGCGGGCCCGGATGGTGTGCCCGCTGTCGGTCTCGGCGGGGGAGCGGCGCCCCTGGGCACCCCGGCCGGTCCCCGGCACCTTGAACAGCCTGGTCCGGTAGGGCTCGCCGGCGGCCACCGGGGTGGACTCCCGGCCGCCGCCCGCGGGCGCCTGCGGGGGCGGCACCGGGCCGGCCGGCTCGTCCGCGGGCCCGGAGGCGGCGCTGCCGTCCTGCGGCGGGCCGGCGGGCTCGGGCAGCCCGCCGCCGTCCGGACCGCCGCCGTCGGGGCCGTCACCGTCACCGTCGCCGTCCGGGCCGCCGTCCGGCGCCGGGCCCTGCGGGTCCTCGGGCTGTTCCGGCTCCTCGGGCTGTTCGGCGTGGTCCGCCAGGGTGCGGTCCAGCTGCTCCTCGTCCAGCCCGGGCGCGTCGAACGGGTTGCGCCGGCGCCGGTGCGGCAGGGCCAGCTGCGCGGCCTTGCGGACGTCCTCCTCCCGGACCTCGGTCCGGCCGTCCCAGGCGGCCAGCGCGACGGCGGTGCGCGCCATCACGATGTCCGCCCGCAGGCCGTCCACCTCGAAGGCGGCGCAGACCGCGGTGATCTGACGCAGCGCCGCATCGCCCAGCTCCACCTCGGGCAGCAGCGCGCGGGCGGCGGAGATCCGTCCGGCCAGCTCCCGCTCCTCGTCCGCGAACCGGACGGCGAAGGCCGCCGGATCGGCGTCGTACGCGAGCCGCCGCCGCACCACCTCGGCCCGCTCGGCCGCGTCCCGGGTGGCGGCGATCTCCACCGTCAGGCCGAACCGGTCGAGCAGCTGCGGACGCAGCTCGCCCTCCTCCGGGTTCATCGTCCCGACCAGCAGGAACCGTGCGGCGTGCCGGACCGACACGCCCTCCCGCTCGACGTACGAACGGCCCATCGCGGCGGCGTCCAGCAGCAGGTCCACCAGGTGGTCCTGGAGCAGGTTCACCTCGTCGATGTACAGCACCCCGCGGTGCGCCTTGGCCAGCAGCCCGGGCTCGTACGCCTTGACGCCCTCGGCCAGCGCCCGCTCCAGGTCCAGCGAACCGACGATCCGGTCCTCCGAGACGCCGACCGGCAGCTCCACCAGGTGCGCCGGGCGCAGCGCGGTGCCCGGCAGGCCGTGCGGCGCGTCCGGGCACTGCGGGTCCACGGCCGCCGGGTCGCAGGCGAACCGGCAGCCGTCCACGGTCGCGATCGACGGCAGCAGTCCGGCCAGCGCCCGCACCATCGTCGACTTGGCGGTGCCCTTCTCGCCGCGCACCAGCACCCCGCCGACCGCCGGGGAGACGGCGTTGAGCAGCAGCCCGAGCCGCAGGTCGGCCATGCCGACGATCGCGGTGAACGGGTATCGGACGTCACTCATCTCTCGTGCCACTCTCCAGACTTGTCACGGTGCCGCGGTTCAGGGTGCAGAGGTTCAGGGGGAAGCGGTCGACGGCGCGGTTCACGGCGCCCCGGGCGGGACGAACGGCAGGCTGCCCGCGGCGGGCACCCCGTTCTCGATCAGCTTCCACAGCGCGTCGGTGTCGGCATGCTCCTCGATCAGGTCCCCCAGCCGGTCCAGCCGCTCCTCGCGGGCGGCGGCGAACGAGGTGCCAGGCGCGGGAACGAAGGCCCGCCCCGCCAGCGCCGCCACCTCGCGCAGCAGCGCGCGCCGGAACCCGTCGTTCTCCAGCACCCCGTGCCAGGTGGTGCCCCAGACCGGGCCCACCCGGCAGCCGTCCAGCGCCCGCCCGTGCCCGTCGGTGACGAACGCCTCGCCGCCCTCCACCTCGGCCACCCCGTGGTGGATCTCGTACCCCTCGACCGGTTCCCCGAACGCCACGCCGACCGGCCGGGCCAGCACCTTCTCGGCGCCGAACACCACCCGGGCGGGCAGCAGCCCGAGCGCGGCGACCGTACCGGCCCCGGACTCCACCTCGTCGGTGATCTCCCGGGTCAGCATCTGGAACCCGCCGCACACCCCGAGCACCGGCAGCCCGGCCGCGACCCGCGCCCGGACCGGGGCCTCCAGTCCGCGCTCGCGCAGCCACGCCAGGTCGGCGACGGTCGACCGGGTACCGGGCAGCACCACCAGATCGGCGTCGGCCAGCTCCTCCGGCCGGGTCGCCCAGCGCACCAGCACCCCAGGCTCCTGGGCCAGCGCATCCAGGTCGGTGAAGTTCGACAGCCGCGGGAAGCGCAGCACGGCGACCCGCAGCACATCCGCGCCGACCGGCCCGCTCGCCGCGCCCTGCGCCACCACGGTGGTCAGGTCCAGCGAGTCCTCGGCGTCCAGCCACAGCCCGGACAGCATCGGCAGCGTGCCCAGCACCGGACGGCCGGTCAGCTCGCGCAGCATCGCCAGCCCGGGCTCCAGCAGCCGGGCGTCGCCGCGGAACTTGTTGACGAACCAGCCCGCCACGTGCCGCTGGTCCTCGGCGGACAGCAGCGCCAGCGTCCCGTACATCGCCGCGAACACCCCGCCGCGGTCGATGTCCCCGACCACCACGGTCGGCAGCCCGGCGGCGGTGGCCAGGCCCATGTTGGCGATGTCCCGGTCGCGCAGATTGATCTCGGCGGGCGACCCGGCGCCCTCGCACACCACCACCTCGTACCGGCTGCGCAGATCCGCCAGGCACGCCAGCGCCCGTTCCAGCAGGACGGGCTTGCGGTCGCGGTAGTCCAGGGCGCCGACCTCGGCGACGGCCCGGCCGAGCAGCACGACCTGGCTACGGCCGTTGGCCCCGGGCTTGAGCAGCACGGGGTTCATCGCCGCCTCCGGCTCCACCCGGGCGGCGGCCGCCTGCATCGCCTGGGCCCGGCCGATCTCGGCACCGTCGGCGGTCACGAACGAGTTCAGCGACATGTTCTGCGCCTTGAACGGAGCCACCCGCACCCCCTGCCGGGCCAGCCACCGGCAGATTCCCGCCGTCACCACACTCTTCCCGGCATCCGACGTCGTCCCGGCCACCAGCAGCGCCTCAGCCACGCCCACACCACTCCTCGGTCGACATCGGATCCCCGACCCGCCCACCGGCGGTACGGGGGTGCGCCTCTTCGGGGGCGCGGGGAACTGCGCGCTGC
The DNA here is from genome assembly GCF_057220535.1 of Kitasatospora sp. NEAU-CNBT7. Taxonomy (NCBI): domain Bacteria; kingdom Bacillati; phylum Actinomycetota; class Actinomycetes; order Kitasatosporales; family Streptomycetaceae; genus Kitasatospora; species Kitasatospora sp. NEAU-CNBT7. The sequence goes on along the minus strand of NZ_JBXQQB010000041.1, from coordinate 47,043 downwards.
GGGAGGTGCGGCGCGGTGCTCTGTGTCCTCGTGTCCTGGAGGTGCGCGTTTTCGGGGGCGCGGGGAACTGCGCGCTGCGGGAGGTGCGGCGCGGTGCCTTCCGGATTCGCGCAGTTCCCCGCGCCCCTGGGGGTTGCCCCGTTCCGTGTAGTGGCGCCCCTGGGGGTTGGCCGGTTCGCCCGGTTCCGTGCGGTGGTGCCTGCGGGGGTCATCGGGTGTCCCGGGGGTGGCGGCGGGTCAGGGTCCAGGCGGTGCGGGCGAGGACGGTGGTGGCCAGGGCGAGGGCGCCGACGCGGCGGGAGAGGAGGCAGGCCCGTTCGATGTCGTCGGCCGCCACCGGCCGGAGCTCCGCACCGAGCACCGGCCGGTGCTCGACCCGCGTCCCGTAGTGCAGCGTGCCCCCGAGCCGTACGCCGAGGGCGCCCGCGAACGCCGACTCGGCCTGGCCCGCGTTGGGGCTGGGGTGGGCGGAGCCGTCCCGTCGCCAGACCTGCCAGGCGGTCCGCGGGTGCGGCGCCGCGGCGACGGTCAGCAGCGCGGTCAGCCGGGCGCCGGGCCAGCCGGCCACGTCGTCCAGCCGGGCGGAGGCCCAGCCGAAGCGCCGGTGGCGGGCCGAGCGGTGCCCGACCATGGCGTCGAGGGTGTTGACGGCCCGGAAGGCGAGCAGCCCGGGCGTCCCGGCGAGGGCGCCCCAGGTGAGGGCGTTGACCACCGCGTCGGCGGTGTTCTCGGCCACCGATTCGACCACCGCGCGGGCGAGTTGCTGCTCGTCCAGGGCGCTGGGGTCGCGGCCGCACAGGTGCGGCAGCCGTTCCCGGGCCGCCGTCAGGTCGCCGGCCCGGAGGGAGGCGGCGATGGTGCGGGCCTCGCGGGTGAGGGAGGTGCCGCCGAGGACGGTCCAGGTGGCGGCGGCGGCCAGCGCGGTGCGGCCGGCGGCCGAACGCCCCAGCGTGCGTTCGGTGAGGACCGCGCCGGCCGCGACGGTGCCCACGCAGGCGGCGGTGTACGCGGCGCCGACGGCCCGGTGGTCGCGCCAGACGGCCCGTTCCAGCCGGCCGGCGGCCGAGCCGAACAGGGCGACCGGGTGCCCGCGCCGGGGGTCGCCGTACCGGGCGTCGGCCAGGTAGCCGGCGACGACGCCCAGCAGCCAGGGCAGGGCGGGGGTCAGTCGGCGCACGGCGCGGTGGGCGTGGCCCGGTCCTGGGCAGCCTGCATGGCTAGGTGTCCTCACTCAGGGTCCGCGCCCTGGATCGACGAACGGTGGTGAGAGTCTCCTGGCTCCCGGCCGGGCGACCGCCCGCCGCTGCGGGGGCGCCGACCGGTGACAGTGGCGGGACCGCGCCGGACTCGCACCGGCTTCCTCTGCTTGCCTCCGTATGGCGCAAGGATCCCATCACGGGCTTCGTCCGGGAGTCAACAAGACCGCCGGAGGGCTTGATCACACGTCATCACCCCAGCTCACCGGGCCCGTGACCGGGGCCCGCGGCCGGGCCGCGGCACCCAGCCCGGGTCGGCGACCGCCGGCGACCGGGGTGCCGGCCGGCCCGCGTTCCCGGGCATCCCGTACGGAGCGGGCCCCCGCGGCGTCAGCCGTCTCTACCTCCGAGTAGCCGGGCGCCTGCGGGGCGGGCGGTTGTCGATTCGACCAGTCCACTGTGGATCTGTCCAACGGGGCTTCGTGCGTTCAGCGGCTACAGGGGGCGGCGGCCCCGGCCCTAGCTTCGGTCCCATGCGACGAAGACAGCCCGCCCCCACCCCGGTGCCGTTCTCCCCGGCGGCCGCCCGGGCCCACCGCGCCGGTCTCGGTCTGACGCCGGACCAGGTGGCCGAGGGGATGGCCGCCCACGGGGTACGGCTGCTGCCGGCCCATGTGATCGGGTGGGAGAGCGGTGCCATCCGGCCCTCCGAGGAGGAGTTCATCGCGTTGGCCCGCGCCCTGTGGTGTCCGCCGGCGCAGCTGATGGGTGCCCGCCCGGCGAGCCTGCGGGACTTCCGGGTGGCCCGAGAGCTCGGCCAGGAGCAGGCGGCCCGGCAGATCGGGGTCACCCCGCAGGCCTATCTGAAGGCGGAGCTGACCGGCCGCTGGGCCGGTGACGCGGAGCAGACCAGGGCGCTGGCCCGGGTGCTCGGGCTCGGGCTGCGCACCCTGGTGTGGATCACCGGTCACCAGGACGACCTCGACCAGCGGCTGCGCCAGGTGGTGCAGGGCCGGTGGCAGGGCCAGCTGAAGCCGGTGGCCCGCCTGGTGCCGGTGGATCAGGAGGTGCTGGCGCTGGTGCTGGCCGAGCTGCAGGGCGAGTACCAGGTGCCGATGCACTGGGGTGCGGCCTCCCCGGCCGCCGAGGAGCAGCCGCGGCAGCTGCCGACGCCGCGGTTCTGGGAACTGCTGTCCCGGCACCGCACCGAACTCCCGATCTGAGGCGTGCCGCCCCGGCCCGCGGCCCCTCGAACGGCCCCGCCCGGTGGCCCGGGCCGGGGCCGGACGGTGGACTGGGAGCGCATCGATTTCGGTCCGCGATCAGCACACCGGGGAGCACAATGCGCTGGCAAACCGCCGCCGTCGTGGCAGCCGCCGTCGTCGGGACCGGGACCGCGGTCCTGCTGCTCGGCCGCAAGGTCTCCGACCGGGTGCTGAAGCCCGCCGACGGCGGTGGCGGCACCTCCCTGCGGGTGCACGCGCTCGGGCCCGGCCAGGTCACGCTGACCCGGACCACCGCCTCGGTCCGGCCCGGCCGGTACGCCCTGGAGTGGGCGGACGGCGGTCACGCCGTGGTCGGCGACGTGCTGCGCACCGACGTGCAGACCGTCACCCGGCGCCTGGAGCGGGCCGACGGCGGCACCCTCACCGCCGGCACCGAGGTCCGGATGACCCCCCGGGTCTTCGTCGGTGACCCACTCACCGCGCTGGGCATCGAGTACGTCGACTCCTCCGTGAACGCGGAGATCGGCGAGCTGCCCGCCTGGTACGTCCCCGCGGTCCGCGGGACCTGGGTGATCCTGGTGCACGGTCCGGGCGCCGACCGCAGCCAGGTGCTGCCGGTGCTGCCGCTGCTGCGTTCGCTGCGGGTGCCGACGCTCACCGTCACGTACCGCGGTGACGAGGGCGCGCCGCCCTCGCCGGACGGCCTCGGGCACTTCGGCGAGACGGAGTGGCGCGACGTGGACGCGGCGGTCCACACGGCGCTGGCCTCCGGCGCGGGCCGGGTGGTGCTGTACGGCTGGTCGCTCGGGGCGACGATCGCGATGCAGACGGCGGTCCGCTCGGACTGGCGCGGGTCGGTGGCCGGGCTGGTGCTGGACTCCCCGGTGCTGGACTGGCCGGCCACCGCCCGGCGGGGTGCGGCGCGCTCCGGGGCACCGGCCGCGGTGGCCGAACTGGGTGCCCTGGCGGCCCAGGGACGCTCCGGCGTCGACCTGGCCGATTTCGCACGCCTCGCGGACGGCCGGGACCTCCAGGTGCCGGTCCTGCTGATGCACAGCCGCTCCGACGAGATCGCCCCGTGGGCGGCCGCCGAACGGCTCGCCGGTCGCCGGGAACAGCTGGTCAGCCTGTACGCGGTGCCGGGCGCCGAGCACGCCGCGCTGTGGAACGCCGACCCGGACCGCTATCTGGAGCACCTGCGGCGCTGGCTCACCCCGCTGATCTGAAACCGGCCACTCCCGGCCGGTCGGACCTCCGGTTGTTGTCGTGTACGGGGCGCGTACGGCGGTCGCCTCGGCCCGGTTTGCGGGCCCTTGCCCGCATCCGGGGCCGCCGCCGGGCCGTCCCCCGCAAAGACGCGCCGCAGCCGATGTGACAGAACGCCCGTACAAGGGGAAGACTGCACGGCGTGACGTCTCGGAACCCGCGCGACCGTGATGCCCCGCTCCCGCCGACGATCCGTACCGGTGCGACGGTGACCCGTCTGCCAGGCACGGGCCGCCGAGCCGACAGCGCAATCCAGGGCAGCCCCGCCGCAGCCCGCCGCCGTACCCCCCAGCCCAAGCCCGGGCGGGGCCGGGTACCCGTACCCGACGGCTTCCCCGCACCCGCGGAGCTGGCCCCGCTCGCCCGGCGGATGCTCGCCGACGCGGTCCGGGTCGCCCGCTGGGCCGGCGAGCTCGGCGAGGTCGACAAGCGCGGCGAGCTGCTGCCCGACGACGCCAGGGCGGCCGGGCTGGCCCTCGCCATGACCGTCGGTGCCGCCGCCAAGGCCTGGGGGCAGGCGCTGCAGATCGGCCTGGTCGAGCTCCGCGACAGCGGCGCCGGACCCGGCTGGCGGCTGCACGCCTGGGAGCACGACGACGAGGCGGTGGTCCGCGGCTGGTCCGCGCTGTTCGACGCCTGGACGCTGCTCGCCCCCGTGCCGCCCGCCGCCATGCGCGGCGTGTTCGCGGTGCTGGCGGGCCAGGCCGTCGACCAGGCCCCGCAGCTGCTCTCCTTCCTCCACCTGGTGGACGGCCCGGTCCCCGACAGCGAGCTGCTGGAGCTGCTCAAGCGCGGCCTCGACGAGCGCCGGGTCGGGGTCGCCGTCGGCGCCGGCCCGCTGTCGCCGGTCCCGCACGCGGCCTCCGCCGTCTCGGCGGTCCGCGGCACCTGCCGCGAACCGCAGATCGACACCCTGCCCTCGGCCGGCGACGTGGCCGCGGTGCTCGACTGGATGCTGGACGGCCTCGCCGCCGTCGGCGCGCTGACCCGCCGGGACGAGGCGGCCGAGCTGTCCCCGCTCGGGCACTGGGCGGTGCGGGCCAAGCTGGAGGAGATCTGCACGGTCGCGCAGACCGCCGCCGGGCACATCGAGCAGAGCGCCCCCGAGCTGCTCAGCGCCTGCGCCGACTACTCGCCGGGCCCGGCCCGTGCCGAGTACCGCGCCTGGGTGGCGGCCCGGCCCGCCGACCGCGCCGTCGCCGAGCTGCTGGACGCCGCCCGCGGCGAGGACGCGCTGGTGCGCGGTCTGGCCTTCGAGGCGCTCCGGGTGGCCGGCCGGACGGCCGAGGCGGCCGTCCGCGGCGCGGTCGAGGAGGCCGTGCTGCGCCCGTACGCGCTGCTGTGGCTGGCCGAGCAGCTGGACGAGGAGGGCGTCTCACCGGCCGATGTGCTGGGCGCGGAGGACGCCGCCTGGCTCTGGGTGGACACCGCGGCCGCGGTGCTCGACCACGGCGAGACCGGGCTGCTGGTCGGGCACGTCGAGGGCGCCTCGGCGGGCGAGCCGGTCCGGCTGTTCAACCGCGCCCGGCAGTCCGGGCACCCCCGGGCGGCCTCGGTGCTCACGGCGGTCGCCGGTGTGCACCCGGACCCGGCGGTGGCCCGCGCGGCCCGCAGGTCGGCCTTCAGCGTCCACCGCGGCGGCGCGTAGCCGGCGACGGCACCCCGTGCACGGCGAAGGGGCCCGGATCCTGGTGGATCCGGGCCCCTTCGGTGGTGCGTGCTACAGGGTGATCAGCAGCCCCGCGACTCGGCGCGGCGGGCGCGCACGTCGCCGACCTTCTGGCCCACCTTGCGGCGGATGACCAGCAGCGGCGCCATCGCGGCCAGCGTGATCTGGGCGATCGCCCCGATGTGCATCAGCGGGTCACCGCCGGGCAGACCGGCCGCCCAGGCGGCCAGGCAGCCGATGCTGACCACGATCCAGGCGAGCGTGGCGGTCGCCAGCAGGCCCTGCGGCTTCGGGTACTCGATCCGGCTCACCATCAGGTAGGCCACACCGAAGATCATCAGCAGACCCGGCACGAACGGCGGGTCCAGCAGGACGATCGCGATCACCGTCATCGCGCCCATCGGGCAGGGCATGCCCTGGAAGATCCCGGGCCGCATCTTCACGGCCGAGAACCGGGCCAGCCGCAGCACCACCGAGAGCAGTACGGTGAGCGCGATGAAGGCCGAGAGCTGCTGGTTGCTGTCGGGCGAGACGATGCCCCAGACCGCGACGAAGTAGGCCGGCGCGATACCGAAGCTGATCAGGTCGGCCAGGTTGTCCAGCTCCGCGCCCAGTGCCGAGGAGCGGAGCTTGCGGGCCACCAGGCCGTCGAACAGGTCGCACATCGCACCGATCAGCAGCAGCGTCACGGCCGTGGCCGCGCTGTGCTTGTCCGGCGTGTTGGACTCGCCGGTCAGGTGCGGCATCAGGACCCCGGTGGTGATCGAGTAGATCGCCAGGAAGCCGCAGACGGCGTTCCCCAGGGTCAAGAAGTCGGCCGTGGACAGGTGCTGGGGCGAACGGGGGGCCCGCAGCTCGCGGTCGCGCGCCCAGCGGCGGCGGCGCAGGTCGGTCTCCTCGTCCTCGTTCAGGCCGACGAGAGTCTCAGGATCAGTCACGGTCAAGGCGTGTCACCCCGGCGGTGGTCTTCTGGCCGACCTCGACACCGGCCTCGATGCCGGCCGGCAGGTAGGTGTCGACCCGGGAACCGAAGCGGATCAGACCGATCCGGTCGCCCTGCTCGACCTTGGTGCCGGCGTCGACGTACGGCACGATGCGGCGGGCCACGGCCCCCGCGATCTGCACCATCTCAATGTCGCCGAGCTCGGTGTCGAAGTGCCACACGACGCGCTCGTTGCGGTCGCTGTCCTTGTTGAACGCCGGGACGAAGCCACCGGCGACGTGCTCGACGGACGTCACGGTGCCGGGCAGCGGCGCCCGGTTGACGTGCACGTTGAGCGGGCTCATGAAGATCGCGACGCGGGTGCGGCCGTCCGGCCACGCGTCGATGGACTGCACGACGCCGTCGGCCGGCGAGATCACTCTGCCGGTGCCGATCTCACGCTCGGGGTCGCGGAAGAACCACAGCATGCCCGCGCCGAGCGCACAGGCGGGAACGGCCGCCAAGGCCCACTTGCCGTTGCGCTTGGTGAGAGCGCTGGTGACGGCGGCGGTGGCCAGGGTGGGGACGAACCAGGGGGTGGCTCCGCGCGCGATGGTCACGCGGGGTCGCCGGCCGGCCGTCGGGGCGGCGAGGGCATCGCGGTCCTGGACGGAGGTGTGAGGGGACGGGCTGATGGGCATCGAAGACCTTTGTCGCGGGCCCCGAGGGACAGAGCATGGCCGCTGGACGGGGGCCACCGCGGGGATCGGGTGATATGGGGACGGCTGCTGTCCCGGTGGATGCTATCGGGACCAGACGGTAGGTGGGCAAGCCGCCTGCTCGTGGAACTCTCCAGTGCGGTACCCAGGTGCACGTGCTATGTGTACGACCGTAGCTCGGGGTGGACCGGTTCCCCAAGGGTCGGGGCGAATCGCGTGACCCATGTCTCACGGTGGGGTTCCGCAGGACCGTCGCCGGATCGCGGCTGGAGCGGGGCTGGAGCGGCCGCGGGGGTCGCGGTGGACCGGGGGCCCGTCGGCGGGCCCGACGCGGCTGCAAAGGCGTGCAGAAGCGGCCGTAGGGCGTGTACTGAGAGCAACGCGCCCTACGGCCGCTTCCGGCGCCGCACCGGCGCGGAGGCTGACCAGGCCCCGCGCCGGTGCGCGGTGGCCGGGTGCGGGCCCGCACGCCCGCACCCGGCCGGGACGGAAGGTCAGTCGGCGAGCCGGTACTCCTCCAGCAGGCGGCGGCCCACGATCATCTTCTGGATCTCCGCCGTACCTTCACCGATCAGCAGCATCGGCGCCTCGCGGTAGAGCCGCTCGATCTCGTACTCCTTGGAGAAGCCGTAGCCGCCGTGGATCCGGAAGGAGTCCTCGACGACCTCCTTGCAGTACTCGGAGGCCAGGTACTTGGCCATGCCGGCCTCCAGGTCGTTGCGCTCGCCGCTGTCCTTCTTGCGGGCGGCCATCACCATCATCTGGTGCGCGGCCTCGACCTTGGTGGCCATCTCGGCGAGCTTGAACTGGATCGCCTGGTGCTCGGCGATCTTCTTGCCGAAGGTGGAGCGCTGCTGGGCGTACTGGATGCCGAGCTCGAAGGCGCGCCGGGCGACCCCGCAGCCGCGGGCGGCGACGTTGACCCGGCCGACCTCGACGCCGTCCATCATCTGGTAGAAGCCCTTGCCGGGGACCCCGCCGAGGATCCGGTCGGCCGGGATCCGGACGTCCTGGAGCACCAGCTCGGTGGTGTCGACGCCCTTGTAGCCCATCTTCTCGATCTTGCCGGGCACGGTCAGGCCCGGGACGGTCTCGTTCGGCCCGAAGCCGGCCGTCTTCTCGATCAGGAAGGTGGTCATGTTCTTGTACGGGGAGGAGCCGCCCTCGTCGGTCTTGCACAGGACCGCGACCAGGGTGGAGGTGCCGCCGTTGGTCAACCACATCTTCTGGCCGTTCAGGACGTAGCAGTCTCCGTCCTTGACGCCCTTGGTGGAGATGGCCGAGACGTCGGAGCCGAGGCCGGGCTCGGACATCGAGAAGGCGCCGCGGATCTCGCCGGCCGCCATCCGGGGCAGGAAGTACTCCTTCTGCTCCTGGGTGCCGTGCGCGTTGATCATGTGGGCGACGATGAAGTGCGTGTTGACGATGCCGGAGACCGACATCCAGCCGCGGGCGATCTCCTCGACCACCAGGGCGTAGGTCAGCAGGGACTCGCCCAGGCCGCCGAACTCCTCCGGGATGGTCAGGCCGAACAGGCCGAGCTGCTTCATCCCCTCGACGATCGCGGTCGGGTACTCGTCCTTGTGCTCCAGCTCGGTGGCGACCGGAATGATCTCCTTGTCGACAAAGTCCCGCACGGTGGCGAGGATGTCCCGCTGGATCTCGGTCAGGCCGTCGGTCTGTGCGAGGCGTCCCATCGTGCGGCTCCGAATCTGCATCTACGGCAATGAGGGTGGGGGAGGTGTGGGGGCTCCACGGGCGTGACTTCCGTGGAGCCCCCTGGACCGGGTGGGGATCGGCCGATGACGGCGGCCTACCCGTCCGGGGTCTAGGACAGGGGCGTGGGACGGCCGGGCTGCTCGCCGCCGCGCTCCTTGATGTACGTCTCGGTCGGCACCATCACCTTGCGGCGGAAGATGCAGACCACGGTGCCGTCCTGCTTGTAACCCTTGGTCTCGACGTAGACGATGCCGCGGTCGTCCTTGGACTTGGACGGCCACTTGTCGAGGACCTCGGTCTCGCCGTAGATGGTGTCGCCGTGGAAGGTCGGCGCGATGTGGCGCAGCGACTCGATCTCCAGGTTGGCGATCGCCTTGCCGGAGACGTCCGGGACGGACATGCCGAGCAGCAGCGAGTAGATGTAGTTGCCCACCACGACGTTGCGGCCGAAGTCGGTCGTCTTCTCCGCGTAGTTGGTGTCCAGGTGGAGCGGGTGGTGGTTCATGGTCAGCAGGCAGAAGAGGTGGTCGTCGTACTCGGTGACCGTCTTGCCGGGCCAGTGCTTGTAGACCGCGCCGACCTCGAACTCTTCGTAGGTGCGTCCGAACTGCATGGGTGGTCCTTCGGGTCAGGCCTGCGGGGGCTCGAACTTGGAGGTGCGCTCCATACCGGCGGCGCGGCCCTTGCCGGAGATCACCAGGGCCATCTTGCGGCTGGCCTCGTCGATCATCTCGTCGCCGAGCATCGCGGAACCCTTGGCACCGCCCGCCTCGGAGGTGCACCAGTCGTAGGCGTCCAGGATCAGCTCGGCGTGGTCGTAGTCCTCCTGGGAGGGCGAGAAGATCTCGTTGGCCGCGCCGACCTGGTCCGGGTGCAGCACCCACTTGCCGTCGAAGCCGAGGGCGGCGGCCCGGCGGGCCACGGCCCGGTAGCCGTCGGCGTTGCGGATCTGCAGGTACGGGCCGTCGATGGCCTGCAGGTCGTTGGCGCGGGCGGCCATCAGGATGCGCATCAGGATGTAGTGGTACGCGTCGGCGTCGTAGCCGGGCGGCTGCTCGCCGACCACCAGGGACTTCATGTTGATCGAGGCCATGAAGTCGGCCGGGCCGAAGATGATCGTCTCCAGCCGGGGCGAGGCGGTGGCGATCGCGTCGACGTTGATCAGGCCCTTGGCGTTCTCGATCTGCGCCTCGATGCCGATCTTGCCGACCTCGAAGCCCATGGTCTTCTCGATCTGGGTGAGCAGCAGGTCGAGCGCCTTCACCTGCTCGGCGTCCTGGACCTTCGGCAGCATGATGCAGTCGAGGTTCGGGCCGGCGCCCTCCACGACGGTGATGACGTCGCGGTACGTCCAGTGGGTGGTCCAGTCGTTGACGCGGACGACCTTGGTCTTCTTGCCCCAGTCGCCGTTGTTGAGGGCGTCGACGATGTGGTGCCGGGCGCTCTCCTTGACCAGCGGGGCGCAGGCGTCCTCGAGGTCGAGGAAGACCTGGTCGGCCGGCAGCCCCTGGGCCTTCTCCAGGAAACGCGGGTTGCTGCCGGGTACGGCCAGGCAGGAACGGCGGGGCCGGAGGCGGTTGACGTTGGTCATGAGGGTGGTTGGTCCTTCCCGGGTCAGCTGGTCGCAGCGGTGGCGGCGGCCCAGGGCTGAAGCCTGTTGGCCAGCCGGATCTCGTCCACGATCCGGCCGATGATGGTGGTGATGCCGAAGTCCTTGGGTGTGAAGACCGCGGCGACACCGGCGGCCTTGAGAGTCTCGGCGTCCGCTGCCGGGATGATGCCACCGACGATCACCGGCACATCCTCCACCCCCGCCCGGCGCAGCCGGTGCAGGACGTCCGGGACGAGCTCCGGGTGTGCCCCGGAGAGGATCGACAGCCCCACGCAGTGCACGTCCTCGGCGACCGCCGCGGAGACGATCTGCTCCGGGGTGAGCCGGATGCCCTGGTAGACCACCTCGAAGCCGGCGTCGCGGGCGCGGACCGCGATCTGCTCGGCGCCGTTGGAGTGGCCGTCCAGGCCGGGCTTGCCGACCAGCAGGCGCAGCTTGCCGGTGCCCAGCTCGGCGGCGGTGGCGGCGACCGCCTCGCGGACCGCGGCGAGCTCGCCGCCGGGCTCGGCGGCCACCGCCACCGGTGCGCCGCCGACCCCGGTGGGGGCGCGGTACTCGCCGAAGACCTCGCGCAGGGCGAACGACCACTCGCCGGTGGTGACCCCGGCGCGGGCGCAGGCCAGCGTGGCGGCCATCAGGTTGTCGGTGGTGGCGGCGGTGGCCTTGAGCTCGGCGAGGGCGGTCTGCACGGCCGTCTCGTCGCGCCCCTCGCGCCAGGCGGCCAGCGAGGCGAGGACGGACTGCTCGGAGGCCGGGTCGACCACCATGATGGCGGTGTCGAGGTCGGCGGTGAGCGGGTTCTCCTCGGTGGTGTCGAAGCAGTTCACCCCGATGATCTTGTCCTCGCCGGCCTCGATCCGGGCGCGCCGGGCGGCGTGCGAGGAGACCAGGTTGGACTTGAGGTAGCCGGACTCGACGGCCGGGATCACCCCGCCCATCTCGAGCACCTTGGCGATCTCGGCCTCGGCGCCCGCCAGCAGCTCGGCGGTCTTGGCCTCGATCACCTCGGAGCCGTTGAAGATGTCGCCGTACTCCAGCAGGTCGGACTCGTAGGCCAGCACCTGCTGGATCCGCAGCGACCACTGCTGGTCCCAGGGGCGGGGCAGGCCGAGCGCCTCGTTCCACGCGGGCAGCTGGACGGCGCGGGCGCGAGCGTCCTTGGAGAGCGTGACGGCGAGCATCTCCAGCACGATCCGCTGGACGTTGTTCTCCGGCTGGGCCTCGGTCAGGCCGAGCGAGTTGACCTGGACGCCGTAGCGGAACCGGCGCTGCTTGGCGTCCTGGATGCCGTACCGCTCGCGGGTGACCTTCTCCCAGAGCCGGCCGAACGCCCGCATCTTGCACATCTCCTCGATGAAGCGGACGCCCGCGTTCACGAAGAAGGAGATCCGTGCGACCACCTCGCCCATCCGCTCCGGCGGCACCTGGCCGGAGTCGCGGACGGCGTCCAGCACCGCGATCGCCGTGCACATCGAGTACGCGATCTCCTGGACCGGGGTGGCCCCGGCCTCCTGCAGGTGGTAGCTGCAGATGTTGATCGGGTTCCACTTGGGGATGTGCGCGACCGTGTAGGCGATCATGTCGGTGATCAGGCGGACCGACGGGCCGGGCGGGAAGACGTGCGTCCCGCGCGACAGGTACTCCTTGACGATGTCGTTCTGGGTGGTGCCGGTGAGCTTGGCGATGTCCGCGCCCTGCTCCTCGGCGACCACCTGGTAGAGCGCCAGCAGCCACATCGCGGTGGCGTTGATCGTCATGGAGGTGTTGGTCTGCTCGAGCGGGATCCCGTCGAACAGCGTCCGCATGTCGCCGACGTGGCCCACCGGCACGCCGACCCGGCCGACCTCGCCGCGGGCCAGGATGTGGTCCGAGTCGTAGCCGGTCTGGGTGGGCAGGTCGAAGGCGACCGACAGGCCGGTCTGGCCCTTCGCCAGGTTCCGCCGGTAGAGCGCGTTGGAGTCGCTCGCGGTGGAGTGGCCCGCGTACGTGCGCATCAGCCAGGGGCGGTCGCGGTCGGCCATCAGATGTTCCGGAAGCGGTTGATCGCGTCGATGTGCTTGGCGCGCAGCTCGGTGTCGCGCACGCCCAGGCCCTCCTCGGGGGAGAGGCAGAGCACGCCGACCTTGCCCTGGTGCTTGTTGTGGTGGACGTCGAGGGCGGCCTGGCCGGTCTCCTCCAGGGAGTAGACCTTGGACAGGGTCGGGTGGATCTTGCCCTTGGCGACCAGGCGGTTGGCCTCGAAGGCCTCGCGGTAGTTGGCGAAGTGCGAGCCGACGATGCGCTTCAGCGACATCCACAGGTAGCGGTTGTCGTACTGGTGCATGAAGCCGGAGGTGGAGGCGCAGGTGACGATGGTGCCGCCCTTGCGGGTGACGTACACCGAGGCGCCGAAGGTCTCGCGGCCCGGGTGCTCGAAGACGATGTCCACGTCCTCGCCGCCGGTGAACTCGCGGATCTTGGAGCCCAGGCGCTTCCACTCGCGCGGGTCCTGGGTGTGCTCGTCCTTCCAGAACTTGTAGCCCTCGGCGCTGCGGTCGATGATCGCCTCGGCGCCCATGCTGCGGCAGATCTCGGCCTTCGCCTCGTTGGAGACGACGCAGATCGGGGTGGCGCCGCCGGCCAGGGCGTACTGGGTGGCGTACGAGCCGAGGCCGCCGCTGGCGCCCCAGATCAGCACGTTGTCGCCCTGCTTCATGCCGGCGCCGTTCTGGGAGACCAGCTGGCGGTAGGCGGTGGAGTTGACCAGGCCCGGGGAGGCGGCCTCCTCCCAGGTGAGGTGCTTGGGCTTGGGCAGCAGCTGGTTGGTCTTCACCAGGGCGATCTGGGCCAGGCCGCCGAAGTTGGTCTCGAAGCCCCAGATGCGCTGCTCCGGGTCCATCATCGTGTCGTTGTGGCCGTCCGGGGACTCCAGCTCGACCGAGAGGCAGTGCGCGACGACCTCGTCGCCGGGCTTCCAGGCGTTGACGCCGGCGCCGGTGCGCAGGACCACGCCCGCGAGGTCCGAGCCGAGGATGTGGTACGGCAGGTCGTGACGCTTGGTCAGCGGCGACAGGCGGCCGTAGCGCTCCAGGAAGCCGAAGGTGGAGACCGGCTCGAAGATCGAGCTCCACACGGTGTTGTAGTTCACCGAGCTCGCCATGACGGCGACCAGGGCCTCGCCCGGCCCGAGCTCGGGGAGTGCGACCTCGTCGAGGTGCAGGGACTTACGGGGGTCCTTGTCGCGGCTGTCCAGGCCCGCGAACATCTGCTCCTCGTCCCGGTGGAGCGTGACGGCGCGGTAGGACTCCGGGAGCTTGACCGCGGCGAAGTCCGCCGGGGTGCTGTCGGAGCTGAGGATCGCGTCGAGGATTTCCTGCATGGCTGCCTCCGAAGGCGTACCTGTGTTGAGGGCGCACAGGGCGTCTGGGGGAGCCGGGAGCGGACACCGGCTTCGCTGAGGGTCTGTGGGTGGTACTGCGGGTGTGCGACGGGTGGGTGGGTCGCCGTGGTGGTGCTGGTCCGGCCCCAGCGGTGCGGGGACGGCGGACACGGCGCGCCGAGGTGGGGAGCCGCGGCGCCGCGACCGATGGGTAACAAAGTAGTGGCACCCTGTGCCACTCGTAAAGACACCGGGTGTCATCAGTTCGGGTGAAACCCGATAACAGTTCGACCGGCGCTCCGGCGGCATGGGGAAGGCCCGCCCCGGAAAACCGGGACGGGCCTTCGAATCTGCTGTGACCTGTGCGGATGGCCTGCGTTAGCCAGCCTGCGAGCCGGTCAGCGCCGCCCTGATCGAGTCCACCACCACGTCCAGCGGGGCGTCGGTGCGGGCCACTGTGATGAGCACCTCACCGCCCGGGCTGGCACTGAGTGCGCTCACCGCGGCCGCCTCGACCGGTGACAGCGGGTCACCTGTGGCACCCGGTGCCACCGGTGTGCCGCGGCGCCTGGCACCGCTCGGCGGGGTCGGCCAGAAGGTCCCGCGGATCACGTCGAAGGAGTGGTCCAGCTGGGACTCCACGTCCCCGTGCCCGCCCGCCCGCAGCCACCGCCGCAGCACGTGGTTGTGGGCCGCGACCACCGCCGCCGCCGACACCTCGGCCAGCATCGAGTCGTCGTCCCCGCCGCGCTGCCAGCTCGGCGGGGTCTCCTCCGCCGCGTCGAAGCGCCCGAGCAGGTACCGGGTGAACAGCCGCTCGTACCGGGCCACCACCGCGATCTCCCGTTCCCGCAGCGCCGGCACCTGCCGGATCAGCTGGTAGCGGGCGACCGAGACGGCCGGGGTGGAGGCGTACATCCGGAGCACCTCCTTGATGCCCCGGCAGACCACGTCCAGCGGGTGCTCCTCCGACTCCGCGCTCGCCAGCAGGTCGGCCACCCGGACCAGGGTGTCGTCGTGGTCCGGGAAGATCGCCTCCTCCTTCGACCGGAAGTAGCGGAAGAAGGTCCGGCGGGCGACCCCGGCCGCGGCGGCGATCTGATCGACCGTCGTCTCCTCGTAGCCCTGGGTGGCGAACAGCTCCATGGCCGCGGTCGCCAGGTCCTGGCGCATCTGCTGCCGCTGGGCCGCCGCCCGGCGGCTGCCCGCTCCCGCCTCCGCCGCCGGCCGCGCGACGTCCTGCTCCAAGGGTGACTGATCCCGATCCATGGCCGGAACGCTACACGCCCCCGGGGCGGCCGCCGCCGGCCTCGGCCTGCGCACCGGCACCGCCGGTGCGGTCACCGCCGGACGCGGCCAGCGGGTGGCCGCGCCGGTACCCGCCGGCGGGCCGCCCCAGGCCGGCCCGCCCGGCCGCCGGGGCCCGCCGGGGAGCACCCCGGGGACCCCGGCCGCACCCGGTCCGCCGCCGAGGCCGCCGACCGGAACACCCGCGGGAACGCCGGCGGGAGCGCCACCCGGGACGGGGCGGCCGGCCGGGACCCCGCCCGGCAGCCCCGCAGCCCGGCCGGTCATCGGCGGGCGTGGTCGCGGAACCCGCGACCGCTCTTGCGGCCCAGGCAGCCGGCCGCCACCAGGTGCTCCAGCAGCGGCGCCGCCGCCAGCCCCGGCTCGCGGAACTCCTGGTGCAGCACCTGCTCGATGGTCAGCGAGACGTCCAGGCCCACCACGTCCAGCAGCTCGAACGGGCCCATCGGGTAGCCGCAGCCCAGCTTCATCGCGGTGTCGATGTCGTCCACCGTCGCGTAGTGCTCCTGCAGCATCCGCACCGCGTCGTTCAGGTACGGGAAGAGCAGGGCGTTGACGATGAAGCCGGCCCGGTCGCCGCACTCCACCGGGTGCTTGCGGGCCTTGCCGCACAGCTCCAGCACGGTCGAGGTGACGTCCTCGGAGGTCAGCACCGTGGAGACCACCTCGACCAGCTTCATGGCCGGCGCCGGGTTGAAGAAGTGCATGCCGATCACGTCCTGCGGCCGCGAGGTGGCGGTCGCACAACTGATCACCGGCAGGCTGGAGGTGGTGGTGGCGAGCACCGCGCCCGGCTTGCAGATCTTGTCCAGGGTGGCGAACAGCTCCCGCTTGACCTCCAGGTCCTCCGCCACCGCCTCGACCACCAGGTCCACCCCGGCCAGGTCCGCGTACTGCCCGGTCGGCGTGGTCAGCGCCAGCGCCGCGTCCCGCTGCTCCGCGGTCAGCCGGCCCTTGGCCACCGAACGCTCCAGCGACTTCGCCAGCTGCGCCTTCGCCCGGTCCGCCTTCTCCTGGCTGCGCGCGGCCAGCAGCACCGGGTACCCGGCCTTGGCCAGCACCTCGACGATGCCGGTCGCCATGGTGCCCGAACCGCAGACGCCGATGCTGCGCACCTCGCGGCCCGCCACCCGGCCGGCCCGGCCCGCACCCGCGGCACCGGACACCACCTTGGACGACCCGGGCGCCTCGTAGGTGTAGAAACCGCGGCCGGACTTGCGGCCCAGCAGCCCCGCCGAAGCCAGCTGGCCGAGGATCGGGGCGGGCGCGTGCAGCCGGTCCTTGGACTGCTCGTACATCGCCTCCAGCACGGTGCGCGCGGTGTCGATGCCGATCAGGTCGAGCAGCGCCAGCGGACCCATCGGCAGGCCGCAGCCCAGCCGCATCGCGGCGTCGATGTCCTCGCGGGTGGCGTACCGCGACTCGAACATCGCGGCGGCCTGGTTGAGGTAGGCGAACAGCAGGCCGTTGACGATGAAGCCGGCCCGGTCGCCCGCCGCCACCGGCTCCTTGTCCAGCTCGCGGGCGAGCGCGGCGACGTCCTCGGCGGCCTGCGGGGAGGTCAGCACCGTGCGGACCACCTCGACCAGCCGCATCGAGTGCACCGGGTTGAAGAAGTGCAGGCCCAGCACGCGCTCCGGGCGGGCGGTGGCCGCGGCGATCCGGGTCACCGACAGCGCGGTGGTTCCGGTCGCGAGGACGGTCTCGGCGGGGCAGATCCGGTCCAGTTCGGCGAAGATCTGCCGCTTCAGCTCCAGCTGCTCCGGGACCTCCTCGACCACCAGGTCGGCGCCCGCCGCGGCCTCCAGGTCGTGGCCGACCGAGATCAGGCCGAGCAGCGCGGCGCGGTCCTCGGCGCTGAACCGCTCGCGCTCGACGGCGTGCGCGGTGGCCTCCTCGATCCGGGCCAGCGCCCGGGCGGCCGAAGCCTCGTCGGCCTCGATGCCGATCACCCGGCGGCCGCTGCGGGCCACCGCGACGGCGATGCCGGCACCCATGGTGCCGAGGCCGACCACGGCGACGGTGGGGAAGGGACGCTCCATTGTCCGGACTCCTATGTCATGGGCCCGCGCCGCCACTCCGGCACCGGCGGGGCCGGCTCGGCGTCGAGCGGGCGGCAGGCCGTACGGGAGGAGGGTTCGGCGGCGCGGGGGCGGGAGATGACGTGTCGAGGCATGCCGACAGGGACCGGTCCGCTCCGGCCGTGCTGAGGGTGTGCCGTGGTGCTCAGACGCTCTGGAAGAACACTGAAGCGGCGCTGAAAGCACTGCGTTGACGTACTGCGCTGAAGAGGCCCCGAGGGCCGGGAAGCAGAACACCAGGGCGGCCGTCGATCACACACGGCCGCGGCCCTGCCGGTGCGGCTCCCGAAGCCCGGCAGTGGTGCGTGCGGTCACTGTAGCGGAGTTACCCCGGGGTAGGAAGAGGCAACCCGCCACCGGGACACGCGGGTTGTCCGTACGGTGGCCGCGCCGACCCAAGGAGGACACCATGGCAGTCATGACCTTGGACCGGACCCAGATGGACCGCGAGGCCTTCGAGGCCATCGCGACAGCTGCCGCGCGGGAGGACGTGACGCTGGAGTTCATCAACGGCAGGATCAGAGTCAAGCCGGTGCCCGACGGCGACCACGGCGAGATCGTCATGTGGCTGATCCGGTCCTGCATCCAGCAGCGGCCCGACCTCAACCTCTACCCCGAACAGGGGCTGACGGTGGAGAGCTACCGGACCGGCCACGCCCGGCCGGACGGTTCGCTCACGGCTCTCGGCGCCTTCGCAGGCCAGGGGGAGTGGGCCGACCCGACCGGTGTCCTCATGGTCGTGGAGGTCACCTCGTGCGACCCGGACGCCGACCGGCGTGACCGGATCGAGAAGCCGGTCGCCTACGCGCAGACCAGGATCCCGGTCTACCTGCTGGTCGACCGGGACGCCGGAGCGGTCACCGTGCACAGCGAGCCCGAGGGCGGCCGGTACCGGAGCGTGGTCACGCTCTCGTACGGGCACGAGGTGGTGGTGCCGGCGCCGGTGTCGGTCACGCTGGACACCGAGGTGCTCAAGGACTACGTGCGCTGAACGCACCGCGGCCCGCCCGGTGGGGACCGGGCGGGCCGTGGTGGTGTGCGGGGTGAGGGTCAGTGCGCCATCACGGGGACGGCGAGCTCCTCGGAGTCGGCGCCGGTGGCCTGGTGGGCCTGCGGGCGGCCGGTGTTGATCAGGACGAACGAGATGCCGGCCGCCAGGACCAGGATCCCGAAGGACCACCAGATCGCGGTGGAGAAGCTGTGCACCATGCCTTCCATCCGCTGGAGCGTCGACGCGTCCGGGCCGATGTGGTGGGCCTTGGCGTACGCGACACCGGCGCTGTTGGCGATGGTGTTCAGCAGCGCGGTGCCGATCGCGCCGCCGACCTGCTGGGAGGTGTTGACCATCGCGGAGGCGACACCGGCGTCCTGCGGCTTCACCCCGTGGGTGGCCATGCTCATGGCCGGCATGAAGGCGGTACCCATGCCCAGACCCATCAGGACCAGGCCGGGGAGCAGGCTCCAGTAGGAGCTGTCGACCTTGATCTGGGTCAGGATCAGCATGCCGATGGAGGCGACCAGGAAGCCGGGCGCCATCAGGTAGCGCGGGGCGACCCGGGTCATCAGGCGGGCGCCGATCTGGGTGGAGCCGGTGATCATGCCCGCGACCATCGGCAGGAAGGCGAGGCCGGTGACGACGGGGGTGTAGCCGAGCACGACCTGCAGGTAGTAGGTCAGGAACAGGAACAGGCCGAACATGCCGATCACGGCGAGGCCCAGCGACAGGTAGACACCGCCGCGGTTGCGCTCCAGGACCACCCGCAGCGGCAGCAGCGGGGCCTTGACCTTGCTCTCGACCAGGACGAACGCGGCCAGCAGGACCGCGGCGGCGGCGAACAGGCCGAGGGTGGAGCCGGAGGTCCAGCCGTTCGACTCGGCCCGGGTGAAGCCGTAGACCAGGGAGACCAGGCCGGTGGTGACCAGCAGCACGCCCGGGATGTCGAGGCGGTTGCGGTTCTGGCTGCCGGCCGGCTCGCGGATCACCAGGACGGCGCCGGCGACGGCGGCCAGGGCGAACGGGATGTTGACGTAGAAGGTCCAGCGCCAGTTCAGGTACTCGGTGAGCAGGCCGCCCAGGATCAGGCCGATGGCACCGCCACCACCCGCGATGGCGCCGTAGATGCCGAAGGCCTTGGCGCGCTCCTTGGCGTCGGTGAACATCACCGCGAGCAGCGAGAGCGCGGCGGGCGCGAGCAGCGCGCCGAAGACGCCCTGCAGGGCGCGGGCGCCGAGCAGCATGGCGGTGTTGGTGGCGGCGCCGCCGATCGCCGAGGCGAGGGCGAAGCCGATCAGGCCGACCGTGAAGGTCCGCTTGCGGCCCCAGAGGTCCGCGATCCGGCCGCCGAACAGCAGCAGACCACCGAAGGCCAGCGCGTAGGCGGTGATCACCCACTGCCGGTTGGCGTCGGATATGCCGAGGTCACGCTGGGCGGACGGGAGCGCGATGTTCACGACCGTGGCGTCCAGGACGACCATCAGCTGGGCCAGGCCGATGAAGATGAGCGCCTTCCACCGCCGGGGGTCGGGCTGCAGGGCTGATTCAGACATGGGGATACCCACTTGTGTGCGAGAGAGCGGAACGGCAGGGCAGAGGCACCGGCTGGTGCCGAATGGTGCGAGAAGAAGGGGCGGCCCGTGCTGGGCCGGACGGTGCGGGAGGGCTCAGGGGCGCGGCTTCAGGTCGTCCAGGGAGACGGCGCGGCCGGGCAGGGTGGATCGGGCCGGGGCCTGCACGCCGTCGAGGAACAGCTGCAGGTGGCGGTGGACGAACTGGTCGAGGTCGATGCAGTGGGTGCCGGGCAGCGGTCGGGTGAGCTGGGTGATGGCGACCACGAAGTCGCCCACCCCCACGTCCTCGCGCAACTGGCCGCTCCGGTGCGCCCGGGTGATCACCTCGGTGGTGGTCTCCTGCAGGCGGGCCTTGGCGTCGTGCATCTCGGGGTCGTTCGGGTCGATGTGCTCGGAGAGCAGCGGGCACAGGGCGCCCATCCGCTCGTCGGCCGAGGCGTGGGTGAAGCGGGCCAGCGCCGCGAAGGCGTCCGGTTCCTCGGCCATCGCGCGCTCCGCGTGCTCGACCACCCGGTCCAGGACCGAGAGTGTCACGTGGTGGATCAGCTCGCGGCGGTCGGCGAAGTGGCGGTACAGCGTCGCGTTGCCGACCCCGGCGCGGCGGGCGATCTCGTCGAGCGGCACCTCGGCGCCGTGCTCCACGAAGGCCTCGCGGGCCGCTTCGATGATGCGGTTGCGGTTGCGGGTGGCGTCCGCGCGGAGCTTGGGCGCCGGTGGCGTGGTCGTGGTCATCGGTCGTCCCTTCGGTTCCGGTGGCGGATGCTTCCGGGGAATGAGTCCCCGCTTCGTTCGACTCTAGCCTAAACGGGGAGCGAGTCCCCGGAAATTTCGCCGCCCCGTGTGAGGTGGGTCACATCGGGTTTGGGCGGGGAATCCGGTCCGCCGTCCGGGTGAACGGGCGGTCGATGCTCGGTGCACGTCCGACCGGCCCGGCAGCATGGGCGGCATGACCACGATGCTGCCCCGCGCCGAGCGCGCCGCCCGGGCCCGTACGGCCGCCGACGACCTGGCCGCGGGCGGTACGGACGGAGTGGTCCTCGGCTGGGTGGACAACGCCGGGGTGCACCGGGTGAAGGCGGTGCCGGTCGAGCAGCTGGCGCACGCGGCGGAGTGGGGCGTGGGCGCGGCGCCGTGCTTCGACGCGTTCCTGGTGGACGACTCGATGGCCCCGTCCGGCAGCCCGGTCGGCGATCTGCGGCTGGTCCCGGACCTGGCCGCGCTCACCGTCCTCGCCGCCCAGCCCGGGTGGGCCTGGGCGCCGGCCGACCGGTACGCGCAGGACGGCGAGCCGCATCCGGGCTGCCAGCGGCTGTTCGCCGGCCGGATGGCCGCCGAGGCGCAGCGGCGGGGGCTGGAGGTGCTGGCCGGGATCGAGGTCGAGTGGGTGGTGGTCGACGGGGCGGGCGCCGGGCCCGCGTACGGGATGCGCCGGCTGATCGGACTGTCCGACTACCTCCGGGACGTCCTGCGGGCGCTGCGCGACCAGGGGCTGACGGTGCTGCAGATCCACCCGGAGTACACGGTCGGCCAGTTCGAGGTGTCGCTCGCCCCGGCCGGCCCGGTGACGGCCGCGGACCTCGCCGTCCTGGTGCGGCACACGGTGCAGGCGGTGTCCGTCCGGTACGGGCTCGAGGCCTCCTTCGCCCCCGCGGTGGCCGCCGACGGCGTGGGCAACGGCGGACACCTGCACCTCGGCCTGAGCCGCGACGGACGCAATCTCATCGGCGGCGGGCCCGGCCGGTACGGACTGACCGTCGAGGGGGAGGCGTTCCTGGCCGGGGTGCTGGCCGAACTGCCCGCCCTGCTCGCGCTCGGCGCCCCCAGCGTGGCCAGCTACCTGCGGCTGGTGCCCGGCCGCTGGTCCGGGCCCTACCGCTGCTGGGGCCGGGAGAACCGGGAGGCGGCGCTGCGGCTGATCCCCGGATCCACCCCCGAGCAGGCCAACGCCGAGGTGAAGTGCTTCGACGCCGCCGCCAACCCGTACCTGGCGGTGGGCGGGGTGCTGGCGGCCGGCTTCGGCGGCATCGACCGCGGGCTGCGGCTGCCGCCGGAGGTCTCCGGCGATCCGGCCGACTCCGGCTACGCCGAGCGGCTGCCGGCCGACCTCGCCGAGGCGGCCGCCGCGTTCAAGGGCTCCGACCTGCTCCGGGAGGCGCTCGGCGCGGAGCTGCACGCGGCGGTGCTGGCCGTCCGGGAGGCCGAGATCGCCCTGTTCGACGGGGTCGGCGCCGACGAGGTGATCGCCGCGACCAGGCTGCGCTGGTGACCGGATGCTGATCGACCAGCACTGCCACAGCGTGCTCGCCGACTCCCCGCAGGAGCCGGACGACGCGGTGTTCGCCTCGCTGCTCACCGAGTCCGACCGGCCGCCCGCCCCGGGCTGCAGCCCGTTCGGCAGCGCGCTGGGCCTCGCCGTACGGCGGTGGTGCCCGCCCGCCCTGGGGCTGCCCGTCCATGCGGAACCGGCCGAGTACCTGGCCCGGCGGCGCGAGTTGGGCGCCGCCGAGGCCGGCCGACGGCTGCTGGCGGCGGCCGGGCTGACGGCCTGCCTGGTGGACACCGGGCTGACCGGGGCGGCCGGTCGCCCGCTGCTCCCGCTCGACGCGCTGGCCCGGCTTTCGGGCGCCCGGACGTACGAGGTGGTCCGGCTGGAGAGCGTGGCGGCCCGGGTCCGGGCGGCGCCCGGGCGCTGGCCCGAGGCGCTGGCCGAGGAGCTCGCGGCGGCCTGCGCGGGCGCGGGCGTGGTGGCGGTGAAGTCGGTGCTGGCCTACCGGTACGGGCTGGCCATCGACCCTCGGCCGCCGGGCCGGGCCGAGGTGGTCCGGGCGGCCGAGCGGTGGGCCGCCCGGCAGCGCGCGGCCGAGCAGCGGGAGGGTGGCCCGGGGGCCCGGCTGACCGACCCGGTCCTGCTGCGCCATCTGCTCTGGCAGTCGGTCGGGCTGGGGCTGCCGATCCAGCTGCACACCGGTTTCGGCGATCCGGACCTGCGGCTGCACCTCGCCGATCCGGCGCTGCTGGTGGACTTCGTCCGGGCGGTCGAGCCCGCGGGGGTGCCGCTGGTGCTGCTGCACTGCTACCCGTACCACCGTCAGGCCGCCTGGCTGGCGCACTGCTTCCCGCACGTCCACCTGGACGTGGGGCTGACCCTCTCGTACACCGGTGCGCGGGCGGCCGAGGTGCTGGGCGAGGTGCTCGAACTGGCGCCGTTCGGGAAGGTGCTGTTCTCGACGGACGCGTACGGGCTGCCGGAGCTGTTCCTGGTCGGCGCGGCGCAGTACCGGCACGCCCTGGGCTCGCTGCTGGCGGGGTGGCAGCGCGACGGCGCGTGCACGGCGGCGGACGCGGCGGGGATCGAGGCGCAGCTGTCGGCGGGGAACGCGGCCCGGCTCTACGGTCTGGACACGGACATCTCAGCTGACACGGCAACTACCTGACGTCACATCAGCTGGTCAGGTGCGGTGGCCGCGCGGGTGCGGCGATCACCCCCGTCCGCACCCTTGCGGAAGCGATCGAGGGGTCACTAGCGTCCCACCCACTTACGTGTTCCTGCCATCAGTGGGGCACCACGAGACTCGGGAGGGCCATCCCCTATGAGAGTTCCTCGGATACGTCGGGCACGGCTCGCGGCGGCAGGTCTCGCGCTCGCCACCGCCGGCTCGATCGCGCTGCCGGCCGGCACCGCCGCGGCAGCCGGATCGGACCCGGCGCCCGGGCCGCTGCTCAGCTATGTGGTGAACACCCAGGCCAACCACGGCCAGGTGAAGAAGGCCGAGCGGGAGATCACGAAGGCCGGCGGCTCGGTGGTCTACTCGTACGAGCAGATCGGTGTGGTGATCGCCCGCTCCACCGACACCGGGTTCGCGGCCAAGCTGCGGCACGTCAAGGGGATCGACTCGGTGGGCGCCAGCCGGACCGCCGGGATCGTGGCCGCGGACGTGGAGTCCACCGTCGAGCGGGTCTCCCCGGGCGCCACCCCGGCGGACGGTTCCGAGCCGCTCTGGGCCAACCAGTGGGACATGCGGCAGATCGGCGTGGACAAGGCCCACGAGACCACCCTCGGCAGCCGCCGGGTGGTGGTCGGCGTCCTGGACTCGGGCATCGACGCCAAGCACGAGGACCTGGCCGCCAACGTGGACGCCTCGCTCTCCGCCTCCTGCATCGACGGCGGACGCCCGAACACCGACTTCAACTCCTGGCAGCCCACCACCAGCGACCACGGCACCCACGTGGCCGGCACCATCGCGGCCGCCAAGAACGGCAAGGGCATCGAGGGCATCGCCCCCGGCGTGCGGCTCGCCGCGGTCAAGGTGGTCGACGACGGCGGCTTCATCTACCCGGAGTACGCCATCTGCGGCTTCGTCTGGGCCGGTGAGCACCACTTCAAGGTGACCAACAACAGCTACTACATCGACCCGTGGCTGTTCAACTGCAAGAACGACCCCGACCAGGCCGCCGTCACCACGGCCGTCAAGCGGGCCGTCGCCTTCTCGCAGCGCAACGGCGTCCTCAACGTCGCCGCGGCCGGCAACGACAACATCGACCTCGCGCACAAGACGGTCGACGTGACCAGCCCCGACGACACCACCCCCGGGTCGCGGCCGATCGACGAGAGCTGCCTGTCGCTGCCGACCGAGCTGCCCGGCGTCGTGGTGACCAGCTCGGTGGGCTTCAAGGGCGACAAGTCCTTCTACTCCAGCTACGGCAAGGGCAAGGTGACGGTGGCCGCCCCCGGCGGTGACTCCCGCTACCAGCTGCCGGACACCCCGGACAAGAACGGCCGGGTGCTCTCCACCGTCCGCGGCGGCTACGCCTACATGCAGGGCACCTCGATGGCGTCCCCGCACACCGTCGGCGTGGTCGCGCTGCTCGCCTCGACCCACCCGTGGGCCGGCCCGGACGAGCTGCGCGCGATGCTGGTCCACCAGGCCGACGACCACGCCTGCCCGGCGGTCTTCGACCCGAGCGGCGACGGCGCGTTCAAGGGGGTCTGCGAGGGCAGCACCGCCAACAACGGCTTCTACGGCGCGGGCATCATCAACGCCGCGACGGCCGCGCAGTGGTGGCGGTTCTGAGCCGCTGAGTCGCTGAAGCGCTGAGCCGCTGAACCCGGAGCGCTGCTGAGGACGGAGCGCCCTGAACCCGGAGTGCCCCGCCCGGACCTGGTCCCGGGCGGGGCACTCTGCTGCGGGGTACGGGGTACCGGGGTACGCGCTCTCCGGTCTGGGTGCGGGCCGGGCCGGGGCTCGGGCGGGTCAGCCGATGTGGCGGCTCCAGTCGGACTCCACCTGCGCCTGGCCGTGCCGGTTCGGTACCTGCTTCAGCCAGGCGGGCCGGGCCGCGAGGGTGGCCGCCGCCCGGGCGGCCTCGGCGGCCCGCTGCTCCTCCGGGGTGGCGAAGCAGGTCGGCAGCCAGGCCGCCGACGCGGCCGCCCGCGCGGCCAGCTGGGTCACGTACGCCTCCCGCAGCTCCGCCACCGAGTCGAAGCCCGGTTCCCCGGCCAGCCACTGCTCGGGCACCAGTGCCACCACCTCGCGCAGCAGCGCCTCGGTGACCCGGGGCGCGAACGCGGCGTCGGCGGCGAGCACGTCCGGGTGGTAGCCGCCGAGCGCGTGTGCGGACATCGGGTACGGCTTGAGCAGCGAGGCCGCCGCACCGGACCAGCGGTGGTGGAAGACCAGCCCGGCGCCGTTGTCGATCAGCCAGAGGCGGCCGTGCCAGACCATCAGGTTGGGGTTGGCGGTGGTGCGGTCGACGTTGCCGGTCAGCGCGTCCAGCCAGACCACCCGGCCGGCCTCGGCCGGGTCGACGTCCAGCAGGCCCGGCCGGAAGTCGCGGGCGCCCGGCAGCAGGTCCATGCCGAGGTTGAGCCCGGAGCTGGCCCGCAGGATGTCCTGGATCTCCGGGTCCGGCTCGTCCGCCGCGACCGCCGGGTCGAAGTCCACCAGGACCAGCGGCGGTACCCGCAGGCCCAGCCGGCGGCCCAGCTCACCCACGATCACCTCGGCCACCAGCGCTTTGCGGCCCTGCGCGGCGCCGGTGAACTTCACCACGTAGGTGCCCAGGTCGTCGGTCTCCACCACCCCGGGCACCGAGCCGCCCGCGCGCAGCGGGTCGAGATAGCGGACTGCGGTCACCTGATCGAGCACACCGGCCACCCTAACTCGGCCGCCCCGCGGGGTGCGCCCGTATTCCGGGCCCGGTTTGGGGTGCGGCCGAGGGCGGTGGTTGGCTTGACCCCGATCGTCCGGCGGCCGGGCCGCCGGAGGCACGGGCCGTCCCGCAGCAGTGCAGCAGCAGTGCAACGGCAGTGCAGTCGCAGTGAAGGAGAGCAGCCCCATGGGCAAGGTGCAGGCCACCACCGAGCGCGTCTACCAGGCCACCCCGGAGCGGGTGTACGAGGCGCTGGCCGACTACGCCGTCGTCCGTCCCCGCCTGCTGCCCGCGCAGTACAGCGAGTACGAGGTGAAGGCCGGCGGCACCGGGGCCGGCACCCAGGTGCACTGGCGGCTCCAGGCCACCGAGAAGCGGGTGCGCGACTGCCTGTTCACGGTCTCGGCGCCGAGCCCGGAGCAGCTGGTGGAGACCGACGCCAACTCCACCATGGTGATCACCTGGACGGTGGCCGCGGCGGGCGAGGGTGCGGCGCGGGTGACGGTGGACGCGAGCTGGCAGGGCGCCACCGGTATCGGTGGTTTCTTCGAGCGGACCTTCGCGCCCAAGGGGCTCAACCGGATCCACGACGCGGTGCTCGCCAAGCTCGCCGACGAGCTGGCCTGACGCCTGACGTCCGGCCGCCGACGTCAATCCGATGATCGATGACAGATTTCAGATTCTGTCATCGGTCAGCCGTCATCGGGGTAGCCACCGCCCACCCCCCGCACACCCGTACGGCCCGCCCGCCGTACGGGTGACGTGCTTCCCCGGACGGGTGACGGGACCCGGGATCCGGTGGCGCCCGGACCTAGGCTCGCCGCCGTGCGCATGACGATCCTTCATATCTCCCAGCCCGTGGACGGCGGTGTCGCCCGGGTCGTGGTGGACCTGGCCCGGGGCCAGTGCGAGGCCGGCGGCCGGGTGCTGGTGGCCTGCCCGCCGGGCGGCCGGCTGGCCGCCGAGGCCGCCGCCGTCGGGGCCGAGGTGCTGGACTGGCCGGCCGGCCGTTCGCCCGGCCCCGGCACCCTGGGCGAGGCGAGCAGGCTGCGCCGGATCGTCCGTGAGGCCGCCCCCGACGTGCTGCACCTGCACAGCGCCAAGGCCGGGCTGGCCGGCCGGCTGGCGGTCCGGGGTGCGGTGCCCACCGTGTTCCAGCCGCATGCCTGGTCGTTCGCGGCGGTCGGCGGCCCGCTGGCGGCCGCCACGCTGCGCTGGGAGCGGTTCGCCACCCGCTGGGCCCGGGTCCTGCTGTGCGTCAGCGAGCAGGAGCGGGTGGACGGTGTGGCAGCCGGCCTGGCCGGCGACTGGCGGGTGGTGCCCAACGGCGTGGACGTCCGGTACTTCGCCGCCGAGAACGCGGCCGGCCGCCGGGCCGCGCGGGCCGCGCTCGGTGTGGATCCGGACGCCCCGCTCGCGGTCTGCGTCGGCCGACTGTGCCGCCAGAAGGGGCAGGACGTGCTGCTCGCCGCCTGGCCCGAGGTGGCGGCCCGGGTTCCCGGCGCGCGGCTGGCGCTGGTCGGCGGCGGCCCGGACGAGGCCGCGCTGACCGAGCTGGTGCGGGGGCTGCCCGACCCGTCCGGGGTGCGGCTGGCGGGGAACGTCGCGGATCCGCGTCCCTGGCTGGCGGCGGCCGACCTGGTGGTGCTGCCGTCCCGCTGGGAGGGGATGGCGCTGGCCCCGCTGGAGGCGATGGCCGCGGCCCGTCCGGTGCTGCTCTCGGACGTGCCGGGGGCCCGGGAGTGCCTGCCGCCGGGCCATGCCGCGTCCGCCCTGGTGCCGCCGCAGGATCCGGCGGCGCTGGCCGGCCGGCTGGCGGCGGCGCTGGCCGACCCGGGGGAGTGCGAACGCCGCGGGGCGCAGGCCCGTGCGCACATGGCGGCCCGGCACGACATCCGCGAGGTGGTGCGGCAGGTGGCCGCGGTCTACGACGCGCTGCTGGGCGCCGCCGCGGTGCCCGGCGGCCGGACCCCCCGTGTCCCGGAGCGGTCCTGATCGTTTCTCAGACCGTGAATGCTCGCCGCGAATGCTCGCGGTGAAGGTGCTGCCGAATTCGCGCCGTGACCGCTGGGCCGAAGGTGCAAATCCGACGGTCTGATTAATGGGCAGGTGGAATGAAATGGCAAGTCAACTTCCTGACATTCAGGCGGCGTTCGGTATTGTCTGATTTTGCCTGCTTCGTTCCGATTCTCACCGGTCCGTCCCGCGTGGATCGACCGGCGAGAGGGCCGAGAGCCGTCCGAGGCAGCAGGTGCTTACCTGGACCGCGTCCACCGGGCCGGGATCGCCGCGCGCTGGTGCGACCCGGCTCCGGCTGTCCCGCCATGGCGGGTACACAGCAGGGGAGTTCGTGCGCTGATGACCATTGACCACGAGAGTGTGCCGCGGCCGGGCAGATCCCTGTCGGCGCCGCGGCGGCTCTCCGCCGAGGTGCTCGATCGGCCGGTCCCGCCGCGGACCCGCTCCGCACCCGGCCTCGGGCGCCACCGCAGGCCGTTCCGCTCCCGGGTCGCCCTCCCGCTCGCCCTGGTCGGCGTCGACAGCCTCGCGGTCTGCGGCGCCCAGGCCGCCGTCGCGGCCGCCACCGCCTCGGGCCCGCACCCGCTGACCGGCGCCGCCGCCCTGCTCCCGCTGCTGCTCCCGCTCAACCTGGCCGGCGGGCTCTACCGCAACCGGCTCAGCCTCTCCGTCCTGGACGAACTCCCCGCGCTGGCCGCCCGGGCCGCCGTGGCCACCGCCTTCGCCGTCACCCTCACCGCCTGCCTGGACGGCCGCTGGCCCGGCTCCGGCCCGGCCACCCCGCTGAGGCTCACCGCCCTCCTCGCGGGCCTGCTGCTGCTCGCCGTCACCGGCCGCGCCGTCACCTACCACCTGCTGCGCAAGGTCCGCCGCCGCCGCCCCAGCCCGGTGCTGGTGCTCGGCGCCGGCGAACTCGGCCAGCGGATCGCCGCCACCCTCACCGAGCGGCGCGAGTACGGCCTGCGCCCGGTCGGCTACGTCGACCCGGACCCGGTCCTGCTGGCCGGTGACTCCCGGCTGCCGGTGCTCGGCGGCCGCGAGGTGCTGGAGCGGGAGGTGCGCCGACGCCGGATCCACCACGTGGTCGCCACCGAGGGCGCCGCCGACGAGGCCGAGACCGCGGCCGCCCTGCGCGACGCCGTCCGGCTGGGCTGCCAGGTCTGGCTGGTCCCGGCGCTGCGCGAGTACGGCTCGCTCGGCCGCTTCCCCGCCGACCACCTGTACGGTTTCCCTTGCCTGCCACTGGCCCGGCCCGCGATGCGCCGCCCCGGCTGGGCCGCCAAGCGGGCCCTGGACATCGTCGCCTCCGGGCTCGGCATGCTCGCCCTGGCGCCGGTGCTGGCGGTCTGCGCGCTGGCCGTACGGTGCGACACCGGCCCCGGGGTGCTCTTCCGCCAGCAGCGCACCGGCCTGGACGGCAAGGCCTTCACCGTCCTCAAGTTCCGCACCCTGCGCCCCAGCAACGAGCACGAGTCGGCGACCCGCTGGAACATCTCCCAGGACCACCGGATGGGCGCCGTCGGCCGCCTGCTGCGCCGCAGCTCCCTGGACGAGCTGCCGCAGCTGTGGAACGTGCTGCGCGGCGACATGAGCCTGGTCGGCCCGCGGCCCGAACGACCGTACTTCGTGATGCGGTTCGGCCAGGTCTACCCCGAGTACGCCGACCGGCACCGGGTGCCGGTCGGGCTGACCGGCCTGGCGCAGGTCAACGGTCTGCGCGGGGACACCTCGATCGAGGACCGGGCCCGCTTCGACAACCGCTACATCGAGGGCTGGAGCCTGTGGCAGGACACCAAGATCCTGCTGCGCACGGCCGCCCTGATGCTCCACCCGGACGGGAGCTGAGATGGCCCTCGCACTCCTGCGCCCGTCCCCGGCGGGCGGCCTGACGACAGGTCGGCTGCTGAGCATAGTGGCGCGCCGGCCGAGCCTGTGGGCCGCCGCGACCGTCCTGCTGGTCTGCGTGCCGACCGGCGAGAAGGACGTCACGGCCGCCGTGCACGTGACCCCCGCCGACGTCGCCTCACTGGTCCTGGTCGCGCTCACCGCCGTCGACCTGGTGCGCGGCCGCGCCCCGCGGGTGGACCGCCGGGCCTGCCTGCTGTTCGGCGGGATCGTGCTGGCGGCCGCCGCCGCCACCCTCACCTCGATCGACCCGGCGGCCAGCGTCACGGGCTTCGTCCGGCTGGTGCAGATCTTCGTGCTGGTCCCCGCCGCCGTGGTGTGCTCCCTGCGGGACCGCCGCGACCAGCGGCTCGTGCTCGGCGCCTTCGTCGCCGCCGCCCTGGTCCAGGGCGTGGTCGGCGCCCACCAGTACCTCACCCGCACCGGCGCCTCCTACACCGGACAGCCGATCCGGGCGGTCGGCACCTTCGGCGCCCTGGACATCATGGGCATGTCCACCGTGGTCAGCTTCGGCCTGCTGGCCGCCCTCGCCCTGGCGCTCGGCGAACGCGGCCCGGCCGGCAGCCGCCCGCTGCGCCTGGCGATGACCGGCGTCGCCGCCTTCCTCGCCTTCCCGCTCGCCGTCTCGTTCAGCCGGGGCAGCTGGATCGCCTGCGGCGCCGCCGCCACCGTGCTGCTGCTGCGCGCCGACGCCCGGCTGGCGGTCCGCGGCGCGGTGCTGACCGCGGCCGCGGCCGTGGTGCTGGTCGGCGGCCTCGGGCTCGGCGCCTCCGGCGTCACCGAGCGGCTCAGCAGCATCGGCTCGGTGTCCGCCGCGCCGGACCAGTCGGTCAGCGACCGCTACGACCTGTGGACGACGGCCGGCCGGATCTGGCAGGACCACCCGGTCACGGGCGCCGGCCCGAAGGCGTTCCAGCGGCTGCGCGACAGCCACGCCCCGCTGCGGCTGTCCTCCGGCAGCGACGCGGCCGACGCCACCATCGGCTTCCAGCGCGAACCGCTGCTCTCCCCGCACAACATGTACTTCCTGGTCCTGTCCGAGCAGGGCCTGGTCGGCATCGTCGCGTACGCGGCGCTGTTCCTCGCGCTGCTCGCCGGCTGCCTGCGCCGGGCCGCCGACGGTCCCGGCCTGGCCGCGCTCGCCCTGCTCGGCTGGGTGACCGTCGACTTCCTCTACGCCGACATCGGCGGCACCACCACGGTGCTGACCTCGGTGGTGCTGGGCCTGGCGGTCCGGTCCGCCCTGCCCGGACCGGACTCCCGCGGAGCGTACGCCGAATGACCACCGACCAGCCCGCCCCGGCGGTCGTCGCGGCGGTCCCGCCGGCCCGGGCGGGCGCCGCCCAGCCCGGCGGCGCCCCGGCCGGGGACCCGCCGCCGGCCGCCCCCGCCGCCGGCCGGCGCGGGTTCCTGGCCAAGGCGTTCGGCGTCACCGCACTGCTGAGCGCGGCCGGTTCGGCCCTCGGCCTGCTGCGCGACCTGCTGCTGGCGCGCTACTTCGGCGCCAACCAGGGCACCGACGCGTTCCTGGTGGCGTGGACGGTCCCCGAGACGGCGGCGCCGCTGCTGATCGAGGACGCGATGTCCTTCCTGATGGTCCCGGCGTTCAGCCTGGCCCTGGTCCTGCGCGAGGAACGCCCGGCCGGCCCGGACCCGGTCCGGCAGCTGGTCCGGGCCACCCTGCCCTGGCTGCTGCTGGCGCTGTGCGCGCTCTCCCTCGCGGTCGCGCTGGGCGCCCCCCAGCTGGTCGCCGTCCTGGCGCCGGGCCTCGCCGACCCGGGTCTGGCGGTCAGCTGCACCCGGATCACCGCCTTCACCGTGCTGCCGTTCGGCGTCGCCGGCTACCTGGGGTCGGCGCTGCGGGCGCACCACCGGTTCACCGCGCCGGCCGCCATCTACGTCGCCTACAACCTCGGCATCCTCGCGGTGCTGCTGACCGGGCAGGCGTTCCTGGGGGTGCGTTCGGCCGCCGTCGGGGTCGCCTTCGGCAGCCTGCTGATGGCCGGCGTCCTGGTCGGCCCGTTCCTGCGGCGGCTGCGCGGGGGCCGCCGGCGGCGCCGCCGGCGGGGTACGGCGGGCCACGGCGGCCTGGTGCTGATCCCGCTGGCGATGTTGCCGGTGGCGGCGTTCACGCTCACCCGGCAGGCCCAGGTGTTCATCGAGCGCTTCCTCGGCTCGGGGCTGCCGCCCGGCACCATCTCGCACCTCAACTACGCCGCCAAGGTCTCCCAACTGGCCATGACGGCGGGCATCCTGATCGTCACGGTGACCTTCCCGCTGGTCGCCAGGGCACTGGCGGCCGGGGACCTCGCGGCCGCCCGCGACCGGGTGGAGAAGGACCTCGGCCAGGCCGCCGCGGTGGTGCTGATGGGCACCGCGTTCCTGCTGGCCTGCGCCCCCTCGGTGGTGGCGCTGCTGTTCCAGCGCGGCGCGTTCGGGGCGCCCGACACCGCGGCCACCGCGGCGGTGATCCGGGTCTACAGCTTCGGCCTGCCGGCCCAGGCCATGATCGGGGTGATGGTCCGCCCGTTCTTCTCGCTGCGGCCGGTGGTCCGCCGGGCGGACGACCCGAAGGCCGACGACGGCGGCCGCCGGCTGCTCGACTGGTACCCGGTCGCCGCGATGGCCCTCGGGCTGCTGGTCACCGTCGCCGTGGGACTCGCCGCCACCCCCCGGTTCGGCGCGCTCGGCCTCGCGGCCGGCAACGCCGCCGGCATCACCACCACCGCCGCGCTGCTGCTGCGCGGGCTGCTGCTGCGCGGCATCGCGCTGCGGCTGCCCCGGGTGCTGGCCGGCCAGGCGCGGCTGCTGGCCGCCGCGGTGGCCGCGGCCGCGGCCGGCACCCTGGCCGCCACGCTCAGCGGTGACCCGCTGCTGTCCACCGTGACCGGCGGCGCCGCCGTCGTCCTGGTGTACGCGGCGGTGGGCACCGCGCTCGGCGCCGCCGAGGTGCGCGGACCGGTCCGCGCCCTGGCCCGAGCCCTGTACCCCCCTGCCACGGCCGCTGAAGGGAAGCTGCCCCATGGACGCTGAAACAGCCCGGCATCCGCTCCTGCCGGCCCAGCCGGCGGTGGGGCCGGCCCCCTGGATCCTGATGTACCACTCGGTGGCCGAGGAGGAGGAGGACCCGTACCTGCTCACCGTCAGCCCGCAGCGGTTCGCCGCCCAGATGGCCTGGCTGCACCGCACCGGCCGGCGCGGCGTCAGCGTGCGCGAGCTGCTGACCGCGCGCCGGGCCGGCCGGGCGGCCGGCCTGGTCGGGCTGACCTTCGACGACGGCTACGCCGACTTCGCCCGGTACGCCGTACCCGTGCTGCGCGAGTACGGCTTCACCGCCACCGCCTACGTGGTGCCCGACCTGCTCGGCACCGAGAACGGCTGGGACTCCGAGGGCCCCCGCAAGAAGCTGCTGACCGTCGACCAGGTCACCGAACTCGCCTCCGCGGGCTGGGAGATCGGCTCGCACGGACTCGGCCACCAGGCGCTGCCCGGGCTGCCCGCCGACCTGCTGGCCACCCAGTGCCGGGAGAGCCGCCGGGCGCTGGAGGACCTGGTCGGCGGCCCGGTCACCGGCTTCTGCTACCCGTACGGCGCGGTCGACCTGCCCGCCACCCTGGCCGTGCGCGACGCCGGCTACGACTACGCCTGCGCGATCCAGCACTCCCAGCTGACCGGCCGCTTCGCGCTGCCGCGCTGCTACGTCGGCGACCGCGACGGCGCGCTGCGGCTGCTGGCCAAGCACGGCCGCCACCGGCTGCGCGACGCCGTCACCGGACTGCGCCGCACCACCCTGGTCCGCCCGCGCGAGGAGCGGTCATGAAGATCCTGCACGTGATCACCGGCCTCGCCTCCGGCGGCGCCGAGCGCCAGCTCCAGCTGGTCCTGCGCCACCTGCCGTCCGAGCACCGGTGCGAGGTCGCCACCCTCACCAACCCGGGGACGGTCGCCGCCGCGCTGCGCGCCGACGGCGTCACCGTGCACGACCTGGCGATGCGCGGCAACCGGGACCTCGCGGTGCTGCCCAGGCTGACCCGGCTGATCCGCTCCGGCGGCTACGACCTGGTCCACACCCACCTGTACCGGGCCGGACTGTACGGCCGGCTGGCGGCCCGGCTGGCCGGGGTGCGGCCGGTGGTCGCCACCGAGCACTCGCTGCAGCCGGGGGTGATCGAGGGCCGGCCGACCTCGCGCGGGGTCAAGGCGCTGTACCTGGCGGCCGAGCGCCTCGGCACCGTCACCATCGCGGTCTCCGGGCAGGTGGCCGGCACCCTCGGTGACTGGGGGGTGCCGCCGGCCCGGGTGCACCTGCTGCCCAACGGCATCGACGCCGCCCGCTACGAACTGCCCACCGCCTCCCGGTACGCCCTGCGGCAGAACCTCCGCGCCGCGCTCGGCCTGCCGCAGCAGGCCTGGGTGGTCGGCGCGGTCGGCCGGCTGGTCCCGGGCAAGCGGTTCCACGTGCTGATCGACGCGCTGGCCGAGCTGCGCACCGTCGCCGAGCGCCACCCGGCGCTGCGCGAGCCGTGGCTGCTGCTGGTCGGCGCCGGCCCCGAGCGGGCGGCGCTGGAACAGCACGCCGAACGCCTCGGGGTGGGCGCCACCGTGCTGTTCACCGGCGAGCGCGAGGACGTGCCCGACCTGCTCGCCGCGATCGACGTGCTGGCCGCGCCCTCGGCCGAGGAGACCTTCGGCCTGACCGTGCTGGAGGCGCTGGCCGCCGGACTGCCGGTGCGGCACAGCGCCTGCCCGGCGCTGGACGGGCTCGGCCCGCAGGCCGCGCCGGAGGCGGTCCGGCTGCCCTCGGAGCCGGCCGCGTACGCCGCCGCGCTGCGCGAGCTGTGGAGCCGGCGCAGCGCCGCACTGCCCCAGCCGCCCGCGGTCCGGCACTACGACATCACCCGGATCGCCGCCGAACTCGGCGCGCTCTACGACCGGTTGGCGCCGCCCGCCGACACCGCCGGACGGCGGCGCCGGGCCGGCGCCGGGGTCTGAACCACCATCTGTCAGTCCGCAGCGGGCCGGACGTACCGGCGCTGCGTCGAGCGAGGAGCTACCGATGTCCGATCTGCGCCGAAGCGCCCGTGCGCTGGCCCGCCGCTGGTGGCCGGTGGCCGTCGCGGTCCCGCTGGGGGCCATCGCCGGGGCCGGCTACGCGGCCGTCTCGCACCCCTCCTACACCGCCGACTCCTACGTGGTGGTGGTCCCGGCGGAGACGGGGGACGGCGCCTCGGCGGTCAACTTCGCGCAGGCGTACGGCCGGCTGGCCGGGCAGCCGCAGGTGCTGGCGGGGGCCGCGGCGCGGACCGGTCACAGCATCGCCGAACTGGCGGGGCTGGTCAGCGGCACCACCTCGCCGGACGCGCCGGTGATCGACATCAGCGGTTCCGGCGGCCGGCCGCAGGACGCGGTCCGGGCGGCCGACGCGGTGGCCGGTTCGCTGATCACCTTCGCCAACGCCAGCAGCAAGGAGACCGGGGTGCGGCTGGTGCCGCTGGCGCCCGCCGCGGAGCCGGAGAGGCCGACCACGCCGTCGGCCGCGCTGGACACCGGGGTCGGCGCGGCGGCGGGTGTGCTGGCGGGGGCGCTGGTGATGCTGACCCGCCGCCGGCCCGCCGCCGACCCGGGACCCGACCCGGCGCCCGGCGTCCCGGCCGAGGAGCGCCCCGGCCCGCCGCGCCCGCGCGGCACCGCCGCCGAACCGGCCGCCGCCGAACCGGCCGCCACCGAGGACGCCGCCGCGCCGAAGCGGTCGGCGGCGAGGAGCCCCCGGTGACCGCCGAGCTGACCTCGGCCGGCCTGCCGGCGCAGGCCGCGGTCCCCGTCTGGACCACGGAGGTCCGGCGCCAGGACGACGCGCTGGAGCGGCTGGCCGGGGAGTGGGACGCGCTGGCGGCCCGCTGCGGCTCGGCCACCTCCTTCCAGGCCGCCGGCTGGCTGGCCTCCTGGTGGCGGCAGTACGGACGGCCCGGCGGCCTGGTGGTGGTGCTGGTCCGCCGGGATGGCCGGCTGGTCGGCGCCGCGGCGCTGCGCCGCCGCGGCCCGTTCGGCGGCCTGACCAACCTCGGCGGCGGCCTGGTGGACTTCACCGACGTCCTGCTGGACGACGACTGCGCCGACCGGGCGGCCGCCGAACTCGCCGCCGCGCTGCCGCTGCGCCGGCCCTGGCACAGCCTGGAGCTGCGCGAGGTGCACCCGGACGCGGCGGTCCACCGGGTCCACCGGGCCTGGCCCGGCCGCCGGTGGCGGTTCGAGGATTCGCTCTGCCAGTACCTGCCCGCCGTGCCGATGGAGGAGCTGCTGAAGCGGCTGCCGGGCAAGACCGCCCAGCGCAGCCGGGTCAAGCAGCGCAAGATCGCCGAGGCCGGGGTGGTGGTCCGGGCGACCGCGCCCGAGGAGGTGCCGGAGGCGGTCCGGGAGCTGCTGCGGCTGCACTTCCTGCAGTGGCAGGACCGCGGGGTCACCCCGGAGCACCGCACCGAGCGCTTCGCCGCCCACCTGACCGACTCCACCGCCGCGCTGGTCGGCTCGGGCCGGGCCGCGATGCACCGCTACTGGCTGGACGGCGAGCTGGTCGCGGTCAACCTGCTGGTGCTCTGCCCGGCCTTCGGCGGCCTCTACATGTACGGCGCGCACCCCGGGCTGCGCGAGCGCCTGGACATCGCGGGGCTGCTGTTCGGGGTCGCGCTGGACGAGGTGCGGGAGGCCGGGATCCCGGTGCTCAGCCTGCTGCGCGGCCAGGAGCCGTACAAGCAGCGGTGGCGCCCGGACCAGCTGTCCAACCAGCGGCTGGTGCTGGGCCCCGGGCGGCTGGCCCCGGCGGCCGCGGTGCGCGCGCTGCGGGTCCGGGGGCGCCGGGCGGCGGTGGGGGTGCTGCGCAGCCGGCTGCCCCGGCTGAAGGCCGCGCTAGTGGCCCGTCGCCTGCGCTGAGGCCTGCTGCCCGGGGGTGCCGGCCGGGGCGGCGGCCGCCGGCGGGGCGGAGGCCGGCGCCTTGGCGGCGGTGCCGGCCGGCACCCCGGCCGAGCCGGACATCAGCTGCTTGTACCGGGCGGCCGACCGGGGGTTGCGGTCGCACTGCCAGAAGCCGTGCGGGCAGTAGTCGGTGAGGGTCTGGTAGGCGGTGTCGTGGGTGCGCATCCAGTCCACCATCCGTTCCACGAAGACCGGGTTGTCGCCGTTGCGGAACAGCCCCCACTCGGGGTACGAGACCGGCTTGCCGCGCTTGGCGGCGAACTCGACCTGGTCCTGCAGCCCGTACGGCTCGTTCACGTAGTCGTCGAAGGTGGCGCCGGCCGGCTGGTCGTAGCTGTCCATGCCGATGATGTCGACGACGTCGTCGCCGGGGTAGCAGCGGGTCCAGGGGATGGCGTCCAGGCCGCGGGTCGGGGTGAAGTCGAAGCTGAAGTGCTGGCCCGGTACCGAGCGCATCACCCCGACGATCCGCCGCCAGTACGCCTTCCAGGCCGTCGGGTCGGGCCGGCAGCGGCTGGTGTAGGTGGTGCCGTTCATCTCCCAGCCGAGGGTGATCACGGTGTCGCCGCCGCCGAGCGCGGTCAGCTTGCGGGCCAGCTTCAGGAAGTGCGCGTCGAACTCGCCGCGGTTGCCGCGGGCCAGCAGCCGCGCCACCTCGGCGTCCGGGACGTTGCCCTCGTTGGGGACCAGCATCGGCACGCCGAGCACGAGCCGGCGCGAGGGGTCGGCCTGCCGCCACTGCGACCACAGCCCGAGCACCACCGTCTCGCCCTCGATGTCGTTCCAGCCGTTGCCCGCCAGGTAGGTGTGGCCGACCTGCATGTTGGCGCCGCCCAGCCAGCGGGCCATCTTGGCGATGTTCGGGATGTAGGTGTCCCAGGAGCCGACGAACGCGCCGAACGGGACCTCGTGCCGGGCCCGCTGCACCACCGGGCGGGGTGCGGCGCCGCGCGGTTCGACGGCGTCCGAGGAGAACGCGGCATGCCGCTCGGTCTGGCTCAGCGGGGTCCCGGACGGGACGCTCGCGGTGGTCACCAGCAGCAGCGCGGAGGCGGCCAGCGCCAGGCGGCCGAGTCGCATGGATTCTCCAGGCGGGGAGGGTGGGACGGCTGACCCGACAGTACGGGCACCAGCCGTCCGAAAAGCCTCATGTCACCCATTCGTGGCAGGTCGTACGACGAACGGCAGCGACGGCCGGCCGGGCGCGCGGCGCTGTCTCACCTCTGTAACAGTCCGGGATGCCCGCCGGCCCGCACCCCGGGCCCGGGCGGCGCTTACCCCCTGTTGACAACCGCAGGTGAGCGGTGTGCGCCACGGGCGGCGGCGCCCCTCGCCCCGGCCGGGGGAGCGGCCGCGTCGAGCTGACGTACATCCGTGCGGAGGGTACGCTCCGCCCGTGTCCTGGAATCCGCTGCGTAGTCTCACGCCCCGATCGGCCCTGCCCGCCGTTGCCGTCCTGCTGGTCCTCGGCGCGGGCGCCGCTGCGCATGCGAACAAGCCGGTGCCCTTCGGTGACCGGGTGGCGGAGCCGGGCGGCGCGGACGCCAGCCCGGCGGGTGCGCAGTCCCTGGACACCGGCGGCATGGAGCTGAAGGTCGGCCCCGGCCTGGAGGCGTACGACCCGGCCACCGGCGAGCACCTGTGGTCCTACCGCCGGGAGGGCGCGACCGCCCTGCACCTGGCGATGGCCGGCGAGAGTGCCGTGGTGGTCTGGGACGACGGCATGGTCACCTCGGTCCGGCCCAGCGACCACTCGGTGCGCTGGCACCGTTCGGTCCCCGGTCTGGCCGACTGGCTGCGCGCCGAGGGCGAGCCCGGCGCCGCCGACCGCTCCGAGGCCGACCGCCGGGCGACCGCCGTCAAGCGGGCCGCCGCCGCGCTCCAGCCGGTGTCGGTGGCGGAGTCCTGGGTGGCGGTGGTCACCCCCTCGCTCACCATGGGCTTCCGCGACCGCGACGGCGACCTGCGGTTCAACTCCCGGCCGCCGGCGGGCTGCACCTTCGACCCGCTGCGCTCGGTGCACACCGACGACGCGGTGCTCATCCCGCGCGGCTGCACCAGCGACGGCCTCGGCCGGGCGCTCCCGGGCGCGGTCAGCGTCTTCGAGCTGGACGGCGGCCAGACCGCGCTGCTGAACGCCGGCCCCGACGTGGTGCTGCGCCGTCTCGACGGCCACCGGGTGTCCGTCGAGGACGGCCCGATCGTGGGCAGCCACGTGTTCGACACCCGCAAGGGCGGGCCCGAGGCGGTCTGCGGCGGCCCGGCGGCGCCGTTCGCGGCGGTCCCGGCGAAGGACGCCTGTCCCGCGAAGTGACGCTCCCGTCCCGGCCCCGGCGGGCGGGGGCGGCAACTCCCGAAGGGTCCGCGGCCGGGCCCGGTAGACTGGTCCGCATGGCTGTTCTCCGCTGGCATTAGCGCGCCGTCCGGCAGGGCCCGTAGCGGCCCGCCGTTCCGTGTCGCCGCCTCCCCCTCCCCGCCCGGCCGCCGCGCCATGCCCACGTCTCAGGAGTAACCCCAGCCATGATTTCCGCGAACGCCCTGGAGCTGCGCGCCGGCGCCCGCATCCTGATCGAGTCCGCCACCTTCCGGATCGCCCCGGGCGACCGGATCGGCCTGGTCGGCCGCAACGGCGCCGGAAAGACCACCCTGACCAAGGTGCTGGCCGGCGAGGGCCTGCCGGCCGGCGGTTCGGTCACCAACTCCGGCCAGGTCGGCTACCTCCCGCAGGACCCCCGCACCGGCGACCTCGACGTGCTCGCCCGCGACCGGATCCTGTCCGCCCGCGGCCTCGACACCGTGCTCAAGAAGATGCGCGACAACGAGGAGCGGATGGCCAACGGCAAGGGCGCCACCCGCGACAACGCGATGAAGAAGTACGCCCGGCTGGAGACCGAGTTCCTCACCAAGGGCGGTTACGCCGCCGAGGCCGAGGCCGCCACCATCGCCGCCGCGCTCGGCCTGCCGGACCGCATCCTCGGCCAGGAGCTGCACACCCTCTCCGGTGGCCAGCGCCGCCGGGTCGAGCTGGCCCGGATCCTCTTCTCCGACGCCGACATCCTGCTGCTCGACGAGCCGACCAACCACCTCGACGCCGACTCGATCGCCTGGCTGCGGGACTTCCTGAAGACCTACAAGGGCGGCTTCATCGTCATCTCGCACGACGTCGACCTGGTCGAGACGGTCGTCAACAAGGTCTTCTACCTGGACGCCAACCGGTCCGCCATCGACATCTACAACATGGGCTGGAAGCAGTACCAGCAGCAGCGCGAGGACGACGAGAAGCGCCGCAAGCGCGAGCGGGCGAACGCGGAGAAGAAGGCCGCCACCCTGAACTCGCAGGCCGACAAGATGCGGGCCAAGGCGACCAAGACCGTCGCCGCGCAGAACATGGCCCGCCGCGCCGAGAAGCTGCTGTCCGGCCTGGAGCAGGTCAGGGTCTCCGACAAGGTCGCCAAGCTGCGCTTCCCGGACCCGGCCCCGTGCGGCAAGACCCCGCTCACCGCGGAGGGCCTGTCGAAGTCGTACGGCTCGCTGGAGATCTTCACCGACGTGGGCCTGGCGATCGACCGCGGCTCCCGGGTGGTCATCCTCGGCCTCAACGGCGCCGGCAAGACCACCCTGCTGCGGATGCTGGCCGGGGTCGAGCAGCCGGACACCGGCGAGGTGATCGCCGGCCACGGTCTGAAGATCGGCTACTACGCCCAGGAGCACGAGACGCTCGACCCCGAGCGCAGCGTCCTGGAGAACATGCGGTCGGCCGCGCCCGACACCGACCTGGTGCAGATCCGCAAGATCCTCGGTTCGTTCCTGTTCTCCGGCGACGACGTCGACAAGCCGGCCGGGGTGCTCTCCGGCGGTGAGAAGACCCGGCTCGCGCTGGCCTCGCTGGTGGTGTCCAGCGCCAACGTGCTGCTGCTCGACGAGCCCACCAACAACCTCGACCCGGCCAGCCGCGAGGAGATCCTCGGCGCGCTGCGCACCTTCACCGGCGCGGTGGTGCTGGTCACCCACGACGAGGGCGCGGTGGACGCGCTCCAGCCGGAGCGGATCATCCTGCTGCCGGACGGTGTGGAGGACCTGTGGAGCCCGGCGTACCACGATCTGGTGTCGCTGGCCTGAGCCGTCCCCGGCTCCGGCCGGGTGTAGACGCCGGTGTAGACGCGGAATCCACCGTCCGGGCGAGAAAAACTCAGCTTCGGGGAGCGGTGGGAATTCCCGATCCGGTGATTCCGTTTTGCTGGGCCCCGCCGCGGTTTGCGGCGGGGCCTGCTGTGCTGATCAGCAGATTCATCATCGAACACGCGCATCGTGGGGGGCGCGTGCACCCTGTGTGAGCGCCCTTGTGCGCAGCGAGCACCACCGGCAGACTGCGCTTTCCCGGTATCGACCTTGTCGAATGGGTGGCCAGGAGCCTGGCTATGGGTGATCATGGGAATCTGACCGAGCACAGCTACGAGGAGGCACGGGTGGCCGAGACTCTGAAAAAGGGCAGCCGGGTGACAGGTGCCGCGCGTGAGAAGCTCGCGGCCGATCTGAAAAAGAAGTACGACTCCGGGGCGAGCATTCGCGCGCTGGCGGAGGAGACGGGCCGCTCGTACGGCTTCGTGCACCGCATGCTGAGCGAGTCCGGGGTCATTCTCCGGGGCCGCGGTGGTGCCACGCGTGGCAAGAGCAAGGCTACTGCCGCAGCAGGTTCCTGACGATCCATCATATGTGTCGGCGGCGGCGGCCCAGGTCGTCGCGGAGCGGCTGCGCGACATGGGTGCGCCACCGGGCAGAACGCGCAGTCGACAGTTCCAGACGTATCGGCGGACGGGGTCTCCCGGGCCGCCGATCGTCATTTCGGCCGCTCTCCGGTAATCGGTACTGTCCGCCCGGACGCGGCTTTGTTACTCTCCAGTAGGTTCACTGCCCCTTCGCTGGAGGTATCCCCATGACCGTGCCCGCAGCCCACCCCGACTCCGCCCGGTGGGAGCAGGACGGAGTCCGCCTGGAGCTCGACGGCGAACTGGCACTGGTGACGCTCTGTCACGGAAAGCGTCGCAACGCCCAGACCCCCGCGATGTGGCGGGCGCTGGCCGAGGCCGGGCGCAGCCTGCCCGGTACGGTCCGGGTGGTCCTGCTGAGGGCCGAGGGCGTCTCCTTCTCGGCCGGGCTCGACCGGGCGATGTTCAGCCCCGAGGGGATCCCCGGCGAGCTGACCTTCCTGCAGCTCGCGGCCGCCGGCGACAAGGAGCTGGACGAGGCCATCGCGGGCTACCAGGAGGCGTTCACCTGGTGGCGGCGGGCCGACCTGGTGAGCATCGCCGCGGTCCAGGGCCACGCGGTCGGCGCCGGCTTCCAGCTCGCCCTCGGCTGCGACCTGCGGGTGGTCGCCGACGACGTGCAGTTCGCCATGAAGGAGACCTCGCTCGGGCTGGTCCCGGACCTGGCCGGCACCAAGCCGCTCACCGACCTGGTCGGACCGGCGCGGGCGCTGGAGATCTGCGCGACCGGCCGGTGGGTCGGCGCCGAGGAGGCCGTGGCGAGCGGGCTGGCCAACCTCGCCGTCCCGGCGGCCGAGCTGGACGCGGCGGCCCGGGACCTGGCCGCGGCCCTGCTGGCCGCCCCGCGCAACGCGGTGACCGAGACCAAGGCGCTGCTCCAGGGAGCGGCCGGCCGCTCGTACGAGGAGCAGCGCGCCGCCGAGCGGGCGGCCCAGGCCCGCCGGCTCCGCGACCTGGCGGGCATCGCGGACTGACCCGCCCGCACCCCTGCTCGTCGAGGGCCCGGCCGTGCCACGGCCGGGCCCTCGGCATGTCCGGGACCCCTGGCCGGCCCGGGCGGTCCGGGTGCCCCACGCGACGCGCGCGAGATGTGCCGGAATGTCAGAGTTGGTGGTGATTTGCGATATAGCTGGACCGCGACCACAGGAGATCCCCATGCCGCAGACCCCGACCCCCGCCGACCTCCAGAAGAGCGCCGCCGAGCAGGGCGGCGGCCGGACCAGCGCCGACCGGGGCCGTACCGCGCTGGCGGTCGGGGTGGTCGAGAAGATCGCGGGCATGGCGGCCCGCGAGGTCTCCGGCATCCACGCGCTCGGCTCGGGCTTCTCCCGCACCTTCAGCGCGATGCGCGACCGGGTGCCGGGCGGGAAGTCC
Source organism: Kitasatospora sp. NEAU-CNBT7 (assembly GCF_057220535.1). Taxonomy (NCBI): domain Bacteria; kingdom Bacillati; phylum Actinomycetota; class Actinomycetes; order Kitasatosporales; family Streptomycetaceae; genus Kitasatospora; species Kitasatospora sp. NEAU-CNBT7. The sequence continues at coordinate 4,216 of NZ_JBXQQB010000041.1, read as the reverse complement.
AGCATCGGACGGGGGATCAAGGCCGAGGTCGGCGAACGGCAGACGGCGATCGACATCGCCCTGGTGGTCGAGTACGGCGTGGTCATCCCCAGACTGGCCGCCGAGGTCCGGGAGAACATCATCGCGGCCGTGGAGCGGATGACCGGCCTGGAGGTGGTGGAGGTCAACATCGCCGTCAACGACGTCCACCTGCCGGACGAGCCGGACGAGGTCGAGGAGGAGGAGGCGCCCGGCCAGGCCGGCCGGCGCCCCCGGGTCCAGTAGGAGCGGTTGACGAGGAGAGCGGATGAATCTGGCGTTGGTGGGCCTGCTGGCCGGGATGGGGCTGGGCTTCGCCGGGTACTTCGGCGGCTTCGCCGCGTTCCTGCTGGTCGCGGTCCTGGGCGGGGCCGGTTTCGTGGCCGGCCGGGTGCTGGAGGGCGACCTGGACCTGCGCGACCTCGGTGACCTGCTGCGCGGCGGCCGGGACCGGCGCCGCTGATGTCCGCACTCACCCCCTCGGCCGGGGTCGCGACCCCCAGCCCCGCACTGGCCCCCGCTCCCCGCCGAGGTGACCTGCGGATCGCCGACCTGGTGTTCAGCCGGATCGCGGAGCGGGCGATCGGTGACTCGCTGGCCGAGCACTGGGCCGGACGGGCCGAGCGGGGCGGACCGCCCACCGTCTCGGTCCGGCTGGTCCGCGGTGTCGCCAGGCTCACCCTCCACCTCGACCTGCCGTTCCCCGCCGATCTGGCCGCACTCGCCGGGACCGCCCGCCGGGCGGCGGCCGGGCGGGTCGCCGAACTCACCGGCACCCCGGTCGAGGAGGTCACCGTCGTGGTCGAGCGGCTGGTCCCCGCGGAGGCTCCCCGGTGAACGCCGGCTCGGCCGGGGACGGCGCGGCAGAAGGGCCGACGGAACCGGCGGGACCGGCGGGACCGGCGGAGGCGGCGGAGGCGGCGGAGGCGGTCGAGCGGGCTGAGCCGACTGAGCAGGCCGAGCCGGCTGAGCCGGCCGGGAACGCCCGGACAGCAGAGGGCGTGGGGGCGGCGGGGGCGGCAGAGGCGGCGGGGCCGGGGGTGCCGCAGACGGTGGTCGGGTCGGCGGCCGGGCCCGGGCCGGAGGTGGAGCAGGACCCGAAGGCCAGGGGCCCGCGTTCGCCGCGCACCGTACCCGCCTTCCTGACCGTGGTGGCCGTCCTGGTGCTGGCCGGCGGGCTGCTGTACGACGTGATCGCGGTCCGCAGCGGGTTCACGGCCGCGCCGTGGCGGGCCCGGGTGGCACACGAACTGGCGGTCCGCGGCCCCGACGATCCCTGGGTGCTGGCCGGGGCCGGGGTGGCGGTGGTGCTGGGGGCGTTGCTGCTGTGGGGTGCGTTCTCCGCCGGGGCGCGGCGCTGGCTGCCGCTGCGGGAGCCGGGCGCGGTGATCGACAGGTCGGGGGTGGCCGTGCTGATCGCGGTCCGGGCGGCGGAACTGCCCGGGGTGCAGGGCACCAAGGTCCGGGTTGCCCGCCGGCGGACCGTGGTCCGGGTGACCGGCGCCGTCGACCCCGCCGCCGTCCAGCGGACCCTGCGGGCGGAACTGGCTGCCGTCCCGCTGGCCGCCCCCAACCGGCTGGACGTCCGCGTCCGGGCGGGCCGCCCGGCCCACCCGCACCGGCACGGCGGCCTGGAAGAGCCGGCCGGGCCGTCCCGGGGGGCCGCGTCATGAGCCGGGGCGCGGTGAACCGGACCATCCTGGCGGTCGCGGGGGTGCTGCTGGTCGGCGGCGGGCTGCTGGTGCTGGCCGGCGGGCTCGACCTGTACCGGCGGCTCGGGCTGTCGATGCCGGCCGGCTGGCCGCTCACCGCACGGACCCGGCCGCTGCTCGGGGTGGCCGCGCGCGCCCGGGTGGCCGGGCACGGCTGGTGGTGGCCGGTGGTGATCGCCGTCCTGGTGCTGCTGGTGATCGGGGCGCTGGCCTGGCTGGCCGCCCAGCTGCGCCGGACCCGGTCCGTCTCGCTGGAGCTGGCTGCGCCGCTCGCCGCGACGGCGCTGCTGGTGCGCGGGCGGGCGGTGGAGGAGGTGGTCGAGGCCGCCACGGTCGCCCTGCCGGGGGTGGAGCGGGTCAGCGCGCAGCTGGGCGGCCCGCCCGGGGCGCCGGTGGTCCGGGCGGCGGTCCGGCTGACGCCCCACGGCTCCCCGGCCGAACTGCTGGAGGGGTTCAGGACCGGCCCGCTGGCCCGGACCCGGCGCAGCCTCGGGCTGCCCACCCTGCGCTCGGAGCTGCGGCTGCGGGTGGCACCGCAACGCCGGCCGGCCCGCCGCCGCAAGCAGCCCCGGGTGCGCTGAGCCGCTGCGGCGGTCCGGGCTGCGGCGGTCCGGTCCTGGTCGGGGAGGACGGGCGGGGAACGGGGAGCCGCTGACCGCCGGTCAGAGGCCGCGCAGGGCGCCGCCGTCCACCGGGACCATCACGCCGGTCAGGAAGGAGGCGGCAGGGGAGAGCAGGAAGGCCGCGACCCGGCCGAACTCCTCCGGCCTGCCGTAGCGGCCCAGCGGGATGGTGGCGGTCGCGCGGGCCTTGGCGGCGGCCGGGTCGCCGCCGAGCGCGTCGAGTTCGCGGAGCCGGTCGGTCTCGATCCGGCCGGGCAGCAGGCCGACCACCCGGATGCCGCGCGGGCCCAGCTCGTCGGCGAGCGACTTGGCGGCCATCGCGAGGCCCGGGCGCAGCCCGTTGGAGATGCCGAGGCCGCCGATCGGTTCGCGGACCGAGCCGGACAGGACGAAGCCGATCACCCCGCCCTCGCCGAGCGCGGCGGCCGCGGTGCGGGCGATCCGCAGGGCACCGAGGAAGACCGATTCGAAGGCGGTCCGCCAGGCGTCGTCCCCGGTGGCCGTCACCGGGCCGGCGCTCGGGCCGCCGACGCTGATCAGTACGCCGTCGAGCCGGCCGAAGCGCTCCCGGGCCGCGTCGACCAGCCGGTCGGCGGTGGCGGGGTCGGCGTTGTCGGCGACCACGCCGTGCACCCGGGTGCCGTCGCCGAGTTCGGCCACGGCGGCGGCCACCGACTGCTCGGTGCGGCCGCTGATGACCACCTGCGCGCCGTCGGCGAGCAGTTCGCGGGCGGAGGCCAGGCCGAGGCCGCGGGTGGCGCCGGTGACCACGAACACCTTCTGCTGAAGTCCTAGATCCATGGGCCCATCCTGCCCGGTCGGCGGCCCGGCGCGGGCCCGGTGTCCCGAGGCGGGGGATTCCGCGGGGGTTCAGCGGCGGCCGGCCCGGACCGCGGCGCGGGCCGCCGGGCCCGCGAGGGCGCCGAGGAGCAGGCCGATCGCCAGGCCGAGGTAGTTGTCCAGCAGGTCCTGGCCGTCGCAGGCCCGCCCGAGGACGGGGAACGCGTACTGCACGGACTCCACCAGCGCCGGGACGGTCACGGCGACGGCCCCGGCCGCGAACCGGCGGCCCCAGGTGCCGGCGAGCGCCGCGGTCAGGCCGAGCGGGACGAACAGCGCCACGTTGAGGCTGCTCTGGGTGGCCGTGAGCAGTTCGGACAGCGGGTGCGGGCCGACCCGGTCGAAGGTGCACTGACGCACGGCGTAACGGGCGTTGTCCCACAGCGGCAGCCGGGTGTCCGGCAGCACGGTGAGGGTGATGATCCCGCCGAGCGCGAGGACCAGCAGGAAACCCGCCGCCCGGTGGGCGCGCAGCAGCCGGCCCACCGGGCGGCTCAGCAGGGCGGCCAGCAGCAGGGAGCACAGCACGCCGGGCCAGAACAGCGGGGACGCACTCAGAACGGCTTCGATCACACCGAACCCGACGCAATCGGACACCCGTCCGGTTGCCGCAGCGCCGGTCCGCCCGCCCGTCCGTCAGTCCGGCCCGCCGCCCGTACCCGCTAGGCCGTGTCTGACAATTCGCGTCGGATCAGCGCGCGGCGCTGGGCGCCTGGCTGGGCGTGCCGGCGGAGCGCCCTCGTACTGGGTCGTACTTGGGCGATTCGCCGGTGCGTCCAGGTGGGGGCCCCTCCCGGCCGGAGGCTGGGGGAGGATGCACGGCGTCGGGCGCCCGGCGGGAATTGTCAGACACGGCCTAGTACTGCAACGGTGCTTACCGTGACGGTTGTCGGGTCCGCTCGTTGGACCGTTCATGGGTGGGGACATATCCGAGATCGATGCTCGTCGCTGGTCGGACGGGCTGGCCGGGCTGCATGAGCGGTTTGCCCGCCGGTTCGCGCGGAGTGAGTCTCGGGAGTCGGC
>NZ_JBXQQB010000040.1:0-72621 GCF_057220535.1 Kitasatospora sp. NEAU-CNBT7 | reverse complement strand
AGGCCGAGGGCTTGTCCTCAGTTGCTCGCGTCCACTGTGTTGTTCTGAAACAACGACCCCACATCGCAGGTCACGTGGTGTGGTGCGGTTGACAGTTTCATAGTGTTTCGGTGGTCATAGCGTGAGGGAAACGCCCGGTTACATTCCGAACCCGGAAGCTAAGCCTCATAGCGCCGATGGTACTGCAGGGGGGACCCTGTGGGAGAGTAGGACGCCGCCGAACAATTTTTCAGTAGAAGCCCCTCCGGGTGTCCCGGAGGGGCTTCTCGCATTTCCGGACCAGGTCGCACGCCGGCGAATCGGAGGGTGGACCTAGCACCACCTCGATTGTGGTCCCTGGGCCAGTGTTTCCGTCCGCCGGTCCCGACAGACTGGTGACCGTACGGAGGCAGTGGAGCGAGAGGGAACACGGATGGCGACGCAGAGCATGACTGCGGTGGCGGGATCGGCGGAACGTCTCCGTGGGTGGCTCGGACGGGCGGTCCAGGCGCTGGGCCGCTGTCTTCGGCTGGCGGTCCAGGCCGTGGCCGGTCCGTTCCTGCTGCTGGTCTGGCTGGGGATCTGCCTCACCCGCCTGTTGGACGAGCAGTGGTACTCGTTCCAGGAGGTCTTCTGGGCGTTCGTCGGCACGCTGTTGTGGCCGGTGGCGTTGATCGCCTGGTCCCGGCTGAGTGCGGGGTGGACGCGTCGGGCGGCCCTGGAGTGGTACGGACTCAAGCAGCCCGCGTCGTACGCCCGGGTGCCGGTGGCGACGGTGGACGAGCGCGGGCAGTGGTGGACGGGCCGCTCGTACCACCGCAACCGGTGGAGTGCGGACGCGGTGCTGTACGCGCGGTCGGTGGCGGGTGATCCGGCGACGTGGCGGGACGTCAGGTCGCTGGCGCTGAACGGTGCTGCCGCCGCGGTGCTGGCGCTCCCGTGCCTCGGCCTGGTGGTCGTCGGCGGCGGCGGGCTGGCCGTCACGGTGGCGGCCGCGCTGGTCGACTGGCAGGACGGTTACGGCTCGATCGGCGCGTTGCCGGTGGCCGTGGTCCAGGGGACGCCGGGGCTGTTCGCGCTCACGGTCGGTCTGTTGGCGGCACCGCTCGGGGTGCGGCTGTACGGGACGTGGCTGCGGCATGCGTTCGACCGCCGGAGCGGGGGACGGCAGGAGCAGGCCCGCTTGACCCGGCGGGTCGAGCACCTCACGGCGACCAGGGCCGACGCGGTCGGGAGCCAGGCGGCGGAGCTCCGCCGGATCGAGCGGGACCTGCACGACGGCGCCCAGGCGCGCCTGGTGGCGATCGGGCTGACGCTGGGGACCATCGAGCACCTCTTGGAGAGCGATCCGGCCGCGGCCAAGTCGCTGCTGGCCGAGGCACGGCAGTCCTCGGCGAAGGCCCTGAAGGAGCTGCGGGACCTGGTGCGGGGCATCCATCCGCCGGTGCTGGCGGAGCGCGGGCTGGCGGACGCGGTGCGGGAGCTGGCGCTGGAGGCCCCGCTGGCCACGGAGGTGACGGTGAGTCTGCCGGGCCGGCCGGAGGCGCCGGTGGAGGCGGCGGTGTACTTCTGCGTGAGCGAGCTGATGGTCAACGCGGCCAAGCACTCGGGTGCCGGCCAGGTGTGGGTGGACATCCTGTACCGGGCCGGGCAGCTGCGGGTCACGGTCACCGACGACGGCTGCGGCGGGGCGAGCATGGAACGGGGCGGCGGGCTGTACGGGATCGAGCGGCGGTTGGGTACCTTCGACGGAGTTCTGACGCTCGACAGCCCGTCGGGCGGGCCGACGACCATCACCATGGAGCTGCCGTGCGCGTTGTCCTCGCCGAGGATCTCTACCTTCTCCGGGAAGGTCTGACGAGGCTGCTGGAGGCGCACGGCTTCACCATCGCGGCGGCCGTCGAGACCGGGCCCGACCTGCTGGATGCGCTGCTGGAGCACCGGCCGGACGTCGCGGTGGTGGACGTCCGGCTGCCGCCCACCCTGACGGACGAGGGGTTGCAGGCGGCGCTGGCGGCGCGGCGGCGGATCCCCGGGCTCCCGGTCTTGGTGCTCTCCCAGCACGTCCAGCAGCTCTACGCCCGGGAACTGCTGGCGGACGGCTCGGGCGGGGTCGGCTACCTGCTGAAGGACCGGGTGTTCAACGCCGACCAGTTCATCGACGCGGTCCGCCGGGTGGCGGCGGGTGGTACCGCGATGGACCCGGACGTGATCGCCAAGCTGCTGCAGAGCAACGCCCGTTCGCAGCCGGTCCGGCGGCTGTCGCCGCGCGAGCGCGAGGTGCTCGGTCTGATGGCCGAGGGGTGCTCCAACTCGGCGGTCGGCGCCAGGCTGCTGATCAGCGACGGAGCGGTCGCGAAGCACATTGCCAATATCTTCACGAAGTTGGAACTCGCGCCCGCCGAGGACGCCAATCGCCGTGTCCTGGCGGTACTTGCGCATCTCAACGGAGCCGGCGAGAGCTGACCGGGCCCCCCGGGTGGGGTCGGACGAAACGCGTGTGCGAGTAGTATCCGGTGGGCCGAACCGGTCCCACGCGCAGCGCTCCCGTGCGCCCGGCAGTGGTCCTGTCTGACGAGGGTGTCCGACGCGAGCGGATCCGGCGGCAACGGTCGCGTACGGCAGCAGCCGAGTCCCCAGGGGTTGATCACCGAATGTCACGTCCATCCCTCACCCGTGCCCACCGGGTCCTGCTGGGGTTGGTGGCCGGAGGCGCCTGCCTGATCTCCGGCATCGGGTTCGCCGGCTCGTACGCCGCGGTGCGCGAGCTCGCCCTGGAGAAAGGATTCGGCACCTTCTCCTACGCCTTCCCGATCGGTGTGGACGCGGGCATCGTGGTCCTGCTCGCGCTGGACCTGGTGCTGACCTGGCTGCGGATCCCGTTCCCGCTGCTGCGGCAGACGGCCTGGCTGCTGACGGCGGCGACGATCGCCTTCAACGCCGCCGCCTCCTGGGGCGACTCGCTCGGCATGGCGATGCACGCCGTCATCCCGGTGCTCTTCGTGGTCGTGGTCGAGGCCTCCCGGCACGCCGTCGGCCGGATCGCGGCCATCACCGCCGACCGGCACATGGAGTCCGTGCGGCTGATGCGGTGGGTGCTGTCGCCGGTGCCGACCTTCCGGCTGTGGCGGCGGATGAAGCTCTGGGAGCTGCGTTCCTACGACGAGACGGTGCGTCTGGAGCAGAACCGCCTGGTGTACCGGGCGCAGCTGCGGTTCCGGTACGGCCGGGGCTGGCGCCGGTCGGCGCCGTTCCAGGCGCTGCTCCCGCTGAAGCTCGCCAAGTACGGTGTGCCGCTCGACCCGAGCGTGCTGGACCGGATCGACGGACCGCTGCACGCGGTGCAGGGCCCGCAGGCCGGTCGCTCGACGCTGACCACCGCGAGTCTCCAGGAGCCCGTCGCGATCCGCGCCGAGGCCGCGGAGCCGCAGGAGGGCCAGGCCGGGCAGGCCGAGCAGGACCAGGCGGCGGTGTCGGCGGTGTCCGCCGCGATGGCGGTGCCGACGCTGGCGAAGCTGGCGGCCGTCCGGCTGCGGGACGCGCAGGATCCGCAGGGCGACGAGCAGCCGGCCCGCCCGGCGGCGGAGCAGAGCGAGCTGAACGTCTGGACCGCGCGCGCGGTCCGGGCGCACACCGAGCAGATGGAGGAGGCCGCCCGGACGGCGCGTACGCCGGGGCAGGCCTCGCCGTGGTTCAAGCCGCCGCGGCCGAGCCGGCCGGCGGGGGAGCCGGTCGAGGTTCCGGTCCGGCCGGAGCAGCGGCAGCGGGCCGACCGGACGGTGGCCGCCGAGCGGCGCGGTCCGGAGGGCTGGGTGTCCGAGCAGCGCAGGCCGGCTGCGCAGCACGAGGCCGAGGTCCGGCGGGGGCCGGTCGCTGCGGGCGGGCCGGTGGCGGCCGGGCCCGAGCAGGCGGCGGAGGCCGAGCCGATCCGGATCGGGCACCGCCCGGTGCGGCTCGACGGCGAGCTGCACGCCGAACCGCAGGCGGCGGTGGCGGAGCAGCTCCCGTTCGACCGGGCGGCCGCGGCGGAGCCGGACGAGCAGTGGGCGGGCCGCCGGCCTGCGCCGGAGCCGCTCGACCCGGACGTCTGCTTCGAGGCGCTGATCAGCTACATGGACGTCTACGACAACCAGCCCGACCAGCAGCGGTTCGCCGAGTTCCTGACCCGGGAGTGGAACGTGGCCGGCAGTCGGCCGGACGGTTCGGTGAGCCCCAAGGACCTGGACCGGATCTGGCATGAGCTGCAGGACCGCTACGTGGCCGCGGGCCGGGAGTAGTCCGGCCGGGCGCCGTCGGCGACCGGTCCGCCCCTCGGGCGGCCATTGACGCCCCGGACGCGCCGCCGTTACCTTCACATCAACAAATTGTTGAAGATGCTGTCTGTGTCGTGGAGGAGTCCGGATGTCGCAGGTCCAGGTGGACGGTAGCAACCCCGGCGGCGGGGCCTCGTTCTCGGCGGCCGCCCGTGCCGCCGTCGACGCGCTGCTCGCGCCGGTCGACGCGGACCTGGCCCGCCGGTACCCCGGGGACCCGGGCACCCGCCAGCCCGTGCACACCGTCTACGTCCCGGCCGACGCGTTCGCCGCCGACACCGTCGCCAGCTGGGGCCGGCAGGCGCTGGAGGCCTTCGACACCCACGCGGCCACCCCCGCGCAGCTGGCCGAGGCGCTCGGCGTCCCGGCCGACGACCTGCTCGCGGACGTGCACGCCCGGGTCCGCGCCAAGCTGGAGCGCGAGCCGGTCGAGGACCTGCGGATCGACTTCGAGGACGGCTACGGCCCGCGCCCCGACGCGGAGGAGGACGCCGCCGCGGTCCGCACCGCCGAACTGGTCGCCGCCGCGGTGGCCGACGGCACCGCCCCGCCGTACATCGGCATCCGGATCAAGTGCATGGAGGCCGCGGTCCGCGACCGCGGGATCCGGACCCTGGAACTCTTCCTCGCCTCCCTGCTGGCCGCCGGTCCGCTGCCGGAGGGGCTGGTGCTCACTCTGCCGAAGGTCACCTACGCCGAGCAGGTGACGGCGCTGGTCCGGCTGCTGGAGGACTTCGAGCGGCGGGCCGGGCTGCCGGCCGGCCGGATCGGGTTCGAGATCCAGATCGAGACCACCCAGGCCATCCTCGGCGCCGACGGGCGGGCCACCGTGGCCCGGATGATCGAGGCCGCCGAGGGCCGGGCCACCGGTCTGCACTATGGGACCTTCGACTACAGCGCCTCCTGCGGGGTCAGTGCCGCCTACCAGAGCATGGACCACCCGGTCGCGGACCACGCGAAGGCCGTGATGCAGGTGGCCGCGGCCGGTACCGGTGTCCGCCTCTCCGACGGCTCGACCAACGTCATCCCGACCGGGCCCACCGCGCAGGTGCACGCGGCGTGGAAGCTCCACCACGACCTGGTCCGCCGCTCGCTGGCCCGCGCCTACTACCAGGGCTGGGACATGCACCCGGCGCACCTGCCGACCCGGTACGCGGCGGTCTACACCTTCTACCGCGAGGGGCTCGCGGCCGCGGCCGCCCGGCTGGCCGCCTACGTGGCGAAGGCGGGCGGCGACGTGATGGACGAGCCGGCCACCGCCCGGGCGCTCAGCGGCTACGTGCTGCGCGGGCTGGACTGCGGCGCGGTGGACCTGGCCGAGGTCACCGGGCTGACCGGCCTGGACCGCGCGCAGCTGGACGCGCTCGCCGGGCGCTGACGGGTCCGGGGCCGGCGGGTCCGGTCCGGCGGGTCCGGTCCGGCGGGTCCGGGCGGAGCCGCCCGGGCCGGGGCCCGCGTTAGGCTGGCGGGGGCAGGGGGACCCCGCCGGCCTGCTGTTTCTCCCGGGCTTCCGTTCCCCGTGGACGGGATCGCAGGCGGGCTCCCACGGCCCGCTCCCGTCCTGCCCGCCCCCGTGAACCGTTCTGGAGACCCCGCGCCATGTCGGAGCCCAGCCCCAGGCCGTACCTGACCGTCCGGCGCTCCGTCAGCCAGGAGACCGAGGTCAAGAAGTCCCGGTTCATCTGCCACCTGGCGAGGGTGGGCGACGAGGACGAGGCCCAGGCCTTCGTGGCGGCCGTCCGCAAGGAGTACTGGGATGCCAGGCACAACTGCACCGCCTTCGTGGTGGGGGACGTGCAGCGCCGGGAACGGTCGAGCGACGACGGCGAACCGGGCGGCACCGCGGGCGTCCCGATGCTGGAGGTGCTGCGGCGGCGCGGGATCACCGACACCGTCGCGGTGGTGACGCGTTACTTCGGCGGGATCAAACTGGGCGCGGGCGGACTGGTGCGGGCCTACGGGAGCTCGGTCTCCCTGGCGCTGGACGAGGCGGGACTGCTGGAGCGGCGGCCGGTGGCGCTGCTCGCCGTGACCGCCGGCCACACCCGGGCCGGACGGCTGGAGAACGAACTGCGGGCGGCCGGCCACGAGGTGCGCGGGCTGGTCTACGAGGCGGACGGGGTGAGGATCGAAGTCGGGGTGCCGGAGGCGGAGGTGACGGGTTTTCACGCTTGGCTGGCGGAGAACACCGGTGGGACCGCGCACGCCGAGGCGGCCGGGCGCAGCTTCGTGGAGGTCCCGGTCTGAACCCGACCACACCCCGCGCCCAGCAGGCAAGCAATGCCACGGGGTAACACTCGAACGAATGAACAATGCCCGGCAGCGGAACTTCCGCTCCGGGCCCTTTCGTCTTCTACCACAAGGAGTGCGGACGGGCACGGCGTCCGACGGCCCGACCGGGCCCGCCGGGACCACCCGCCCGCACCTCGCGCAGGACACGTCACGGCAGCACCGCACGGACGGATCGCAGACACCGGCAGAGCAGGCCGCCCGACCGGGCCGGCCGACCAGATGGAGGACTTCAGGCCCCACCGCCGCACCCCGGGAGGTACCGCGCATGACACCCGAGCACGCCCCGCCGCCCTATCGGATGACCGTCACCACACCCCGGACGCACCGGGACACGGTGGCTCTGGCAGACCAGCTGCTGGCCGGGTGGCTGAAACAGGAGGGCCACGAGGAGCCCCCGCCGCCCGCCGAGCCGCACCCCGCCGAGCCGCATCCCGCCGGGGCAGCGGCCGCCGAGCCGGTCGCCCCGCCCGCGCCGCCCCCCGAGCGGCTGCGCCTCGGCGAGCGGGTCCTGCTGGACCGTGACACCGGCGCCCTGCGCGGCGGGCCACCGGGCGGGCGGTACAGCCGCCGCCGGCTGCGGACCCCGGCCGCGCACGGCATCGAGCAGCTCACCCTCACCGTCGCCTCGGCCGCCGCCGGGCAGCCCTGCTGGCTCCGGCTGGAGGCCGAGCACCTGCCGACCGGTGCGGGCATCCGCACCTCGAGTCGGGTCCCCGTCCCCGAGCTGGCCCGCGGCCTGCTCCCGCTGCTGGACGCCACCGACGGGCCGGTCGCGCTGTCCGCCCAGCCGAGGGTGATAGCCAAGGGCGAGGTCGACGCCGTGATCGACGAGCTGTGCGACCCGGAGCGCCGGCTCCCCGTGGTGGTCGCCAGCGTGCCGCCCGCCGTGGCGATGGACACCTGGCTGGCCGAGGTGGTCCACCCCCTGGTTCGGCAGCTGACCGGTCTTGCCTCGCTGTACGTGCTCGGTCATGCCGCGCTCCCGCTGTTCAACGTCGCGCTGGAGTACCACAAGGTCTACGGCGGAGCCGTCCGGACCTATCTGCCGGAGGTCGATCCGGCCTCCCGTTACGACGGGGCCCGCCATCCGGTGATGCCCCGGCGCCGGATCGACGAGGACGTCCGGCGGGCCGCCGCCCTGCTGGCCCGCGAGCCCCGGCGGTTTGCCGCCGAGCTGCCGCTGCCCGACCTGCTGGCCGCGGTCCCCGTGCTGCAGCCGCCGCCGCTGGAGCCCCGCCCCGCACACCCCGGGCCCGCACATCCCCGGCCCGCCCGGCCCGGACCCGCCGACAGCAGAACCGGTGCCGGTGCCGGTGGCGGTACCGATGCGGCGCCCCGCGGCACCGTCCCCGGGCAGGCGTCGGGCTCCGCCGGCGACCGCTGCGAGCGGCAGTCCCGTGCCGACGAGCTGGAGCAGGTCCGGCGCAGCCTGGACAGCTCCCGCCGCCGCCAGGCCCGGCTGCTGGCCGAGACCGACCAGCAGGACGCGGTGCTGCGGCATGTGAGTGCGCAGGTCAGGGCGCTGGCCGCCCGGCTGTGCACACTGGCCGGGCCGGACGCGCTGGACCATGCGGGGCTGGCCGCCGACGTCTGCGCCGAGGAGGAGTGCGCGCCGGGCAGCTTCGGCGAGCTGGTCTGCCGGTTCGCCGAGTTCCCGCTGCTGGAGTTCACCGGGGACGAGAAGGAGACCCTGGCGCTGGACGGGCAGTGCGACGGCTCCGGCTGGGCCAGGCTCACCTGGGACGGTCTGACCGCCCTCCAGGAGTACGCCACCGCGGCCGTGCGCGGCGAGGCGGGCGGCGACTTCAAGCAGTGGTGCGAGCACACCCCGGCCGGCTGCCACCACTTCCCGCCCCGGAAGGCGGTGCGCGGCGAGTCCCGTACGGTGACCAGCCACGGCAAGTGGAAACGCCAGCGGATGCTCCCGGTGCCGGCCTGCGTGGACTCCTCCCGCCGAGCGTTCATGGGCGCCCACCTGCGGATCGGCGGCGGCGGGACGGCTCCCCGGGTGCACTATCTCGACGACTGTTCCCGCAGCGGCCGGATCTATGTCGGGTATATCGGCCTGCACCTGACCAACACCCGGACCAACTGAGGAGGCCCAGGAGGGGGACCAGCGGTCGGCGGCGCGCCGTCAACCCGGCCCCGGTGGAAGGGCGGTGGCCTTCTGCCGGGCTCGGCTGACCCGCGCCGCGCGACCGTGGACAATGCTGCACAGGGCCACCCGCCGGTGGGCTCCGCCGACCGGCGCCGGACGAGCAGGGGGAACGACCGCCGATGCAGCACTCATCCGAAGGCCGCCCGGACACCACCGCCACCCTCCTTCAACCGGGTTTCCTGGCCTCGGTCTTCCGGGACCTGGGCGCCGAGGTGCCGGAGCAGGGCAGCGCGCCGCCGCAGGAAGGCGGCGATCCGGGGGCGGACGCCGGGCCGGACCGGGCCGCCGGGCAGGAGCAGCCGCCGGGCCAGGACGAGGAGGTGGCGGCGCACGGCCGCGCCGCCGCGCTCGCCCACCACCGGACGGTGACCGTCCGGGCGGCGCACGAGCGGCTGGCCGACCTGCTCCGCCGGGCCGCCCTGCCGGTGTCCGCGATGGACTTCGAGAGCCAGCTGCGCAGCTACGAGCCGCGTCCGTACCCGGCCGGGGAGCCGGACCCGCAGACCGGTCCCGAGCCGCGCTGGGCGGACTTCGCCCCGCCGGAGCCGGCCGCCGACGACCCCGACCGGCCCGCTTCCCGGCTGCTGCTGGACTCCGGCTACCAGCGCGGCCTGGCCCAGGCCCGGCTGAGCCACCAGCGGGCGCTGCGCGAGTGGCGGACCAGGCAGGCCGAGGCCGACGACAGCGGTGCCCGCGAGGCCCGGCTCGCCCACGAGCAGGCCGAGCAGTCCCGGGCCAGGGCGGTCAGGGAGTACAACGAGACCCTCAAGGAGTGCCGCCGGGCCTACCGCCAGTCGGAGCCCGCCGCCGTGGAGTCCCTGCTGGAGCGGGCACTGGCCGCCGCGGAGGGCGCCACCCAGGACCTGCCGGCGCCGTGCCGGGCCGTGTTCCGACCGCTCACCAGCACGGCGGTGCTGGACCTCGACCTGCCGCCGCTGGACGTGGTGCCCGAGCTGGACGGTTACCGGCTCGGCACGGGCGGGGAGGTCGAGCCGGTGCCGCGCCCCGCCGCCGACCGGGCCGCGGACTACCTGCGGCTGGCCGCCCGCCTCGCCCTGCGCGCGCTGCAGGCGGCGGACGCGGTCGACACCGAGGAGATACTGGCCGGGGTGGTGCTCAACGGCTGGCTGCGGTCCGACGCCCCGGGTGCCCGGCCGCTCTGCCTGCTGAGCGTGGACGCCGACCGCGACGCCCTCGCCCGCACCAGGCTGCTCCCGGCCGAGGACGCCGGGGCGGGGGCGGCGGACCCGGCCGAGGCGGGCGACGGCATGGGGGTCTACGCCGACGCGGAGCAGGACGAGGCACTCGTCCGGCTGCGGGAGCTGGCCGCGGTGGTGACCCCGGACCCGTACGGCCCGGTCGAGGTCGAGCCCAGTGGGACGGTCGGGGCGGCGGTGCCGGCGGCGGAGGAGCTCTCGTCCAACGAGTTCGCCCACCTGGTCCGGGAGTTGCTCACCAAGGGCGGGCTGGTCGGCTGGAACGTCCGGCTGCGCGGCCCGGCCGGGCTGGTGGCGACCGGCGAGGGCGGCCCGGGCAGTGCGCTGCCCGGACGCTGGGTGGTCTGGGCCTCGCGCGAGCCGGGCGCCGTGGGGGAGGAGCAGTTGCGCACGCTTGCCGAGGCGGTCCGGGAGGAGGGGGCCGAGCGCGGCCTGCGCCTGACCACCGGGCGGTTCACCGAGCAGGCGCTGGACCTGACGGCCGGCACCCGGTACGAGCACATCCATCTGATCGACGGCCGCGGGGTGCAGGAGCTGGCCAGGACCCACCTCGGCCTGCCGCTCACCACCGACGGCTAGCCGTTCGTCGGCGGTCGGCGGTCGGCGGTCGGCGGTCGGAGTCGGTGGCCGGTGGCCGGGGCGCGGTACGGCAGGGGGCGCCGCGCCCGGCGCCGGTGTACCGGCGGATCTGCCGTCGGTCGTTGCGCGGCCTGTCAGTCTGGACCCATGGGATTCGGATTCTTCGACCACTGGCGGGCGCGCGGCGAGCAGCGGGCGGAGCCCGGCGGGGGAGCCGGGGAGGACCGGCGGCAGGAGGCGATGGCGGAGCTGTTCGCCGAGTGCGGGCTGCTGCGTGAGCTGGCCGGGGCGGCCGGGGTGCGCCTGGACGATTCGGCGCAGTCGCTGTCGGCGCTCGACCAGTTGCTGCCCCGCTGGCGGGACGACCCCGAGGTCTCGGACTGGCTGGGCAACGACGCGGGCCTGTACCTCGGGACCGTGATCCGCCGTACCCTGCCGGCCGCCGAGTGGCGGCTGGGCGAGCACGGCCGTCCGCTGCTGGTGCTGCCCACCGGGCTGGAACTCGACGTCACGGCCCTCGGGCACGGTTGGGCCGACCAGGGCACCCCCGAGCTCTCCGCCGTCTACCTGGCCGCGACCGACGGCTGAACCGGCCGTGCCCGGGAGCCGACGCACCGTCACCCAGGCACATCGTCAACCAGGCAGGCCGCCACCCAGGCAGGCCGTCACTCGGACAGGCCGTCACCCCGACGGGCCGTCCGGCGGGCGGTCCGGGGCGCCGGCCCGCAGGCTGGGCGCAGGCTCCGGCTCGACCGGGCCCGGGCCGGGCGGTCGCGCCCGTGGGCAGCGGTCCGCGCGGCCGTCCGGCCCATCGGGCAGTCCGGTGGTCCGGCAGTCCGGCAGCCGGGGTAAGGGCGTCGGGACCCGGGCCCGGGCCGTGCGGGGCCGCAGGGGCGCCGGCGGTCCACGCCGTGGCCACCGCCGGAGGGGAGCGTCACGATGACCGCCGTGCTGGTCGCCGCGGGCGCCTTCCTGATGACCCTGATCGGCGGCTACGTCGCCCAGCGCACCGGCGACCGGCGGCACCTGGTGCTCGGCTTCGCGGCCGGGCTGATGCTCGGCGTGGTCTCCTTCGACCTGCTGCCGGAGGCGTTGGCGGCGGCCCCGACCGAGGTGCACGGGGTGCCGCAGGCGCTGCTGATGTTCGCGGCCGGCTTCCTGGTGATCCACATCGTCGAGCGGGCGGTCGCCATCCACCGGGGCCACGAGGGCGAGTACGCCGCGCACACCCACGGGCACGGGCATGGGCACCACCGCCACGGCCACGGGCAACCCCACCCGGGGACCCAGCGGGTCGGTCTGGCGGCGGCGAGCGCGCTGGTGGCGCACAGCGTGATGGACGGCTTCGCGATCGGGGCGGCGTTCCAGGCGGGCAGCACGGTCGGCACCGTGGTGGCCATCGCGGTGGTGGCGCACGACTTCGCCGACGGGTTCAACACGTACACCATCACTCGGCTGTACGGGAACGACCGCCGGCGGGCGCTGACCCTGCTCACCGCCGACGCGCTGGCGCCGGTGACGGGGGCGGGGATCACCCTGCTGTTCACCATCCCGGAGCAGTTGCTCGGCCTCTACCTGGGCTTCTTCGCGGGCTTCCTGCTGTACCTGGCGACCTCGGACATCCTGCCCGAGGCGCACAGCCCGCACCCGTCGCGGTCCACGCTGCTGTGCACGCTGGTGGGGGTGGGATTCATGTGGCTGGTGATCGGTTTCGCCAGTTGACCGGCGGCCGCCCGCGGTCCCGCCCGCCGGGCACAGTCTCCCCGCCGGTCACCGCCTGACGCAGGGTCCCCGCCGCTCCGCGACGCCCGGCCTCGCGCTCGCCACGTGCCGCCCCGCCCCGGCGCCGCGGTCAGGGGCCGGGCGGCCGGCCGGGAGGGCGTCCCAGTGCCGGCGCATGGCCGTCAGCGCCGCCGTGATGGCGGGCCGGCGCGACGCCTGGCTGCGCCAGAGCGTGAAGACCCGCCGTGAGGGCTCCGGGGCGACCGGGCGGGCGGCGACGCCCGCGGGGAGCACCCCGCGGCCGAGCCGGGGTACCAGTCCGATGCCGAGACCGGCGGCGATCAGGGCGATCTGGGTCTCGAACTCGCCCACCTGGTAGACCACGTCCGGTTCCTCGCCCGCCTCCCGCATGGTCCGCACCAGCCAGTCGTGGCAGATGTTCCCCGGTGGCACGCTGATCCAGCGCTGTCCGCACAGGCGTTCCACCGGCACCACGTCCAGTGCGGCCAGCGGGTGGGCGGCCGGCAGCAGCAGGTCCACCGGGTCCGGCCCGAGGTCGAGGCGGGCCAGCCCGGTCTGGACCGGCAGCGGCACGCTGGGCCAGTCCTGGACCAGCGCCAGGTCGACCTCGCCGCGGGCGACCAGTTCGGCGGCCAGGTACGGATCCGACTCCACCAGGCGGACGTCCAGCTCCGGGCAGCTCTCCCGCAGGTCGGCCAGGGCACCCGGGAGCAGGCCGCGGGCGCCGGTGGCGAAGGCGGCGATCAGCAGTCGGCCGACCGCCTGGCCGCGCTGCTCCTCCAGCGTCACCTCGGCCTGCTCGACCAGGGCGAGCAGTTTCTCGGCGGTGCCGACCAGTCGGCGGGCGGCGTCGGTCAGGACCACGCCCCGGCCGCGCCGCTCCAGCAGGACCGTCCGGGTCTCCCGTTCCAGCTTGGCGATCTGCTGCGAGACCGCCGACGGGGTGAAGCCGAGGGCGCCCGCCGCGCCGCCGACCGAGCCGTGCACCGCCACCGCGTGCAGTGCGCGCAGCCGTCCGAGGTCCAGCACCGTGACCACCCCCGCCTTCCTGGCTCCCCCGGGCCCGCTGCGACGACCACCGGAGCGAGACCGATTCAGTAGTGCTTAACAGTCTGCTTCAGAACTCATCGCTGGTGCTACACGGTGGCCTGCGGCCATGCTCGATCCATGCCAGCGACCCCCGCCACCGCGACCCCCGCCACTGCGAGCCCCGCCGCCGCGAGCCCCGCCACCCAGCCGCCTGCCATCGCGCGCCCCGCCACCGTCATGAGTCCGCGTCACATCGCGCTGGCGGTGGCGGTCGCCGCCGTCTGGGGCCTCAACTTCGTCCTGATCCACATCGGCCTGGAGAACTTCCCGCCGCTGCTGTTCTGCGCGCTGCGGTTCGCGGTGGTGGCGGTGCCGGCGGTGTTCCTGGTCGGACCGCCGAAGATGCCGTGGCGCTGGATCCTGACGGTCGGCTGCACCCTCGGGGTGGCGAAGTTCGGGCTGCTCTTCCTCGGCATGCACGCGGGGATGCCGGCCGGGCTGTCCTCGCTGGTGCTGCAGAGCCAGGCGGTGTTCACCGCGCTGTTCGCCGCGGTGCTGCTGGGGGAGCGGTCTTCGGGGCTGCGGGTGGCAGGTCTGGTGACCGCCTTCGCCGGCATCCTGCTGGCCGCCGCCGACCAGGGCCCGTCCGGGCCGGTCGGCGCGTTCGTGCTGGTGATCGCCGCGGCCGGGTTCTGGGGCCTGTCCAACGTGCTCACCCGCCGCGCCGCGCCCCCGGACGCGCTGCGCTGGATGGTCTGGGTGAGCGCCGTGCCGCCGCTGCCGCTGCTGGGCCTGTCGCTGCTGGTCGAGGGCCCGCGGGCGGACCTGGCGGCGCTGGCCGGGATCGGCCCGGCGGGGATCGGGGCGATCCTCTACGTCGGCCTGCTGTCCACCCTGTTCGGCTTCGTGGCCTGGAGCTTCCTGCTGCGCAGCTACGACGCCTCGGCGGTCGCGCCGTACTCGCTGCTGGTGCCGGTGTTCGGGATGTCCTCGTCCTGGCTGCTGCTCGGGGAGCGGTTCAGTCCGCTCGCGGCCGGCGCCGCCGTGCTGGTGATCGCCGGGATCGGGCTCACTGCGCTGCGTCCTCGCCAGCCGGCTGCCGTCTTCCGTGTCCTGCCTCGAAGGCGCTCTCCGCGCCGCGCAGCGCCTGCAGCAGCGCGGACTGATCGGACGGGCTGACCGGCGCGAAGTACTCCTGCGCCACCTCGTGGCGGACCTGCCCGATCCGCTCCAGCGCGGCCCGGCCGTCCTCGGTCAGCACCAGCCGCACCGCCCGCCGGTCGGTCGGGTCCGGGGTGCGGGTGACCAGCCCGGCCTCCTCCAGGGCGTCCACCACGGTGGTCGCGGACCGCGGCGCGATGTGCAGCCGCTCGGCCAGCTCGCTCAGCCGCATGGTCTCCCGGCCCTCGCAGCCGGGCGCGTGCGCGAGGGTGCGCAGGGCGCGGGCCTGGCCGGGGGTGATGCCGTACGGCTCCAGCCGCTGCATGGTCTGCCGGCGGATCCGCTTCATCGCCCGGGTGAGCGCGTCGGCGAGTTCGGCGGCGGTGTCGGCCGTCGGCGGCGTGGTCATGGCGGGCTCCGGACTCGGCGTGCCCCGGGCCGGGGGCCGACCCGAGGTGGAGCCAGGGTATCCGGCGGTGGGCGGGCCCCGGGGGCGAGATATTGAGCCAAGCTCAGCATCTGGGGTACGGTGAGGGAACTTAGGTCATCCTAACCAGCCCGAACCGGAGTCCCGCCATGCCTCGTTCCGAAGCCCGCGTCCGCACCGACCGCCCCGCCCGCTACGGCAAGCAGCTGGCCGCCCACATGGGCCGCAAGATCCAGGCCGACTGGTCGGAGGAGGCCGGCCGCGGCGAACTCGCCTTCCGGGCCGGCACCGCCGTGCTGGTGGCCGAGGCGGGGGCGCTGCTGCTCACCGTCGAAGGCGCCGCCGACGACCTGCCGGGCCTGGAGGACGTGGTCGGCCGCCACCTGGTCCGCTTCGGCACCCGGGACGAGCTGGTGGTCGAGTGGCACCGCGACAACGGCGAGCCCGGCCTGGTCCAGCGCAACGAGGACGGCCCCGCCGAAGGTCGGTGAGCGGCCCGGCCGACGGAAGGTCAGCGAGCCGTCCGGCCGGCTGGAGGTCAGCCGGCCGCCCGGTCGGGTTCGCGGCCGTCCGGCCCGGTCGGTGCCGGGGTGGCCCACCGGGCCAGGCCCCACAGCACCAGGGCGCCCAGGCACCAGCTCGCGACCACGTCGAGCAGCCAGTGGTAGTCGCTCCACACCAGGCCCCAGCCGACCCCCGCGCAGAGCAGGGCGGTCGCCGCGTACAGCCGGCGGCGGGCCGGCGCCGCGAGCTCCCGGCTCACCAGCAGCGCCGCGGCGCCGTACGCGATCGTCGAGGTCGCCGTGTGGCCGGACGGGTACCAGCCCAGCTGCTCCGGCGAGAGCGGCACCCCGAACGGGCCCGGCCGGGCGAACAGGGCCTTGCCGGGGATGACCAGCGCGGGCAACAGGACGCCGGCCAGGACCGCCACCGCCACCGGACGCCACCGGCGCGGCGCCCCCGCGCGGTACCGCAGCCAGGCCGCCGCCGCGCCGCCCAGCAGTAGCAGCGGGAAGGCCGGGACGTTGCCGCCCAGGTCCGAGAGGGCGACGCCGAGGTGGTTCACGGCGGTGCTGTGCAGGTCGTGGCGGAACTCGTAGGTCGCCCGGCGGGCGGCCCGGTCCAGGCCCAGCAGCGGGCCGTCGGCCGCGACCTGCCAGGAGACCACCGCGAGCAGTGCGAACAGGACCGCCGGCAGGACCGTGGAGCGGGCGGCCGCCCCCAGGGCATGCATGAGCCGCCCCGAGGCGGGGGGGAGAGCCCCGGGGCGGCTGAGGTGATCGCCGTTCCGTGCGTCCCGGGGGGTTTGGGGCGGACGGTCGGTCGATCGGTCATGGGGGTCCGGCGCCCTGTCGGGGGCGGCGGACCGGGTTGTCGCTAAGTCGTCTGGCTCGCTGTCCATCTGCCCATGACAGTACGTCATGACCCTGCCCTGATGGGCGGGTTCGCCCGATCGCCACAGCATCTTCACCACCGGTAGTACAACCTCCATGGCGGCTCGACGGTCCGCGCAGATCCGCGCGCGTGCACACCGGACGTCCACCTCAAACGGAACGACCCGGTCCGAAGCGGACCGGGTCGTTCAGGGCGTTCGTGCCGGGTCGGATCAGACGGCGGCGAAGGCGCTCTCGATGATGTCGAGGCCCTCGGTCAGCAGGTGCTCCGGCATCACCAGCGGCGGCAGGAAGCGCAGCACGTTGCCGTAGGTGCCGGCGGTCAGGACCACCAGGCCCTCGGCGTGGCAGGCCTTGGCCACCGCGGCGGTGAACTCCGGGTTCGGGTCCTTCGTGCCGGGCTTGACCAGCTCGACCGCGATCATCGCGCCGCGGCCGCGGACCTCGCCGATCACGTCGAACTTCTCCTGCATGGCGCGCAGACGGCCGAGCATGACCTCGCCGATCCGCTTGGCCTTGCCGTTGAGGTCCTCGGACCTCATGGTCTCGATCGAGCCCAGCGCGGCGGCGCAGGCCACCGGGTTGCCACCGTAGGTGCCGCCCAGGCCGCCGGCGTGCGCGGCGTCCATGATCTCGGCGCGGCCGGTCACGGCGGCCAGCGGCAGACCGCCGGCGATGCCCTTCGCGGTGGTGATCAGGTCCGGGACGATGCCCTCGTCGTCACAGGCGAACCACTGGCCGGTGCGGCAGAAGCCGGTCTGGATCTCGTCCGCCACGAACACGATGCCGTTGGCCTTCGCGTACTCCACGATCGCCGGGAGGAAGCCCTTGGCCGGCTCGATGAAGCCGCCCTCGCCCTGGATCGGCTCGATGATGATCGCGGCGACGTTGTCGGCGCCGATCTGCTTGTTGATCATGTCGATGGCCTGGGCGGCGGCCTCGGCGGCGCAGTTCTCCGCACCGGTCAGCCAGCGGTAGGGGTAGGCCACCGGCACCCGGTAGATCTCCGGCGCGAACGGGCCGAAGCCCTGCTTGTACGGCATGTTCTTCGCCGTCAGGCCCATGGTGAGGTTGGTGCGGCCGTGGTAGCCGTGGTCGAAGACCACGACGGCGGTGCGCTTGGTGTACGCGCGGGCGATCTTCACCGCGTTCTCGACCGCCTCGGCGCCCGAGTTGAACAGCGCGGTGCGCTTCTCGTGGTCGCCCGGGGTCAGCTCGTTGAGCTGCTCGGCCACGGCCACGTAACCCTCGTACGGGGTCACCATGAAACAGGTGTGGGTGAAGGCGGCCAGCTGCTCGGTCGCCTTGGCGACCACGGCGGCGGCGCTGTTGCCCACGTTGGTCACGGCGATGCCGGAACCGAAGTCGATCAGGGAGTTGCCGTCCACGTCCTCCAGCACGCCGCCGCCGGCGCGCGAGACGTAGACCGGCAGGGTGGTGCCGACACCGGCGGCCACCGCGCCGAGCTTGCGAGCCTGCAGCTCCTGCGACTTCGGGCCGGGGATCGCGGTGACCAGACGGCGCTCCTGCGGGAGCGGCGTTGCAGCGCTCATGGTGTTCTCCAGATTCTCAAGACGCGGTAGTTCGCAGGCTACGGCGGGCCCTGCCGCCCGGGCATGCGCCACTCGGTAGCACTGGGCCGTACGACTTGTCCGGCACGGCCAGTGCCCGCGGATCGGCTACCGGCAGGTTCCGCTCCACTACATTGAGCGCGGGCGTGTCGCCGGGTGGGCGGCATGGGTAAAGGCGGCACGGGGACGGTCGTGCAGGGTGGGCACAGGGAGCGGGGCCGGGATGGAACTGGACGGCGGACACGGCCGGCAGGCCGCGCACACGGGGGAGCCGGCCGGCGTACCGTCCCAGCGGGGCGGGCGGTTCGACCTGGCGGGCTGGGTGGGTGCGCCGCGGCCGGAACTCCCCGCGGGCATCTTTCGGCTTCACTACCGTCCGATCGACGAGGGCCGGAGCGAGGACGCCGCCGTCGCGGCCGGACCGCTGCTGCTGCGCGCGGTGCTGAACCTGGTGGTCGGCTGGCTCGCCTTCGTGTACGGGCGGCAGGCGCTCTTCGCCCTGATGGGGCTGGTGGGTCTCGGGACGCTGCCGCTCGTCCCCACCATCCTGCTCGCCCTGCTGGTCAATCTCGCGCTGGCCTACTTCGTGATCAAGGTCTTCGGGCGGATGGGCCGCTGGCCGGAGATCTGGCGCCGCTACCTCGCACCGCTGCTGTCCCGGACCGTCACCCACGAGGAGCCCGCCGCCCCGCTCCCCGGCAGCCAGGCCGGGCCCGCCGGGCCGGCCGATCCGTGGGCCGAGTTGCGGGGCGGGGGGGCCGGGGCGGCGGCGGTGCGGCTGGACGGGGAGGCGGTCGGGGACGTCGACTACGTGCGGATCCGGCAGGCGTGGCGGGCGGTGCGCAGTGCGCCCGAGCTGCTGCCGGCGTTCAGCGAGCAGGTGCTGGGGCGGGGGGCGGCCGCGTGCGCGCACCCGTCCGAGGCCCGCGACCTGCCGGGCCGCGGGGCCCGGCACGATCTGCTGACCGGCCAGGTGCGGCTCGGTACGGCGCAGGACGTGGTGAAGAACCCGCTCGCGCACCGCTCGGCGGGTTTCGCGCTCGACCCGGCCACGCTCGGCACCTCGCTGCTGGCCGTCGGCCCGGCGGGCACCGGGAAGACCGCCGCCCTGGCCCGGCCGCTGGCCGAGGCGCTCTGTCTGCAGGCGCTGGCGGGGACGGCCTGCGCGGTGGTGGTGGGGGCGGCCGACAGCGACCTCGGGCCGGACTCCTGGTACGACGTGGTGATCGCCCCGGGTGACCCGGCCGCCCCCTACGGGCTGGATCTGTACGGTGCGGCGCGGACCGCCGACGAGGCCGCCGCGCGGCTCGCCGACGCGCTGCTGCCCGACGAGCTGGTGCTGCGCGGGGAGAGCGCGCGGACGGCGCTGCAGCAGGTGGTCGGGCCGTTCCACGCGGCGTACGGGCGCTATCCGGGCGTCCGCGAGCTGCGCGGGCTGCTGGGCGGGGACGACGAGCGCTGGGCGGAGCTGACCGAGGCGCTGCGCAAGGCCGGCCGGGACGCGGTGTTCGAGGCGGACCTGCAGCAGCGGGCGAGGCAGAGCGGCCGGGCCGACGACCCGGGGGTGCTGCTCGCCGACCGGCTGGCGCTGCTGGACCGGCCGGTGTTCGCGGACTGCTTCGCCGGGCCGGCCGGGGCCAAGCCGGCGTTCGCGATGCGGGCGCTCGACCACCCGCTGCGGGTGCGGGTCAAGCTCCCCGAGCGCAGCCACCCGGAGGCGGCCCGGATGCTGTCGCGGCTGGTGGTGGGGCAGTTCCTGCAGGCCGCGGCGGTGCGCGAGGAGCGCGAGCTGTTCGCCGGCCTGGTGGTGGACGACGCCTCGGCCGCGGTGGACCAGCACGCGGTGCGCGGGCTGCAGCGGATCCGGGGGCTGAACGCGGGCGCGGTCCTGCTGCTGCGGACCCTGGTGGACCTGCCGGAGGGGCTGCGGGCGCCGCTGTTCGGCGCGGTCGGCTGCCGGATGGCGTTCCCGGGGATCGCGCCGTGGGACGGCCGGCTGTTCTCCGAGGCCTGGGGGACGCACCTGGTCACCGAGACGGCGGTCACCCACACCCCCGACACCTCCGGCGGGCTGGTCCGCAAGGCCGCCCGGGGGCTGCGCAAGGCGCTGTCCGGTACGGCCGCGCAGACCCGGTCGGTCACCACCCGGGACGTCGAGCGGCACCGCTGGTCGCCGTCGGACCTGGCGCACGCGCTGCCGTCCGGCCACGCGGTGATCTCGCTGTCGACGGTGACCGGCGAGCAGGTGCCGCCGCTGCTGGTCGATCTGCGCAGCTGAGGCCCGGTTCGGGCCGTTCCGGCAGGGACGGCCCGGCGGGCCTGACTCCGGTCCGGTGGATTCGGCGTTCCGGCTTGTCCGGGGCGTACATAATGGGGGGAGACCCCTTTCTCGCCCGGCCGCAACGGCGCGGCCTGGTCGAACCATCGAAGGTGCCATGCCCCCCACACTCGCCTCCGTCGTCCGCAACACCGCGCTCCACCTCACGGTGCTGGCCGGCGCCGACCACCTGGAGCGGCCCGTCCGCTGGGTGCACACCAGCGAGCTGGACGACCCGACGCCCTTCCTGGAGGGCGGCGAACTCCTCCTCACCACCGGCATCAAGCTCGGCAAGAGCGCGGCCCGGCTGCAGGCCTACGTCCACCGGCTGGCCGACGCCGGGGTGGTGGGCCTCGGGCTCGGGGTGGGGCTCTCGCACTCCGAGGTGCCGCAGGCCCTGGTCGACGCGGCCGCCCAGCGCGGCCTGCCGCTGCTGCGGGTGCCGGAGGCCACGCCGTTCATCGCGATCTCCAAGACGGTCTCCGCCGCGCTGGCCGCCGAGCAGTACGAGGCGGTGACCACCAGCTTCGAGGCGCAGGAGGAGCTGACCCGGGCGGCGCTCGGCAAGGACGGCACCACCGCGGTGGTGCGCCGGCTGGCCGCCCGGCTCGGCGGCTGGGCCGCGCTGTACGACGGCTCGGGCGCGCTGTCCGCGGTGGCGCCGGACTGGG
The DNA here is from genome assembly GCF_057220535.1 of Kitasatospora sp. NEAU-CNBT7. Lineage (NCBI taxonomy): Bacteria > Bacillati > Actinomycetota > Actinomycetes > Kitasatosporales > Streptomycetaceae > Kitasatospora > Kitasatospora sp. NEAU-CNBT7. The sequence continues at coordinate 51,770 of NZ_JBXQQB010000040.1, read as the reverse complement.
CGGCCCGCCGGGCCGGCCGGCTGGCCGCCGAGGTGGACCGGCTGCGCCGCCGCCCGGCCCCCTCCAGCGCCGCGCTGCAGGGGCGCTCGCCGGGCATCGACACCGCCGACGAGGACTACGTGGTGGTCCAGTCGCTGGGGGCCGACCGGCGGGCCCGCGGCTTCCTGGCGGTCGGCACCGAGGACCGGATCACCCCCACCGAGCGGTACGTGCTGAACGCCGCCGTCGCACTGCTCACGCTGACCCTGGAGCGCTCCCGCGAGCTGCGGCAGGCCGAGGAGCGGATGGGCGCCGCGCTGCTGCGGATGGTGCTGGCCGGTGAGGTGGCGACCGCCCGGCAGGTGGCGTCCGGGCTGTTCGGCGGGCTGCCGGAGGGGACGATCCGGGTGCTGGTGGCCGGTGCGGCCGCCGGGCCGGAGGCGGCCGAGGCGCTGAGCGAGCTCGGCGACCGGGCCGAGCAGGCCGGCGGCAAGGTCGGCGAACGGCTGCTGGTCTCCCGCGAGGACGGGCCGCACGGTCCGCGCCTGATGGTGCTGGCGCTGGACAACGGCGCCGCGCACCGGGCCTGCCTCGGCGCGGTCGAGGAGCAGGAGGGGCTGTCGCTCGGGGTCTCCGCACCGGCCGCCCTGGAGGACGCCGGGACGGCGTACGCGCAGGCCGAGCGGGCGCTCGCGGTGGCGCAGCGCGGCGGCCGGCGCTCGGTGGACCACGAGGAGGTCGGGGCGGGCTCGCTGCTGCCGCTGCTCGGCGAGGAGGCGGTCACCGCTTTCGCCGAGGGGCTGCTGCGGCCGCTGCGCGACCACGACCGGACCGCGCGCGGCGATCTGGTGGCCAGCCTGCGGGCCTGGCTGTCGCGGCACGGCCAGTGGGACGCGGCCGCCGCCGACCTCGGGGTGCACCGGCACACCCTGCGCTACCGGATGCGGCGGGTCGAGGAACTGCTGGGCCGCTCGCTGGACGACACCGACGTCCGGATGGAGCTGTGGCTGGCCCTGCGCTCCGGCGAGGACTGACCGGGCCGCGGGGACCGACCGGGCCGCGGGGACCGACCGGATCGGGGCGACCGACCGGGCCCCGGGGGCCTACCGGGCCCGGCGTCCGCGGCCTTCTCGCCATGGTGTAGTGGACCGGCGGCCGACCGCTCCGCTGCGTCCAATCCGGTTTGCTCCATCCGGGTCCTACCGTGGGTGGCAGGTTCCGCGTCCGTGGAGCCGCAGACGACGAGGAGAGGGCCGGTACGACCGTGACCACCACCCATGAGTTCTGGCTGGCCGGCCGCAAGGCGAGCGGCGACGGGGACTTCGAGGTCCGCCACCCGTACGACGGCAGCCTGGTGGGCAAGGTCAGCGTGCCCACCGACGCCCAGGTGGAGGAGGCCGTCGCGGCCGCCGCCGCTGCCGCCCCGGTCTTCGCCGCCACCCCCGCGCACGTGCGCGCCGCCGCGCTGGACCACGTGTCCAAGCGGCTGGCCGAGCGTACCGAGGAGATCGCCCGCCTGATCACCGCCGAGAACGGCAAGCCGATCAAGTGGGCCCGCGGCGAGGTCGGCCGGGCCGTCTCGGTGTTCCGCTGGGCCGCCGAGGAGGCGCGCCGTACCAACGGCGAGACCATGCGGCTGGACACCGACCCGGGCGGCACCGGCCGGTTCGCGGTGGTGCGCCGCTTCCCGAAGGGCGTCGTGCTCGGCATCGCGCCGTTCAACTTCCCGCTGAACCTGGTGGCCCACAAGGTGGCCCCGGCCATCGCGGTCGGCGCCCCGATCATCCTCAAGCCGGCCCCGGCCACCCCGCTGTCCGCGCTGGTGCTGGGCGAGATCCTGGCCGAGACCGACCTGCCGGCCGGCGCCTGGAGCGTGCTGCCGGTGCCCAACGAGAAGATGCCGGCGCTGGTGCAGGACGAGCGGCTGCCGATCATCTCGTTCACCGGTTCCGACAAGGTCGGCTACCAGATCATGGACTCGGTGCCGCGCAAGCACGTCACCCTGGAGCTCGGCGGCAACGCCGCGGCGATCGTGCTCGCCGACTGGTCGTCGGAGGCCGACCTGGAGTGGGCGGCCACCCGGATCGCCACCTTCGCCAACTACCAGGGCGGCCAGTCCTGCATCTCCGTGCAGCGGGTGATCGCCGACGCGTCGGTGTACGACGCGCTCGCCGAGAAGGTCGTCGCCAAGGTGCAGCAGCAGGTCACCGGTGACCCGTCGGACGACGCCGTGGACGTCGGCCCGCTGGTGGACGAGAACGCCGCCAAGCGCGTCGAGGCCTGGGTCGAGGACGCCGTCGCCAAGGGCGCCAAGGTCCTCACCGGCGGCACCCGCGAGGGCGCGGCGTACGCGCCGACCGTGCTCGCCGAGCTGCCCGCGGACGCGATCCTGGCCTCCGCCGAGGCCTTCGGCCCGGTGCTGTCGCTGCACCGGGTGGAGTCCACCGACGAGGCCTTCGCCGAGGCCAACAACTCCGCCTTCGGCCTGCAGGCCGGCGTCTTCACCCACGACGTGCAGGTCGCCTTCCGCGCCCACCGGGAGCTGGAGGTCGGCGGCGTGGTGATCGGCGACGCCCCCTCGTACCGGGCCGACCAGATGCCGTACGGCGGCGTGAAGGACTCCGGCGTCGGCCGCGAGGGCGTGCGCTACGCGATGGAGGACTTCACCTACGAGCGGGTGCTGGTGCTGACCGGCCTCGACCTCTGATCCGCCGGCTCCGGCCCCTGCGGGCGGAGCCGTCCGATGCCCCGTCACCGCAGGCCGGTGGCGGGGCATCGGCGCGTCTTGACACCCCCGGCACCCCGGCGTAGTCCGGAAGCAGGGGGACGGCGTCAGGAGGGTCGTCATGCTGGGTGATCTGGTGGGTGTGGAGTCGGGCCGTACGACGGTCCAGCGGGTGGTCGCCTCGGACCACGGGCTGCCCCCGGCGGTGGAGACGTCGTTCGAGGCGGACGGGCAGCTGCTCGGCGTACCCGTGCACGACCTGGGCAGCTACACCGCCCGGCTACGGGCCGACGGCACGCTCAGCGGCCTCGGGCAGGGCGTCCTGATGAGCCCGACCGGTGCGCACGCCTCCTGGACGGGGCTGGGGGTCGGCCGGTTCGCCGAGGGCGGCGGTACCAGCTGGCGCGGGGTGATCGTCTACGAGAGCGCCTCGCCCGAGTTCGCGGACCTGCGCGGCGTGGCCGGGGCCTTCGAGTGGGACGTCGAGGCGGACGGCTCCGCGCACGGGAAGCTCTGGGCCTGGAAGTAAGCCCGCGGACGGGGGAGGCGGGGCACGGCGGGTCCGCGGACAGGCCACAATGGTCCGCATGAACTCGCTCGCCCACCCGCAGCTGCGCTTCACTCCGACCGTCCAGGACCCGTCCGGCCCCCGGGAGCTGGTGATCCTCGGCTCCACCGGGTCGATCGGCACCCAGGCCATCGACGTGGTGCTGCGCAACCCGGACCGGTTCAAGGTGGTCGCGCTCTCCGCGGCCGGCGGCCGGGTGGCGCTGCTGGCCGAGCAGGCGCTGCGGCTCGGGGTGCACACGGTGGCGGTCGCCGACGAGGCGGCCGTCCCGGCGCTGCGCGAGGCCCTGGCGGCCGGCGCCGCGGGCCGGCCGCTGCCGGAGATCCTGGCGGGTCCGGAGGCGGCCACCGAGGCGGCCGGGATCGCGTGCCACTCGGTGCTCAACGGCATCACCGGTTCGATCGGCCTGGCCCCGACCCTGGCGGCGCTGCGGGCCGGCCGGGTGCTGGTGCTGGCCAACAAGGAGTCGCTCATCGTCGGCGGCCCGCTGGTGAAGGCGCTGGCGAAGCCCGGCCAGATCGTCCCGGTCGACTCCGAGCACGCCGCGCTGTTCCAGGCGCTGGCCGGCGGCACCCGGGCGGAGGTGCGCAAGCTGGTGGTCACCGCCAGCGGCGGCCCGTTCCGCACCCGGACCCGCGAGCAGCTGGCCGGGGTCACCCCCGCCGAGGCGCTGGCCCACCCGACCTGGGCGATGGGCCCGGTCGTCACGATCAACTCGGCCACCCTGGTGAACAAGGGCCTGGAGGTGATCGAGGCGCACCTGCTGTACGACGTGCCGTTCGACCGGATCGAGGTCGTGGTCCATCCGCAGTCGGTCGTGCACTCGATGGTGGAGTTCTCGGACGGTTCCACGCTGGCCCAGGCGAGCCCGCCGGACATGCGGATGCCGATCGCGCTCGGCATCGGCTGGCCGGACCGGGTCCCGGACGCGGCGCCCGGCTGCGACTGGACCAAGGCCGCGACCTGGGAGTTCTTCCCGCTCGACAACGAGGCCTTCCCCGCCGTCGAGCTGGCCCGCGAGGTGGGTACGCTCGGCGGCACGGCCCCGGCGGTCTTCAACGCGGCCAACGAGGAGTGCGTGGACGCCTTCCTGCAGGGCCGGCTGCCCTTCACCGGGATCGTGGACACTGTGGCCAAGGTGGTCGTGGAGCACGGCACCCCGGCGGGAACTTCCCTGACGGTGGCGGACGTACTCCACGCGGAGGACTGGGCCCGGGCCCGCGCCAGGCAGCTGGCCGCCGGGTGACCGGCCCGGACGGCGAGCGGAGCGGCATGACGGAGGACCGGCAGTGAACAACCTGATGTGGGCGCTGGGGATCCTGATCTTCCTGGTGGGCCTGCTGTTCTCGATCGCCTGGCACGAGCTCGGGCACCTGTCGACGGCCAAGCTGTTCAAGATCCGCGTCCCGCAGTACATGGTCGGCTTCGGGCCGACGGTCTGGTCCCGCAAGAAGGGCGAGACCGAGTACGGCATCAAGGCGATCCCGCTCGGCGGCTACATCCGCATGATCGGGATGTTCCCGCCCGGGGCCGACGGGCGGATAACCAAGCGCAGCAGCTCGCCCTGGCGGACCATGATCGAGGACGCCCGGGAGGCCTCCTACGAGGAGATCCAGGACGGCGACGAGGACCGGATGTTCTACACCCGGAAGCCGTGGAAGCGCGTCATCGTGATGTTCGCCGGGCCGTTCATGAACCTGATCCTGTCGGTCGTGCTGTTCCTGGCGCTGTTCATGGGCATCGGCCAGCAGATCGCGGTGCCCACCGTCGCCACCGTCAACCAGTGCGTGGTCAAGGCCGGCCAGCCGACCGACACCTGCCCGGCCGACGCCCCGCTCTCCCCGGCCAACAAGGCCGGCCTGCGCGGCGGCGACACCGTGCTGTCCTTCGGCGGCGACCGGATCACCACCTACCGCCAGCTGCAGGACGACATCCGCGACTCGGCCGGGCGGACCGTGCCGATCGTGGTGCAGCGCGACGGCCGGCAGGTCGTCCTGCAGGCCGAGATCGCCACCAACACGCTGCCCGCGATGGACAAGGACGGCTTCGCGATCAAGGGGAGGACGGTCGAGGCCGGCTTCCTCGGCATCACCCCGGCGACCGGCGTGCACCATCTGTCGGTCGGCGAGAGCGCCGAGCAGATGGGCAAGATGGCCGAGCACGGCATCGAGTCGCTGGCCGCGCTGCCCGGCAAGATCCCGAGCCTGTGGCACGCGGTCGTCGACGGCACCCCGCGCTCCACCGACGACCCGATCGGCATGGTCGGCGCCGCCCGCCTCGGCGGCGACGTGTTCGCAATGGACCTGCCGGCCACCCAGCAGCTCGCCTTCTTCGTCCAGCTGCTGGCCGGGATCAACCTGTCGCTGTTCCTGTTCAACATGCTGCCGCTGCTGCCGCTGGACGGCGGGCACATCGCGGGCGCGCTGTGGGAGTCGGTGCGCCGCCGGTTCGCCGCGCTGGTGCGCCGGCCGGACCCGGGTCCGTTCGACGTGGCCCGGCTGATGCCGGTGGCCTACGTGGTGGCGGGGATCTTCATCTGCTTCACGGCGCTGGTGATGGTCGCCGACATCGTCAACCCGGTCAGAATCAACTAACTCTTGTCCGAAGCGGCCGAGTGTGCTCCGCCGCTCGGCCGTGGCGTACCTTTGTAACCCGGGCGTGCCCTTCGGCGGCCGCCCGGCGGGGCCAGTCCACCCGGCCCGCTCACCTACCTCGACCTGGGGAACCCTGCGCACATGACCGCGATCTCGCTCGGTATTCCGTCCCTGCCGCTCAAGCCGCTGGCCAAGCGCCGCGTCTCGCGCCAGATCATGGTCGGCAACGTCCCGGTCGGCGGCGACGCCCCGATCTCGGTCCAGTCGATGACCACCACGCTGACCTCCGACATCAACGCCACGCTGCAGCAGATCGCCGAGCTGACGGCCTCCGGCTGCCAGATCGTCCGGGTCGCGGTGCCGTCGCAGGACGACGCCGACGCGCTGCCGATCATCGCCAAGAAGTCCCAGATCCCGGTCATCGCCGACATCCACTTCCAGCCGAAGTACGTGTTCGCCGCGATCGACGCCGGCTGCGCCGCCGTCCGGGTGAACCCCGGCAACATCAAGGCCTTCGACGACAAGGTCGGCGAGATCGCCAAGGCCGCCAAGGCGGCCGGCGTCCCGATCCGGATCGGCGTCAACGCCGGCTCGCTCGACAAGCGCCTGCTGGAGAAGTACGGCCGGGCCACCCCCGAGGCGCTGGTGGAGTCCGCGCTCTGGGAGTGCTCGCTGTTCGAGGAGCACGACTTCCGCGACATCAAGATCTCGGTCAAGCACAACGACCCGGTCGTGATGATCAACGCCTACCGCCAGCTGGCCGCCGCCTGCGACTACCCGCTGCACCTCGGCGTCACCGAGGCCGGCCCGTCCTTCCAGGGCACCATCAAGTCCGCGGTCGCCTTCGGCGCGCTGCTGGCCGAGGGCATCGGCGACACCATCCGGGTCTCGCTCTCCGCCCCGCCGGCCGAGGAGATCAAGGTCGGCAACCAGATCCTGGAGTCGCTGAACCTGCGCCAGCGCGGCCTGGAGATCGTCTCCTGCCCGTCCTGCGGCCGCGCCCAGGTCGACGTCTACAAGCTCGCCGAGGAGGTCACCGCCGGCCTCGAGGGCATGGAGGTGCCGCTGCGCGTCGCGGTCATGGGCTGCGTCGTCAACGGCCCCGGCGAGGCCCGCGAGGCCGACCTCGGCGTCGCCTCCGGCAACGGCAAGGGCCAGATCTTCGTCAAGGGCGAGGTCATCAAGACCGTCCCCGAGTCGAAGATCGTCGAGACCCTGATCGAGGAGGCGCTCAAGCTCGCCGAGCAGATGCAGGCCGACGGCGTCGCCTCCGGTACGCCGACCGTGGTGGCCGCCGACTGAGGTGCCGCCGCACCGTCGTGAACGGGGGCCGTCCGCCCACGGACGGCCCCCGGCCTTGTCTGCGTCCCTCAGGGGAGTAGGGTGCCGCAGAGTTGTCCTGAGAGGTGCCCGTGCTCGATCGAGGTGTGATGCTCCCCGGCCCGTTCCAGGTCGCCCGGGCCCTGTCGGCCACCCGCGTGCTGGAGACCAGCGACGTCGCGGACGCGCTGGAGATCCTCCACCGCGACCCGGTGGCCAACGCCTTCGTCGCGACCCGGGTCGAGGCCGTGGGCCTCGACCCCTGGCGGCTCGGCGGCGAGATGTGGGGCTGGTCCGGCGAGGACGGCCGCCTGGAGTCGCTGTGCTACGCCGGCGCCAACCTGGTCCCGGTCAACGCCGGCCCCGAGGCCGTCCGGGCGTTCGCCGAACGGGCCCGCCGGCAGGGCCGGCGCTGCTCCTCGATCGTCGGCCCTGCCGACGCCACCGCCACCCTGTGGGCGCTGCTCGAACGCAGCTGGGGACCGGCCCGTGAGGTCCGCGGCCACCAGCCGCTGATGGCCACCGAGACGCCCGCCACCGAGGTCGCCCCCGACCCGCTGGTGCGGCGGGTGGGCCGGGGCGAGGTGGAGGACCTGATGCCGGCCTGCGTGGCGATGTTCACCGAGGAGGTCGGGATCTCCCCGCTGGCCGGCGACGGCGGCCTGCTCTACCAGGCCCGGGTGGCCGAACTGATCGCCGCCGGGCGCTCGTTCGCCCGCTTCGACGACGACGGCCGGGTGGTCTTCAAGGCCGAGATCGGCGCCGTCACGGCCGGCGCCTGCCAGATCCAGGGCGTCTGGGTGGCCCCCGAGTACCGCGGCCGCGGCCTGTCCGAGACCGGTATGGCGGCGGTGGTGGAGATCGCCCTGCGCGAGGTCGCGCCGACCGTCTCGCTGTACGTCAACGACTACAACGTGCGGGCCCGGGCGGCGTACCGCCGGGTCGGCTTCCGCGAGGTCGGCGCCTTCATGAGCGTGCTGTTCTGAGGTGGGGACCGCTGCGCGGGCGCACCACCCGCCGGTCCGCGGCCGGGTACGGCACCGGATCGCCCGATGATCGCCCGGGACCCGGGCGAAGTAGTAACGTCCGGGGCATGACGCAGCTGACCGAGGTGACGATCGAGGCCATCGATCTGGCCGCGTGGGCGCCGGCGGCGCTGGAGGTGCAGGCGGTCGCCTTCGGGCTCGGACCGGCCGAGGTCGCGGTCCGGCTGCCGCTGGTGGGCCGGCACGCCCTCCAGCCGGGGGTGCTGGCGCTCGGCGCGATGTCCGGCGGACGGCTGGTGGGCTTCGGCTACGGCATGCCCAACCACCGCGAGCACTGGTGGAGCACGGTGATCCAGCCGTACCTGGAGGCGGCCGGCCACGCGGACTGGCTGGACGGCGTGTTCGCGATCACCGAACTGCACGTGCTGCCCGAGTTCCAGGGCCGCGGGGTGGGCAGTTCACTGATCCGCACGCTCTGCGAGCGCTCCGGCCTGGACCGCTCGATCCTCTCGGCGATCGACGAGGAGACCCCGGCCCGGCGGCTCTACCGCGCCCTCGGCTACCGGGACCTGGCCCGGGCGGTGCGCTTCCCGAACACCCTGCGCCCGTACGCCGTGATGGGTGCCCCGCTGCCGCTGCGCCCGCGTCACAGCCAGGACGCGAACTCCAGGTAGAGCTCGGCCTGTTCGCCCGCGCCGGTGGACAGGTGCCACAGGCCCGCCTCGACCGTGCGGAACAGCGTCCAGCCACGCAGCCGCTCGTGGTCCACCTCGACCGCGTCGGCGAGCTGCTGCAGGCGGCGGCGCAGCGCGCCGCGCGGGCCGGGGGAGCCGGCCAGGGTGTCCAGCCGGTCGCGGGCCAGCCGGGCGAGGTCGTAGGCGCGCTCGCCGACCAGCGGGCGCGGGTCGATCGCGAGCCACGGTGCGCGGTCGGCGGCGAGCACGTTGCCGTGGTGGAAGTCGCCGTGCAGCAGCAGGTGTTCGGGCTGGTCGGCGGCGAGCGCGGCGGCCGTCTCCAGCGCCTCGTCGACCAGGGGGAGGGCGTCGGCGGCGCCGGGCAGCGCGCGGTGCTCGCGGACCAGTGCGGACAGCTCGGCCACCCGCTCGGCGAGCGGGGTGAACGGATGGTCCTCGCCCGGCTCCACCCACAGCCGCTGGAGCAGTCCGGCCGCCTCCAGCATCGCCTTCGCCTCGGCCAGCGAGCGCAGCGGGATGTCGCCGTGCAGCCGCTCCAACAGCAGGACGCCCTGGTCCGGTTCGGCCGCCAGCAGCAGGACGGCGCCGCGGCCGGCCCAGCGGGTGAGCGCGGCGTGCTCCTGGGCGGTCTCCCGGTTGACCACGCCGATCTTGAGGACGGCGGGGGCGAGGTCGTCGGACCGGTGCACGTAGCCGACCAGGCTGATCCGGCCGCCGGGCTCGCAGATCCGCTCCAGCACCAGTCCCCGGCGGTCGAGTTGCTCGGCGAACCGGCCGGGCAGGCCGGCCAGCCAGTCGAGGCCGGCGCCGCCCTCCCAGAGCCGGACGGTCTGGGTCAGCCGCTCGGGGACGGCGATCTGCCCCGGTTGTGCCGTCATGACGGCCTTTCGGTCGTTCCGGTCCCCTTTGGGCGTGCCCGCCCATTGTCGGCCATCGGGCGGTCCGAGCCGCTCAGGCGCTCGGTGGTGCCGCTGTGTCCGGCGGCGGAGCGGGCTCAGTGGCCGGGGGAGGAGGCCGCGCCGCCCGGGCCGCCGCTCGCGCCCGCGGCGGCGCCCGGCGCGGGCAGGCCGGGCAGGGCCGGCGGCTGCGCGCCCCAGTGCAGGGCGCGCAGCGCGCTCTCGCGCAGCGCGTCGGCGGCCTGCAGGCGGACCGGTCCGGTGCCCGCGCCGGCCAGCTCGGCGTAGACGGTGGTCAGCCGGGTCTCGATGTGCGCGGCCAGCTGGCCGGCGGTGGCCGGGTCCTTGACCGCGAAGGGCAGCCGGTAGCCGGCCGCGGCGGGGGTGGGGCCGGTGCCGGACGCGCGCAGCAGCCGCTCCCAGCCGTCCCGTCTGGCCTGGTGCGCGACGTAGTCGAGGCGGCCGTCCTCGCGCTGCTTGCCGACCGGCAGGAACGCGCAGACCACCCCGTAGCCGTACACGGCGGCGTGCTCGGCGGCCAGCGCGGACTGGGTGCCGGCCGCGGCGGCGGTGGGCAGCGGTGACGGCTTGGCGCTCGCCGACGGCGCCGGGGCGCCGGTCGCGCCGCCGCTCGCGGTGGAGGTGGCGCCGGCGGTGCCCGGGGCGGCCGGGGAGGGGGCGGTCGCGGCCGGGGTGCCGACCGGGCCGGTGTCGCCGAGCCGGGCCGCGTGGACGGCGCCGGAGGCGGAGACCGAGGCCAGCAGCCCGGCCAGGGCGGGGGAGGCGGCCGGCAGGTCGGTGAGCCGCTCGGCCGCGGTGCGCCGCTCGGCGGCGGCCAGCGCGGCCACGGTGGTGACGGCGCCGCCGGACGCGGCCGGGGCGGTGGCCGGGGCGGTGGCCGGGGTGCCGGCCGGGGCGGAGGCCGAGGGCTGCGCGGACCCGGTGGCCTGCGCGGAGCCGGAGGGCTGGGCGGGGAGGCCCTGGGCGAGGGCGGTCCGGTGCTGGGAGACCTCCTCGCGCAGCTGCCGCAGCAGCGCCCCCTGGGTGCCGGCGGCGGCTCCGGCGAGCACCGCGTCGTACCCGGCCAGCAGCGCGTCGGTGGCGGCCACCGCCTTGGTGCGCAGGGGCAGGTCCTGGTCGGGCCGCTGCCCGTCCGGGTGGTCGCCGTCGTGCTCGTCGGTGCATCCGCTGAGCACGGCGGCGCCCGAGAGCGCGCCGAGGACGAGGAACGTCCGGCGGGTGGGGGACGGCATCGGGTGGGCTCCCGTCGGGTCGAGCGGGAGTTCTGGTGTCCCCCTGCTGCGTGAATCATTACCGGACCCTCACGACTCCGAGCCCGGAGGGACGCTATCCGTCCACTGTGACCTTCCTCGCAGCGGGGTCGGCCGAGTGGCCCACGGCCAGGTCGGAATCGGCGTTTCGGGGGTCGGCCCGATAGGCTCTGCTCTCGGTTAGCACCTACGACAACAGCAGACGCGCCCGAGGAGTCATTCGGATGAGCACCACCCAGACCGACCGGTTGCGCGCGCTGCTGGAGCCCCTGGCCGCGGAGGCCGGGCTCGACCTCGAAGCCGTCGTCGTCACCCAGGCCGGCAGCCGCCGCCAGGTGCAGATCGACGTGGACGCCGACGGCGGCGTCGACCTGGACACCATCGCCGAGTTCAGCCGCGAGGTGGGCCGGGTGCTGGACGACTCCGACCTGATGGGCGAGACGCCCTACCTGCTGGAGGTCGGCTCCCCGGGTGCCGAGCGCCCGCTCCACGAGCCCCGCCACTGGCGCCGGGCCGAGGGCCGGCTGGCCAAGGTGCACCTGGCGGACGGCAAGGAGATCGTCGCCCGGGTGCTGGAGAGCGACGAGGACGGCGTGCTGGTCGAGGTGCAGCCGGTCAAGGGCCGCGGCCGCCCCAAGGAGCGCCGCCTGGCCTGGGCCGAGATCGACCGGGCCCGGGTCCAGGTCGAGTTCAACCGCAAGGACGAGGAGCTGCTGGACGCGGCCCCCGACCTGGTCGGCGACGACGACGCCGACGACGAGGACTTCGTGGACGACGCCTCCGAGGGGGCGGACGAGGGTGCGGACCGGTAGTCGCCGGTCGGATCGCACCGTGAACCTGATGAGTGAAGAGGAGGCGTAGCCGTGGACATCGACATGAGCGCCCTGCGTGGGCTGGTTACCGAGAAGGGCGTTCCGTTCGACCTGCTGGTCGAGTCGATCGAGTCGGCGCTTCTCATCGCGTACCACCGCACCGAGGGCTCCCGCCGCCGGGCGCGGGTCGAGCTGAACCGCAAGACCGGGCACGTGACCGTGTGGGCGCTGGAGGACCCGGCGGAGCTGGACGAGGGCGTGGAGCCGAAGGAGTTCGACGACACCCCGAGCGGTTTCGGCCGGATCGCCGCGTCCACCGCCAAGCAGGTGATCCTGCAGCGGCTGCGCGACGCGGCGGACGACCAGACCTTCGGCGAGTACGCGGGCAAGGAGGGCGACATCGTCACCGGTGTCGTCCAGCAGGGCAACGACCCCAAGAACATCCTGGTCGACATCGGCAAGCTGGAGGCCATCCTGCCCCCGCAGGAGCAGGTCCCCGGTGAGGACTACCGGCACGGCACCCGGCTGAAGTGCTATGTGGTGGGCGTGCGCCGCGGTGTCCGCGGGCCGTCCGTGACCCTGTCGCGGACCCACCCGAGCCTGGTCAAGCGGCTGTTCGCGCTGGAGGTGCCGGAGATCGCCGACGGTTCGGTGGAGATCGCGGCGATCGCCCGCGAGGCCGGCCACCGCACCAAGATCGCGGTCTGGTCCCGCCGGGCCGGCCTGAACGCCAAGGGCGCCTGCATCGGCCCGATGGGCGGCCGGGTGCGCAACGTGATGGCCGAGCTGCACGGCGAGAAGATCGACATCGTGGACTGGTCCGAGGACCCGGCCGAGATGGTCGCCGCCGCGCTGTCCCCCGCACGGGTGACCAAGGTGGAGATCGTGGACCTCGCCCAGCGCTCCGCCCGGGTGATCGTCCCGGACTACCAGCTGTCGCTGGCGATCGGCAAGGAAGGGCAGAACGCCCGCCTGGCCGCCCGCCTCACCGGCTGGCGGATCGACATCCGTCCGGACACCGAGGTGCCCGCCGAGGACGGCCGGGAATAGTCCCCCGCCGCCCGCCGTTGTGCACCCGAGCCCCCCGCCGCCGGTTGGCGGGGCGGCGTCATGTCCCTTCGGAGGGGTAGACTTGATTCTGTCTGGCCGGACGCATGTCCGAGCATGCCCGGAACGCACCTGCGTGGGCTGCCGCAAGCGAGCGGCCAAGCATGAGCTGTTGCGTGTCGTTGCGGTCGAGGGCGTGTGCGTCCCCGATCCGCGCGGCACACTGCCGGGCCGGGGTGCGCATCTGCACCCCGAGCCGGGCTGCCTCGACCTCGCGGTTCGCCGCCGGGCGTTCCCCAGGGCCTTCCGGCTCCAGGGGCCGCTCGACACCGACGCACTGCGGGCATGTGTCGAGGACCGGGCGGGCGGTTCGCCGACGCCTTGAGAAGACAGATCACCAGCAGGACGCACACAGCGCACGGCGGCGGCACGCCGTGCGTCACGTCAGGTACCTCGCGAGATGGAAGTAGGTCGAGATTGCGATGAGCACTCGATGAGTACGCGATGAGTACGCCCATGAAGTAGCGACAGTCCGGCGGACGACCACCCCGGACTCATAGACAGGAGTGAAGTGGCTAAGGTCCGGGTATACGAGCTCGCCAAGGAACTTGGCTTGGAGAGCAAGGCCGTGATGGCCAAGCTCACCGAGCTCGGTGAGTTCGTCCGTTCGGCGTCCTCGACGATCGAGGCGCCGGTCGTGCGCAAGTTGACTGACGCTCTGGGAGCGACGCCGCCGTCCGGTGGCGCGTCCGCCAAGCCTGGCCCGCGGAAGCCCGCGGCGCCCCAGCCCGCCGCCGGCGCCTCCGCGCCGCGTCCGGGTGCCCCCACCCCCGGCCCGCGGCCCACCGCGACGCCGGGTCCCCGTCCCACCCCCGCGGCCGCCGCCCCGGCGCCGGCCGCCCCCGCCAAGCCCGCAGGCGCCCCGGCCCCCGGCCCGCGCCCGGCTGCCCGTCCGGCTGCGCCGGCTCCGGCCGCCGCTGCGGCTCCGGCGGCCCCGGCCGCTCCCGCGGCCGAGTTCTCCTCCCCGGCCCCGGCCGGCGGCGAGGCCGCTCCGGCGGCCCGTCCGGCCGCCGCGCGTCCGGCCAACCCCGCGGCCCGTCCGGGCCCGCGTCCGGCCGGCCCGCGTCCGGGGAACAACCCGTTCACGTCCAGCAACACCGGTATGGCCCGTCCCGGCGCCCCGCGCCCGGCCGGCCAGGGCGGCGGCGACCGTCCGCGCCCCGGTGGCGACCGTCCGGCCCGTCCGGGCCAGGGTGGCGCCCCGGGTGCCGGCGAGCGTCCGCGTCCGACCGGTGACCGTCCGGCCCGTCCGGGCCAGGGCGGCCCCGGTGGCGCCCCGCGTCCCGGCGGCGACCGTCCGCGTCCCGCGGCCGGCCCCGGTGGCGCCCCGCGTCCCGGCGGCGGTGCCCCGCGTCCCGACGGCATGCCCCGTCCGGCCGGCCCGCGTCCGGGTGCTCCCAGCCCGTCCGGCATGCCGCGCCCGAACCCGGGCATGATGCCGCAGCGTCCGGCCGGTCCCGGCCCGCGTCCGGGCCCGCGCCCGGGTGGCGGCCCCGGCGCCCGTCCCGGTGCGCCCGGCGCCGGTGGCGCCCGTCCCGGTTTCGCCGGCCGTCCGGCCGGTCCGGGCTCGCGTCCGGCCGGTGGCGGCGGCGGCTTCGGCGGCCCCCGTCCCGGTGGCGGCGGCGGTGGCGGCTTCGGTGGCGGCGGTGGCCGTCCCGGTGGCTTCGGCGGCCGTCCCGGCGGCCCGGGTGCCCGTGGTGGCACGCAGGGTGCGTTCGGCCGTGGCCCCGGTGGCCGTCCGGCCCGTGGTCGCAAGTCGAAGCGGGCGAAGCGCCAGGAGTACGAGGCCATGCAGGCCCCGTCCGTCGGCGGTGTGATGCTGCCCCGCGGCAACGGGCAGACCGTCCGCCTGTCGCGCGGTGCCTCGCTGACGGACTTCGCGGAGAAGATCAACGCCAACCCGGCGGCGCTCGTCTCGGTGATGTTCAACCTCGGTGAGATGGTGACCGCGACCCAGTCGGTCTCGGACGCCACCCTCGAGCTGCTGGCCGGCGAGATGGGCTTCGTGCTCGAGATCGTCAGCCGCGACGACGAGGACCGCGAGCTGCTGGAGTCGTTCGACATCGACTTCGGTGCCGACGAGGGCGACGACGAGATGCTCGTCGCGCGCCCGCCGGTGGTCACCGTCATGGGTCACGTCGACCACGGTAAGACCCGCCTGCTGGACGCCATCCGCAAGACCAACGTGGTGGCCGGCGAGGCCGGTGGCATCACCCAGCACATCGGTGCCTACCAGGTCACCGCGACGGTGAACGACGAAGAGCGTCCGATCACCTTCCTCGACACCCCGGGTCACGAGGCGTTCTCCGCCATGCGTGCCCGTGGTGCCAAGTCCACCGACATCGCGATCCTGGTGGTCGCGGCCAACGACGGCGTCATGCCGCAGACGGTCGAGGCGCTCAACCACGCCAAGGCCGCCGGTGTGCCGATCGTGGTCGCGGTCAACAAGATCGACGTCGAGGGCGCCGACCCGACCAAGGTCCGCGGCCAGCTGACCGAGTTCGGTCTGGTGGCCGAGGAGTACGGCGGCGACACCATGTTCGTCGACATCTCCGCGCGCCAGGGTCTGAACATCGACCAACTGCTCGAGGCCGTGGTCCTGACCGCGGACGCCTCGCTCGACCTGCGGGCCAACCCGGAGCAGGACGCGCAGGGCATCGCGATCGAGGCCCACCTCGACAAGGGCCGCGGTGCCATGGCGACCCTGCTCGTGCAGCGCGGAACGCTGCGCGTCGGCGACTCGATCGTGGTCGGCGACGCCTACGGCCGCGTCCGCGCCATGCTGGACGAGAACGGCAACAGCATCGCCGAGGCGGGCCCGTCCCGTCCGGTCCTGCTGCTCGGTCTCACCTCGGTGCCCCGCGCCGGCGACAGCTTCATCGTCGTCGACGAGGACCGCACGGCCCGCCAGATCGCCGAGAAGCGTGCCGCCCGCGACCGCAACGCGTCCTTCGCGCAGCGCCGCGTCCGGGTCTCGCTCGAAGGCTTCGAGGCGGCCCTGCTGGCCGGCAGCATCGAGAAGCTCAACCTCATCATCAAGGGTGACGTCTCCGGTTCGGTGGAAGCCCTCGAGGACGCCCTCGTCAAGCTGGACGTGGGCGAGGAGGTCGAGCTCCGGATCCTGCACCGCGGTGTGGGTGCCATCACCGAGTCCGACGTGGACCTGGCGATGGGCTCGGACGCCATCATCATCGGCTTCAACGTGCGCGCCGAGGGGCGTGCCCGTACCGCGGCCGAGCGCGAGGGCGTCGACATCCGGTACTACTCGGTCATCTACCAGGCGATCGAGGAGATCGAGGCGGCCCTCAAGGGCATGCTCAAGCCGGAGTACGAGGAGGTCCGCCTCGGTTCGGCGGAGATCCGCGAGGTGTTCCGTTCCTCCAAGTTCGGCAACATCGCCGGTGTCCTCGTCCGCGAGGGCGTCATCCGACGCAACACCAAGGCCCGCCTGCTGCGCGACGGCAAGGTCGTGGCGGAGAACCTCAACATCGAGGGTCTGCGCCGCTTCAAGGACGACGCGACCGAGGTCCGCGAGGGCTTCGAGGCCGGTGTGACCCTCGGGTCGTTCAACGACATCAAGGTCGAGGACGTCATCGAGACCTACGAGATGCGCGAGAAGCCGCGCGCCTAGTCGGTGTCGGCCGGGGCCGTTCGGCGGGGGTGAATTCCCGTCGACCGGCCCCGGTCTCGCTGTGTAGGGTCCACGTACGTCCGCCCTCCGGGGTGGTTGCTACGAGGCCTTCAGGTCGGCGAGACCTGTCCACATGTTCGTTGGAACACTCACTTTCGACCTGCTCCTCGGCGACGTCCACTCGCTGAAGGAGAAGCGTTCGATCGTGCGGCCCATCGTGGCCGAACTGCAGCGCAAGTACAGCGTGTGCGCTGCCGAGACCGGGAACCAGGAGCTGCACCGCAGGGCCGAGATCGGCCTGGCGGTGGTGTCCGGCGAAGCCGGGTACGTGACCGAGATCCTGGACAGCTGTGAGCGGCTCGTCGCCGGCCGCCCCGAAGTGCAGCTGCTCTCCGCGAGGAGACGGTTCCACAACAGCGACGATGACTGAGAGCGGCGACGGTGGTGCCCAGGCGCCACCGTCACAGAGCCGAGGACCGAGAGCGCCCACAAGGCTGGGCGCGGGCAGGTACGTTGGGGCATGGGCCCCACCCGGGCGAGTGTTCTCCCGGATACCGAGCCCACCGCACGAGGAGGCAACGTGACCGACACCGCAAGGGCGCGCAAGCTCGCCGACCGCATCCAGGTGGTGGTGGCCGAGACCCTGCAGCGCCGGATCAAGGACCCCCGCCTGGGCTACGTGACCATCACGGACGCCCGGGTCACCGGGGACCTGCGCGAGGCCACCGTCTTCTACACCGTCTACGGTGACGAGACGGAGCGCCAGGCCAGCGCCGCGGCGCTGGAGAGCGCCAAGGGCGTGCTGCGCTCCGAGGTCGGCAAGCAGACCGGGGTGCGCTTCACCCCGACGCTCACCTTCGTGGCCGACGCGCTGCCGGACAACGCCAAGAACATCGACGACCTGCTCGACCGGGCCCGGCAGTCCGACGCGGCGGTGCGCACCGCCGCCGCCGGCGCCAGCTACGCCGGGGACGCCGACCCGTACCGGGTGCCGGGCTCCGAGCAGGACGACGCGGACGAGGACGAGTAGTCATGGCCGGCGAGCCGGCAGCGGCCGGCGACATCACGGGGGCGGCCTCCACCAGCACGGTGGAGGGCGCCCTCGCGGTGCTTCCCGGCCCGCGGGCGGAGCAGCCGGGCCTGGAGCACGAGTGGCAGCGCGCCGTCGCGGCCATCGTCCGGGCCCCGGTGATCGACCTGATCTGCCACATCAACCCGGACGGTGACGCACTGGGCTCCGCGCTGGCGGCCGGTCTCGCGCTGCGCTCGCTCGGCCACCAGGTGCGGGTCTCCTTCGGCGACGACCCGCAGGTGATCCCGCAGTCGCTGTCCTTCCTGCCCGGCCAGGAGCTGCTGGTGCCGGCCGCCGAGGTGCCGGACGTGCCGGAGCTGGTGGTCTGCTTCGACGTCGCCGCCGAGAGCCGGCTCGGGCTGCTGCACGACAAGGCCTTCGCCGCGCCGGTGCTGGTGGTCATCGACCACCACGCCTCCAACCCGGGCTTCGGCACCCACCGGCTGATCGACCCGGCCGCACCGGCCACCGCCGTCCTGGTCGACGAACTGCTGCGCCGCCTCGGCGTACCGCTCGACCAGCAGCTGGCGACCTGCCTGTACACCGGCGTCGCCACCGACACCGGCTCGTTCCGGTACGCCGCCACCACCCCCGCCACCCACGAGCTGGCCGGCCGGCTGCTGGCCACCGGGATCCGCCACGACGAGATCTCCCGGCAGCTGTGGGACACCTCCTCGTTCGGCTACCTCAAGGTGCTCGCCGCGGCCCTGGACCGGGCCCGCTACGAGCCCGAGCAGGCCGGCGGCCGCGGCCTGGTGTGGACCTGGGTCCCGTACCAGGACCTGGTGCTGTACAGCGTCACGGTGGAGGAGCTGGAGGGCCTGATCGACGTCGTGCGGCGGGCCGCCGAGGCCGAGGTCGCGCTGGTGCTCAAGCAGGACCCGGACGGCACCCTGCGCGGCTCCAGCCGTTCCCGGGGCGGGGTGGACGTCGCCGCCGCCTGCGCCGAGCTGGGCGGCGGCGGGCACGTGTACGCCGCCGGGTTCGCGGTGCGCGAGGACGTGGCGGCCGCCGTGGACCGCTTCCGGGCGGCGCTGGACCGTACGTCGTAGCCCGGCCGGAGCCGGAGCCGCCGCGGTGGCCGCAGCCGCCGCCCGGCCGCCCGCACCCCCCCATCCGTCACCCGCACATCCGCCACCGCACAGAGAAGAACCGATGAAGCGCAAGGGAACCGGCCCGGACGGCCTGGTCATCGTCGACAAGCCGGAGGGCATCACCTCGCACGGGGTGGTCGCCAAGATGCGGTGGCTGGCCGGCACCAGGAAGGTCGGCCACGCCGGCACGCTCGACCCGATGGCCACCGGTGTGCTGGTGATCGGGGTGGAGCGGGCCACCCGGCTGCTCGGGCACCTGATGCTCACCGCCAAGACCTACGAGGCCACCATCCGGCTCGGCCAGACCACCGTCACGGACGACCGGGAGGGCGAGGTCACCGCCTCCTCATCGGCCGAGGCGGTGACCCGGGAGGCGATCGACGCCGGGATCGCGGCCCTGACCGGCGAGATCATGCAGGTCCCGTCCAAGGTCAGTGCGATCAAGATCGACGGCAAGCGGTCCTACGCGCGGGTCCGCGAGGGCGAGGACTTCGAACTCGCCGCCCGGCCCACCACCGTGCACTCCTTCACCGTGCACGGGCAGCGGACGGCGCTCGCCGAGGACGGCACCCCGGTGATCGACCTGGACGTCACCGTCGAGTGCTCCTCCGGCACCTACATCCGGGCGCTCGCCCGCGACCTGGGCGAGGGCCTCGGGGTCGGCGGCCACCTCACCGCGCTGCGGCGCACCCGGGTCGGCCCGTACGGCGTGGAGTCGGCCCGCACGCTGGAGCAGCTGGAGGAGAAGCTGGAGGTGCTGCCGATCGCGGACGCCGCCGACGCCGCCTTCCCGCGCTGGGACATCGACGCCGACCAGGCCCGGCTGCTGTCCAACGGCATGAAGCTCGCCGCCCCCGGCCTCGGGGTGGACGGTCCGATCGCGGTCTTCGACCCGGACGGGCGGTTCCTGGCCCTGGTGGAGGAGAAGGGCGGCAGCGCCCGCCCGGTCGCCGTCTTCGTCGGCTGACCCCCACTCGGTACCTACCCGGCCCCCCTCCGTACCCGGCCCATGTGACGGCCGCCGCCCGCTCCCGGGCGGCGGCCGTCGGCGTACGGGGTGGCGGCCCGTCGGCGTACGGGCGGCGGCCCGTCGGCGTACGGGGCGGCGGTGGAGCTGGTGGGCGCGGCGGGTGGGGCGTGGGTGGGGCCGGAGCGGGGCGCGGTGGGGGAGGGTGCGTCCGGATCCGTCCCCGGTTCATCCGCACGGGGGAGCGCGCGAGGCGAAAGCCCGTGGTGAACGGCGTGGGCGCGGTGGTACGCCCGCCGGGCTGGGCAGGCTCCCCGCCGCGAGAACGGCAGCCGTGCCGGGCCCGGTCCGGCGCCCGGCCGGCCCGGCACGGGGAGGCGGGGCGACATGGCCGGGAGGTACACCGGTGCGGCGGCGGACCCGGCCCAGGCGGTGCTGCTGGTCCGGGACCTGGACGGCGGGCTGCGTGGGCTGGGGTTCGTCGCCGACCGGCACGGCACGGTGGTCACCGCGCACGAGGTGGTGGCCGGACTCGACCGGGTGGTGCTGCACACCCCCGGCGGGCAGAGCCGGGTGCTCGGCGCCGGGAACATCGACCTGCTGCCCGGGCAGGCGCTGGCCCTGCTGCGCACCGACACCGTCGGCGGCCTGCCCGGGCCCGCGCTCCCGCTCGCCCATGGCACCCACGGGGCCGGGCCCGAGGAGGGTGCCGACCCCGGCGGCGGGCCGGTGGTGATGCTGCAGGAGGCCGGGGAGCGGCCCCGGCCCGGCGGGGTGCTGGGCCGCTGCGCCGCCGGGTACCCGTGGCAGGAGGACTTCCATCCGGTCGCCGGCGCCCTGCTGATCCGGCCGGACCGCCCCGGGCCGGTCCCGCCGGCCGGCACGCCGGTCCTGGACGCCGACACCGGCGCGGTACTCGCCGTGGTCGCGCCCGGCCTGATCCTGCGCGGCGGCCTCGGCCGGCCCGACCTGATCGCGGCCGCTCCGCTGCGGCCCGGCCCGGCTACCGCCGGTTCGTCCGCCGCCGGCCCTGGTGCCGCCGGTTCGTCCGCTGCCGGCTCGTCCGCCGGTGGGTCCACCGCGGGTGCGTCCACGGCCGGCCCGCTCGGCGAGCTGCTGGAGCGCAACGCCGCCGAGGTACCCGCCTTCGGGCGCGCCCTCAACCTGGCCGGACTGCTGCGTCTGGCCGCCGTCCAGCTCGGCAGCGCCACCGCGGGGCCCGGCCGGATCGCCGACCTGGCGGCGGACCGGGTCGACCGCCCCGACGGCATCTGCGGCGAGGAGCCGCGCCGGACCGTCACCGTCCTGCTCGGCGCGCCCGGCACCGGCCGGACCACCGAGATCGCCGCACTGGCGGTCCGCCGGTCCACCGGCCCGAACGCGCTGCCCACACTGTGGCTGCGCGGCGCCGACCTCGACCCCGGGGACGACTCGCTGGCCGCCCCGGTCGGACGCGCCCTGGCCCGCGCCGCCGCCCTGCTCGGCGTGCCCGCACCCGAGGCGTCCCCGGCCGCGGCGCTCGGCACCGTCGCCCGGCGCCCGCTGCTCGTGGTGCTGGACGGACCCGAGGAGGCCCCGGCCGCACCCACCGCCGAGTGGCTGGCCGCCGGGACGCACTGGCTGGCCGCCACCGGCGCCCGCCTGCTGACCGCCGCCCGGCCGGACGGCTGGGAACGCCTCGGATGCTGGCACCCCGGCGCCGACGTGCACCGGCTGGGCCCGCTGCCCGCCGACGCGGCCGCGCGCGCCGCCCGCCGCTACGGGCTGCCGCCCGGCTGGCTCGACCCGGCGGACGCGGTGCACCCGCTGGCCGTCCGGCTCGCCGGCGAACTGCACTCGGCGGGGGTGACCGGGCCGGCGCCCGGACGCGACGAACTGTTCGCCGCCCACCTGGACCTGCTCTGCCTACGGGCCGCCCGGCGGCTCGCCGCGGCCGGACCGCGCCGGCAGGGCGCCCACCGCCGGGGCGCCCCGCCGCCACCCGGCGAGGACGCGGGCCGGATCCGGCGGCTGGCGGCCGTGATGGCCGGGCGGGTCCACGAGGCGGCCCGGCTGATGCTCGGCACCGGCCACGGCGGGCTGGACGCGGCCGACTTCGACCGGCTCTCCCCGGTGGCCGGGGGCTGGGCCGCGGCGGTCCTGGCCGAGGGGCTGTTCGTGCCGGCCGGACCGGGCTTCCGGACGGCGTACGAGGAGCAGGCCGACTGGCTGCAGAGCCTGCACCTCGACCTCGACGAGGCCCTGCGGCTGCTGCTGGCCGAGCGGGCCCCGGACGGCGTACCGGAAGGGCCTGCCGAAGGCGGAACGGGCGGAACGGGCGGGCCGGGCGGGCCGGACGGCCTGGACGGCCCCGCTGACGGTGCACCGCCCCCGGACCGGCCCGGGCCGGAGCACGCCGGGACGGGCGAGGACGGTACGGCAGGGGACGGGACCCCGGCGGACAGGACCCCGGCGGACGGGACGGCGGGGGACACGGCGACGGCGGCGGACGGCCGGGTGCCACACGGAGTGCCCCGGCACCGGGTCGGCCCGGTGGTGGCGGCGCTGGGGCGCGTCTGCAGGGCCGCGTCGGACGAGACCGCGGCGTCGGGCGCCCGGCCGCCCGGTGACGGCTGGGCGCACCTCCCGGCCGAGGGCCGGTGGAGCGCCGTGGACCCGGCGGGACTCCGCCGGCGTGCCCCGGAGCGGTCGGAGGCAGCCGGTACGGTCGGCGGGGCGGAGGCGCCGGACGGCCGCCCGGACCGGCTGGAACGGCTGGACCTGCTGGAACGGCTGTGGCCGGCCCTGGAGGCGGCCGAGCCGGGCAGCGAACGGGACTGGTGGGCCGGGCGGCTGCTGGCCGCGGTGCTGCCGACGGTGCCCGATGCCGGGGTGCACCGCGCGCTGCTGCAACGGCTCGCGGAGCGGGCCGGCCGGGACCCGAGGTTCGGCCCCGAGTTCTGGGCCTCCCTGTCGCTCGCACCGGCGGACCGGCTGGCCCTGCTGCGTCGGCTGGTCGCCACGGACGGACCCGGGCAGACCTTCCGTACCGTCACCGCCGCGCTGCTCACGGCGGCGCCGGGCACGGTGATCCCGCTGCTGTGCGGATGGCTCGACGACCGGCCCGCCAGCGGCCGGGAGCCCGCCGGCCGGGAGCCCGCCGGCCGGGAGCCCGCCGGCCGCGGACCCGGCGCCGACGAGGCGGCCGCGGCGGCCGCGGCAGCCGCGGCCGAGGCCGCCCACGAGCTGCTGTTCGCCCACCGCAGGCTGGCGCTGGACGACCTGACGGAGGCCCTGGTGGCGGCCGCCCACCCGCGCGCCGACGCCCTGCTCGGCCTGCTCTCCGCCGAGGAACCCTCCGCGCTCTGCCGCGCCGTCGACCGCTGGAGCCACGACCCGCGGCCGGAACGGCACGTGGCGGCCGCGGTGCACGCGCTGCGCACCGCCCCGCACGCGAGCGGACCCGGGCCGCGGCTGCTGCGGCACACCGCACGGACGCTGCTGGCCCGGGAGGACGAGCCGGCCCTGCACGGGGCGGCGCTCGCACTGCTGGTCCGCGACCCGGCGACCAGGAGCGCCCGGCTGGCCGACGCGCTGGCCGCGTACCTGGCGGACGACCCGTTCGTCACCCCCGAGGTGCTGGCCCCCGCCCTGGACACCCACCCCGATGCCGTGCTGACGGCCTTTCGGGAACGCCTGGCGCGGCCGCGGGGCGCCGTCGGCCCGGCGCTGCGGGTGCTCGCCGGGGCGGCCGACCCGCAGGTCGCCCGGCAGGGCATGCAGCTGGTGGCCGCGCTGCTGCGCCGGCAGCCCGAACGCGCCCCGCTGCTGGCCGCACTGGCGGGGTACCTGGACCGGCTGCTGGAACTCGGCCGGGACGTCCAGCCGCTGCTGGCCGGGGTGATCACCGCGCCGCCGGGCGCCCGCCGGGCGCTCGCCCTGCTGCTGGTGGCGCCGGGCGATCCGGAGCGCGGGTGGCTGCTGGACACCGTCCTGGCGGCCGAGCGGGACCCGGAGGTGCTCGGCGCGGTGCTGGCCGCGCTGGTGGACCGGGTGGGGCAGTACCGGCCGGCCCGGCTGCGCGAGCTGGTCCGTCGGCTCGGTGTCCGGTGGCCCGGCGCGGACGCCCTGCTGGTGCGCTGCGCGGGCCGCTCGGCCGCCTTCGCGGCCCTGCTGGCCGGCTGGCCGCCGGACGAACCGCCGCCCCCCGCCGGGCCGTTGGTGGCGCGGATGCGGAGCCTGGCCGCCGCCGGCGGGGACCCGCAGTACGCCGCCGCCCGGGCCGAGCGCACCGGCCGGGCACCGGCGCCGCGCTCAGCGGCCGTTCCGGTGCCGGAGCAGGGTCGGGCGCATGGCACGCTATAGGGGTTCAGGTTTGGGTGTTCGAGTGCGCCTGGTCGTGCAGGGCACGGTAACCACGGCATAGGGAACGAGGAGCGGTCAGGGTGCAGCGCTGGCGTGGCCTGGAGGAGATCCCCGGGGACTGGGGGCGCAGCGTCGTCACCATCGGATCGTTCGACGGTGTGCACCGCGGTCATCAGCTGATCATCAGCCGGGTGGTCGAGCGCGCCCGCGAGCTGGGCGCCCGGTCGGTGGTGGTGACCTTCGACCCGCACCCCAGCGAGGTGGTCCGGCCGGGCAGCCACCCGCCGCTGCTGGCCCCGCAGCCGCGCCGGGCGGAGCTGATCGAGGAGCTCGGCGTGGACGCGGTGCTGGTCCTGCCGTTCACCCTGGAGTTCTCCAAGGAGTCGCCGGAGTTCTTCGTCCGCCAGGTGCTGGTGGAGGCGCTGCACGCCCGCCTGGTGGTGGAGGGCCCGAACTTCCGCTTCGGACACCGGGCCGCCGGCGACGTGGCGCTGCTCGCCGAGCTGGGCCGGGCGGACGACTTCGAGGTCGAGGTGCTCGACCTGCAGGTGCGCGGTGCGGCCGGCGGCGGCGAGCCGTTCTCCTCCACGCTGGCCCGGCGGCTGGTCGGCGAGGGCGACCTGACCGGGGTCGCCGAGGTGCTCGGCCGCCCGCACCGGGTCGAGGGCGTGGTGGTGCGCGGCGCGCAGCGCGGCCGCGAACTCGGCTACCCGACCGCCAACGTCGACACCGTGCCGCACAGCGCGGTCCCGGCCGACGGCGTGTACGCGGGCTGGCTGACCGTACCGGCGCACGGTTCGCAGCTGCCCGACGGCGGGCCCGCGGAGAGGATGCCCGCCGCCATCTCGGTCGGTACCAACCCGACCTTCGACGGCACCGCGCGCACGGTCGAGGCGTACGCCATCGACCGGGTCGGCCTCGACCTGTACGGCCTGCACGTCGCCGTCGACTTCCTGGCCTACCTGCGGGGCATGGAGAAGTTCGAGTCCATCGAGGCGCTGCTCGACCGGATGGCCGACGACGTCAAGCGGGCCCGTGAACTGACCGAGGGGTCCTGACCGCGGGCCTGCCCGGGCGGGCGGCCTGACCGCCCGTCACGCACCGCCGCCCGCCCCCGTACGCCAACGGCTCGGCCCTGTACGCAAACGGTTCGGCCCGCCGGACTCCCTTCCGGTGGGCCGAGCCGCGTGCGGCCGCCGCTACTGCTGCGGCGGCGGGTAGCCGTACCCCGGTGCGGGCGGCTGCTGGCCGGGCTGGCCCTGCTCCTGCGGCGGCGGGTACCCGTAGCCCGGCTGGCCCGGCTGCTGGCCGGGCTGACCCGGCTGGCCCTGCTGGAGCCACTCCTGCGGGGGCTGCTGCGCACCCTGCGGCGGGTACGGCTGCTGCTGGCCCGGCCCGTACCCGGGCGGCGGTGCCTGGCCCGGCTGCGGGGCCCACGGCGCACCCGGCGCGGGCGCGCCCGGGTAGCCGCCCTGCGGCGGGTACGGCTGCTGCGGGTAGCCCGGACCGGGCTGCTGCGGCGGGTACTGCTGCTGCGGGTAGCCGGGGCCGGGCTGCTGCTGCGGGTACCCCTGGGCCTGCCAGCCGCCGCCCTGCTGGGCGCGCGCGATGTCCTCGCCGACCAGCGCGGCCAGCTCGAAGTACGCGTCCCGGACCTTGGGCCGCATCATCTGCAGGTTGACCTCGGCGCCGGCCGCCAGGCTCTCGTCGAACGGCACCACGACCACCCCGCGGCAGCGGGTCTCGAAGTGCGCGACGATGTCCTCGATCCGGATCATCTTGCTGGTCTCGCGGACCCCGGAGACCACCGTGATGCTGCGCTGCACCAGGTCGGCGTAGCCGTGCGCGGAGAGCCAGTCCAGCGTGGTGGAGGCGCTGCTGGCGCCGTCCACGCTCGGGGTGGCGACCACGATCAGCTGGTCGGCCAGGTCGAGCACCCCGCGCATCGCGCTGTACAGCAGGCCGGTGCCGGAGTCGGTCAGGATGATCGGGTAGTGCTGGCCGAGGACCTCGATGACCTGCCGGTAGTCCGAGTCGTCGAAGGTGGTGGAGACGGCCGGGTCCACGTCGTTGGCGACGATCTCCAGGCCCGAGTTGAGGTCCTGCGAGGTGAACTGCCGGACGTCCATGTAGCTGCGCAGGTGCGGGATGGCCGTCACCAGGTCGCGGATGGTCGCGCCGGTCTGACGCTTGATCCGGCGGCCGAGGGTGCCGGCGTCCGGGTTGGCGTCGATCGCCACCACCTTGTCCTGCCGCTCGCTGGCCAGTGTGGCGCCGAGCGAGGTGGTGGTCGTGGTCTTGCCGACCCCGCCCTTGAGGCTGATCACCGCGATCCGGTAGCAGGTCATCACCGGGGTGCGGATCTGCTCCAGCTTGCGCGCCCGGTCGGCCTGCGCCGCCTTGCCGCCGAACTGGAACCGCGGCTGCTGGCGCTGCGCCTTCGGCTGGCCGCGCAGCAGCCGGTCCGAGGACAGTTCGACCGCGGCGGTGTAGCCGAGCGCCGCGCCGTGCGCGGTCGGCTGCTGGCCGCCGCCCTGGAACGCGGCGGGCGCCTGCGGCATGCCCTGCTGCTGCGGGTAGCCGGGCGCGTGCGGCTGCTGCGGGTACGGGCCTTGCTGCGGCCAGCCGCCCTGCCGCGGGTCGGCCACCGGCTGCGGGGCGGGCGGGCCCGGCTGCTGCGCGGCCTGCGGCGGCCAGGGCTGACCGGGCGGTGCGTACTGCGGGCCGGCCGGTCCCGGCTGGCCGTGCTGCACGGGCGGGGCCTGCGGCGGCAGTTGGCCCGGCAGGTGCTGGCCGGCCTGCTGCGGGAACGGGGGCTGCGCCACCGGCGGCTGCTGCACCGGGGCCTGCTGGACCGGCGTCGGCGGCGTCGGCGCACCGGCCTGCTCGGGGTGCGGCCAGGCCGGCGGCTGCTGCCCGGCGGTCTGCTCGGGCAGCGGGGCGGGCGCGGGCGCCGGCGCGGACTGGACCTGCACCGGCGGGGCCTCGGCCACCGATGGCTGCGGGGCGGCCGGCGCGGGGACCGCGGCGGGCTCGGCGGCCGGGGCCGGCGCGGCGAGGGGAGCCGGGGCGGACGCGGCGGTGCTCTGGGCGACGGGAGCCGGGGCAGCGGTGGTCTGGGCGACGGGAGCCGGGGCGACGGGAGCGGGTGCCGGTGCCGGGGCGACGGGGGCCGGCACGGGGGCGCCCTGCTGCGGCGGCACCTCGGCCGGCGGAGCGGGCGCGGCGGGCGCCGGCGCCGGCGCCGGTGCCGGGGTGTCGGGCACGGCCGCGGCCGGTGCGGGGGCCGGGGCCGCCGGTGCACCGTCCGAACTCTGCGTGTACCAGGAGGGTGGCGTGTAGTCAGGGGCGTCGGACCAGTCGTCGTCGTCCTCCGCCGCGTTGTCGCCGACGTAGACGCCGTCCCGATCGCTGCTCACTTGGGCTCCCTCGTTTTCGCCGCCATTGGGCGCGGTACCGTCGGCAACAAGACTAGGCCGTGAATCGTGGTCATCTGAAGGCGGTGCCGCATCTCACGTCCGGTCGGGCGGTGCCGCGCCGACCTGCGGCGCACTTCCGGCCCCCGGGCCAAGCACCCGTGCCGGCCCGCCCCGGTGGGCGGGCCGGCACGGCCGGACGGAACGGGCGGACGGGTCAGTCCATCCGGCGCGGTGCGCCGAGCACCTGGGCCTCGGCCTCGCCCGGGTTGGTCATGACGTACTGACGCCGCATCCGGGTCGCCCACAGCGTGATGTTGTCACCGAGCGTGGGCAGTGCCGCGACCTCCGCGCTCCCGAGCGACAGCAGCCGCCCGACCAGGTCGGACTCCTGCGGGGAGATCCGCTGCAGGCCGACCAGGTCGGCCGCGTTGAGCACCCGGGCGGCGTTCGGGCCGAGGTACGGGAGCAGGGTCAGGGTGGTCTGCCACGGCGTCGCGGACAGCCGGCTGCGCGACGGGCGGGCGCCGAGGTCGCGCACGACCAGCACCGGCGAGGCCACCGAGGCGCCCTGGGCGCCGAGCCGGCCGACCTGGTGCACCGTCACGCACGGCTGGCCGCCGCCGGCCGCCTGCGCCATCGGCGACCAGGCCTGCGGGCGGCCGGTCTCGACCGCGACCCGGGCGCCGGTGGCGGCCGCCCGCAGCGCGATGATCTGCGCCGTCCACATGCCGCCGACCAGCACCACCTCGTACGAGGAGGGGCGGAACAGACCGATCACGGCGGGCTGCTGCTGCGGGTCGACGCCGATCAGCACACCGTCGTCGCCGACCGGGAAGGACAGCGCGGCCAGGTCCTCGGTGGTCAGGACGTGCTTCTCCCGGCTGGGGCCGCGCAGGCCGAAGCCGGGGCGGATCTTCGGCGGGCGGGGCTGGTCCGGGCCGGGCTGCGGGGCCTGGGCGGGGTAGCTCTGATACGCCATCAGGAAGTTCCTCCCAGGGGCAGCGTGGCGAGCAGGCCGGGCGCCTGCTCCAGGTCGAGGCGGGTCAGGCCGACCCCGGCGCTCTGCGCACGGGTCTCGACCAGGCGGCCGACCTGGGCGACCTCGCTCTCGCTGCGGCCGGTCACCCGGACGTGTCCGCTGATCGCGACCGAGCCGCCCATGCCGTGGCCGGCGGTCAGGCTGAAGGTGCTGGCCAGCGCGGGCGTGCCGGTGACCAGGTTGACCAGGTCGGGTGCGGAGATCCGGCCGGGGGCGCCGCCGGGGCGGCTCAGCTGCGGCCACTTGGAGATCCAGTAGGTGCTGTGCCAGCGGTCGTCGATCCGCCAGAACTTGCCGCTCTCCTGGGTCCGGCGGGCGCCGAGCCCGCCGCCGCCGGTGCCCTGACGGCCGGCCACCGCCACCGGGTTGGCGCAGATCGAGATGGCCAGCGCCGCGATCAGCTCGCGCTCGTCCAGCACGGTGGCGGTGAACCCGGCACTGTTGAGCCGGCCGGCCAGCTGGTCGGTGACGCGCTGCAGGGTCTTGCGCGCGCCCTCCTCGCCGCCGCCGCGGGCCAGCACCGCCGAGGCGGCCTTCTCCGGGTCGAGCTTCAGCGCGACCCAGGTCAGCCGGAGCCCCGGGGTGGTGAGCCCGTC
This sequence comes from Kitasatospora sp. NEAU-CNBT7, assembly GCF_057220535.1. Lineage (NCBI taxonomy): Bacteria > Bacillati > Actinomycetota > Actinomycetes > Kitasatosporales > Streptomycetaceae > Kitasatospora > Kitasatospora sp. NEAU-CNBT7. The sequence continues at coordinate 22,655 of NZ_JBXQQB010000040.1, read as the reverse complement.
CGGCAGCTGGTGGTAGGCGCGGAACGCCAGCGACTGGTCCGGCAGGTGCGGCGCCGGGGCGGGCTGGGTGTGCTGGACCAGCTGCACCGACTCCAGGGTGATGTCGTCCACCTGGAGGGCCGAGCAGATCACGTCCAGCGGCAGCGGCAGTGCGGTCCGGTGCGGACGCAGCGGCTGGTCCTTGGCCTGCACCAGCAGGACCGAGGTCAGGAAGGTGCCGTCGCCGACCATGCCGGTCTCCCGGCGCAGCGGCCGGCCGTCGCCGAGGTCGGTCTCGGTGGCGTGGGTGTACGTGCGCAGGGCCGGCTCCAGCTCCAGGGCGGGAGCCAGCGCCGGGTCGGTGCCGGGCGGCGGCACGTTGTACTGCGCCTCCTTGCGGCGGGACTTGAGCGCGAGACGGACCCGCATGCCCTCGGGCGCGGTCCGGCCGGACAGCGGCAGCAGGGCCACCACCACGAGGACGACGGCGGGCACCGCGAAGACGCCGGCCATCATCGGCTTGATCGTCCAGCCCACCGCGACCAGGGCGGCGGCGACCTCCAGCAGCACGAGCTGCTGCAGGCGCAGCCGGCTGCCGAGCAGCCCCGGCCTGGGCTGGACCTTCGGCGTGACCGCGGCGGTGGGCGCGGGCCGCGCGGCGGCGGCCGCCCGGCGTCCTCCCCGGCTCTCCGGCGTCCGGCCCTGTGATGTGCTGCGTCGCGCTGGAGCGGACTGGCTTGGCATCCCCCGAGTGGCCCTCTCTGATCAGATATCACGGCCCGGTTGGCCGGTCGGCGAACCGTACCCGTACCGTACTCACCGTCTGCTGCCGCATCGTAGAGGGTTGGCCGGTCCTCGTGCCGGTGGGGGGTGCCCGGCCGGGTGGCCCGGGGTGGCAGACTCGCGCACCGGACACGTGCGCTGACGCAACCACAGATGTCGGTCACACAGGGGAGACGACAAGCATGGCATCACGCCGGGACGAGCTGAACGCCTACACCTTCGCACGCAAGCGGATGGTCGGCGCCTTCCTGCAGCCCAGTGGCGGCGGCAACGACGAGGACGCGCCTCGTCCGGTGCGCGCGGTGCTGCCGAGCTTCGTGGTGGCGGCGGTCACGGTGGCGGGCTTCGGCATGTGGGGTGTCATCAAGCCGGCCGCGCCGGTGAACTGGGACAGCGGCAAGTACATCGTCCAGGCGAAGCAGTCGACCACCCGGTACGTGGTGCTCAAGGACCCGGCCAACGGGCAGATGGTGCTCCACCAGGTGCTGAACATGTCCTCGGCCCGGCTGGTGCTGCCGGCCGGCGCCGAGGTGATGCCGGTCGCCGACGACGTGCTCGACAAGTACCGCAACCACGGGGCGACGATCGGGATCCCGTACGCGCCGGACCGGCTGCCGAAGGCGGCCGACGCGGGTACGGCGAAGAAGTGGTCGGTCTGCGACCGTCCCGGCAACGCGACCAACACCCAGGAGTCGATCAGCCAGTCGGTCTTCGTGGCGGCCGACAAGGAGGCCGAGACCCTGGCGGCCAAGGACAAGATGCTCGCCGACGGCCAGGCGCTGTTCGTCCAGGGCCCGCCGACCGGTGGCAGCCCGGGCAGCAAGTACCTGGTGGACTCCACCGGTACCCGGCACGCGGTCGGCCCGGTCGACACCCCGGCCGGCGACCAGCAGGCCATGGAGTCGGCGCTGTTCGGCCGCGGCACGCAGCCGCAGCAGGTGACCGACGACTGGCTGCGCACGCTCGCCGACGGCAAGGCGATCACCTTCCCGAAGATCCCCGGCTTCGCGGACGGCAAGGTCACCCCCTCCACGGTGGACGTCTCCTCGGCGGCCGAGAAGCGGGTCGGCCGGGTGCTGCAGTTCCAGGACAGCTTCTTCGTGGTCGGCACCGACCACATCTACGCCGTGACGCCGCTGCAGGCCGAACTGATCCTCAACGACCCGGGGATGGACACGGTGTACGACCGGAAGAAGCCGGAGCCGTTCCAGCTGACCCCGTCGGACAACGCCAAGCTGGCGCCGCTGGTGGACACCGAGGCGATGAAGGCCCCGGCGACCTGGCCGTCCAACCGGATCGACAAGGCGGTCAACGCCGGCACCGACAAGGGCGCCCGGTCGGTGGTCTGCAGCACCTTCGAGGGCATCGACAAGAACGTGGTCAAGCGCAGTGTCTGGGCCTGGACCGACTACCCGGCGCCGGTCTCCTCGGGTTCGCTCAGCGCGCACGTGACGCCGGGCCACGGCCTGCTGTACCGCGCGGTGGACAACGTCGGCGCGGAGGCGTCCGGCAGCGACTTCCTGATCACCGAGACGGGTCTGCGCTACTCGCTGCCGAACAACAACGACGGCCCGGCCGGTGCGGCCGGCGCCTCCGCCACCCCGGCGCCCGGCGGCCAGCCTGAGCAGAAGAGCGAGGCCAACGAGGCGCAGGCGCGGCTGGGTTACAAGGACATCACCCCCACCCAGGTGCCGGTGGAGTGGTCGAAGCTGGTGCCGGGCGGCGGTGTGCTGAACACCTTCGCCGCGCTGCAGGCCCAGAACGCGTAGGGGAAGGCGTGACAGAACGTCATTCCGCTTTGGGGCGTAGTGTCATGGTCTGGTAACTACCCGCCTCCCGGTGTTGGGTGTCTTGCGTCGGAAGGCTAAAGTTCTCCGGGGCATCACACCGTGGTGTCGACGGGTAGACCGTGCCAGGACTATCCGGACGAAGTCTGTCTCATGGGGGACGGTGGATCATGGCTGGTCAGTTCAGGACGACCGCTGAGGAGATGAACGCGTTCGCCAACCGCATCGGTGAGGTGAACGCGCAGGTTCAGGGGGAGATCGGCAAGCTGAACTCGCTGGTGGACTCGATCTCCCAGGGCTGGCAGGGTCAGGCCGCGGCCGCGTACCAGCAGATGCAGTCGCGCTTCAACGAGGACGCGAACGCGCTGAACAAGGTGCTCGACGAGATCAAGCAGGCGATCGAGGCCACCACGAAGCTCTACGCCGCGACCGAGGAGGACCAGCAGTCCTCGCTGTCCGGCATCGGCGGCTGAGCCCTCGCGGGCGACTCAATCCGAAGCCTTGGCCGACGGCTGCGTAAACGGGGCGCCGACGGCTGCATCGACAAGGAGACACCATGGCTGGCAACAACGGCATTCTCGTCAATTTCTCGACCATTCAGAACGCGGGCTCGGAGGTGCGCCAGACCGCCGCGCGCATCCAGTCGCAGCTCGACGACCTGAAGGCGGGCGTCCAGCGCATCGCGGCCAGCTGGGAGGGCGCGGCCCAGGAGGGCTACCAGGCCCGCCAGGCGCAGTGGGACGCGAAGGCCGCCGACCTGCAGCAGGTGCTCGGCCAGATCGCGACCGCGCTGGACAACGCCGCGCAGAGCTACCAGGCGACCGAGCAGAAGAACGTCACCATCTGGGGCTGAGTACGGCCCACCAGGGGCGGTACCTCGCCGGTGAGGCGGTATCTCACCGGTGAGCGGGGCGGGCGTCCGGCAGGACGCCCGCCCTTCGCGCGTCGCGCAGACGCGCACGGCATCGTGTGGATTCAGAGGGGTGGACTGGTGTCGTTGGGTAGGTACCGCAGGCTGGCCGCCGCATCGGTGGTGCTGGGGGTGGTCGGCGTGACGGCCGCGGGGCCGGCGTACGCGGCCGGGCCGGGGGACGCCTCGGGCGATGTGAAGGCACCGGTCGCGATAGCCGCCGCCGGTGAGTGCACCTTCCCGTCCCAGGACGTCGCGAGCGCCCCGTGGGCGCTGCAGCGGGTGCTGCTGGACGAGTTGTGGCAGGGCGGACGCGGCGCGGGGGTCACCGTCGCGGTGATCGACACCGGCGTGGACAACCAGAACCTGCAGCTCAAGGACAAGGTCCTGGACGGCGGCTCGTACCTCGTCGACCGGCAGACCAACCAGCCGGTCGAGGGCAACGGGCTGACCGACAAGGTCGGCCACGGCACCAAGGTGGCGGGCATCATCGCCGCCAGGCCGCTGCCCGGCCGGACCGGCTTCGTGGGCATCGCCCCGGACGCGACGATCCTGAGCATCCGGCAGAACGACAGCGACGGCAACGGCAACGTCGAGACGCTGATCAAGGCGATCGACACCGCGGTCGCCAGGGGCGCCAAGGTCATCAACATCTCGCAGGACGTCCGGGCGACCGGCGAAGAGGGCGACTTCCCGATGAAGTCCCAGCTGCGCGACGCCCTCACCCGCGCGGAGACCAAGGGCGTCGTGGTGATCGCCTCCTCCGGCAACGACGGCAAGGAGGGCCCGACCTACCCCGCGGCCTTCGACACCGTGCTGGCGGTCGGCGCCTCGGACCGCAACAACGAGCGCGCCCCGTTCTCGCAGTACGGCGACTTCGTCGGGGTGGTCGCGCCCGGGGTGGACATGCTCTCCACCGTCCCGGCCGGCGGCCAGTGCGTCGACAACGGCACCAGCTTCTCCGCGCCGTACGTGTCCGGGCTGGCGGCGATCCTGGTCGGGATGCACGACAAGTGGACGCCGGCCCAGGTCCGGGCCCGGATCGAGCAGACCGCGCAGCGCAACGAACGCGACCGCAACAAGTTCATCGGCTGGGGCGTGGTCGACCCGGTCAAGGCCGTCCAGGGCGGCAACGACCAGGAGCCCAAGCCGCACCCGGACGCCAAGGTGCGCCTGGACACCGTGCCGATCGTGGCGCAGCCGCTCGGCCTGGCGGAGACCCAGGCCGACCGGGACCAGCGCACCGGCACCTTCGTGCTGGCCGCGGGCGCGCTGATGGTGGCCGGACTGGCCGGCGGCTCGGTGGTGATGCGGGACTACCGCCGGCGCCAGGCGGGCCAGGCCGGCCAGGAGTTCTGAGCGGCCGTACGGCACACGGAAGGCCGGTGGCCCCGTCCCCTCGCGGGACGGGGCCACCGGCCTTCCGTAGGTGGTGCGGGTCAGACCTGCTCGTCCTCGGGCAGGGTGATCACCCAGCGGCTGTCCTGCCGCGGCCGCAGGTACAGCAGCCAGTAGAGGGCGGCCGCGGCGGTGAGGCCGCCGGTCCACCACAGCGCGGTGTGGTCGAGCTTGGTCAGCACGTAGAGCAGCACCAGGATCAGCAGGGCCGGCAGGACCGGCCACAGCGGCTGGCGCCAGGCGGGGGCGTCCTTGTGGGCGCCGCGGCGGGAGAACAGCGCGGCGAAGGCGACCAGCAGGTAGAGCGCCGCGACGGCGACCCCGGTGATGTTGGTCAGCAGGCCGTTGGGGACGAAGCAGAGCACCGCGCCGGGGACGCCGACCGCGAGGGTGGAGATCCACGGGGCGCCGTGCCGGTTGAGGGTGCCGAAGGCCTTGTTGACCGGCTCCGGCCAGGCCTTGTCGCGGCCGGAGGCGAACAGCACCCGGGAGTTCTGGATGACCATCACGATGCCCGCGTTGATGATGGCGAGCGCGATGCAGAGGCTGATGAAGCTGCCGACCGTGGAGTTGCTCCACCCGGCCACCAGGCCCGAGACGTCCCCGCCGGTGAGGGCGTCGAGGTCGGGGGCGCCCATGGTGATGGCGATGACCGGCACCAGGATCACCACGACCGACAGGGCGAGCGTCCACAGCACGGTCCGGGCGACGTTGCGGCGGGGGTTCTCCAGCTCCTCGGAGAGGTAGATGGCGGTGGAGAAGCCCTGGGTGACGAAGAGCGCGGTGCCCATCGCCGCCAGGATGGCCCCGAAGCCGACCGCGCTGCTGCCGCCGTGGCTGTCGCCGACCACGCCGTGCAGCATCGAGCCCACGCCGCGCTCGCTGTGCGCGAAGCCGAGGACGGACACCACACCGGCCGCGATCACCTCCAGGACCAGGAAGACACCGGTGATCCAGGCGTTGGCCCGCAGGTCCAGCAGACCGGCCACGGTGGCCGCCAGCATCACCGCGGCGCCCGCCCAGCGGGCGTCCACGTGCATGATCGGCGCCAGGTAGTCGGCCGTGCCGATGGCGATGACCGAGGGCACGATCATCACCACGATCAGGGACTGGATGAACACCAGCCAGCCGGCGAACCGGCCCGCCAGGGTCCCCACCATCGCGTACTCGCCGCCGGCGCTGGGGATCAGGGTGCCGAGCTCCGAGTAGCAGAACGCGACCGCGATGCAGAGCACCGAGCCGATCGCGATCGACATCGCAGTGGCGGTGCCCAGCGAGTTGAACAGGTCGGGGACCAGGACGAACAGGGAGGAGGCCGGCGTGACGCAGGAGAGCGTCAGCAGGGTGCCGCCCACCACGCCGATCGAACGGGTGAGCGTCTTCGGCGCGCCCGCTCCGGTGGGGTCGGCCGCGGGGGCGGCGACGACCTGAGGGGGAAGCGTGTCGGTCATGGGTGGTCCGATCGGCCGAGGTGGTGATGGGGGCGGGAGCGGTATCGCCTCCGAGGCGTTGCCGGTGTCTTCAAGGTCACTCCCGCTGCGCCATGGAACCGCGACGGGATCGGGTGCGTCAACGCCGATCAGCTTCGGAATCCGTTGCATCCTGCATCGTTCGAGACTGATTTCATGGTCACGCGCGGCAATGTTCTGCTATGTCCGACTTGTTAACGCGGATGAACGGCACTTGAATCAAAGGTAAATCTGGCAGAAGTGCCATTGATTCGAAGGTCTCAGGGGGGTGCGGGAACCGCAGGTCCGCCGCGAAAAAACCTCCATAACGTTCTGGCACAGTCCACGGTGCGGAATGCCACGAGGGCCGGACCCCTGGCGGGATCCGGCCCTCGTCGTCGCGCGGTGCGCCCCGGTGCCGCTACGGCGCCGGCAGCCAGCCCGTCTGCACGGTGTTCCCGGCGGTGGCCCGGCGGGTCACGAACGTGCCCCGGCCCGGCGGGAACGGCTGCGGCTTGGCCGTGCCGAGCAGCGCGCCCTCGCTCTTGTCACCGGAGAGCAGCACGCCCTGGCCGCCCAGCTCGCGCATCCGCTGCATGACCGGCTCGAACAGCGCCCGGCCGGCGCCGCCGGCGCTGCGCGCGATGATCACGCGCAGACCGATGTCGCGGGCGAACGGCAGGAACTCCGCCAGCGGTGCCAGCGGGTTGCCCGAGGCGGTGGCGACCAGCTCGTAGTCGTCCACGATCACGAACATGTCCTTGCCGGTGTACCAGCTGCGGTTGCGCAGCTGCTCCGGCGTGACGTCCGGGCCGGGGAGCCGGCGGGAGCAGGCCCCGCGCAGCATCTCGACGATGGACGTCATGGCGGGGGCCGCGGCCGCGTACTCCACCAGGTACTCCGGCGGCACCACGCCCAGCAGCGAGCGGCGGAAGTCGCCGACCACGATGCCGGCCTGGTCCGGGGTGTACCGCTCGGTGATCTGCTTGATCAGCATCCGCAGCAGCGCCGACTTACCCGACTCGCTCTCACCGAAGACGATGAACAGCGGGTCGGACTCGAAGTTGACGAAGACCGGCGCCAGCTCGACCTCGTCCACACCGAAGGCCACACCCAGCTCGGGGTGCTCGAAGCCCTTGGGCAGCGCGTTGCCGTCCAGCACCTGCGGCAGCATCCGCACCTGCGGGGCGCGCGGCCCCGCCCAGGCCGCGTTGACCTGGGCGACCAGGTCGCCGACCCCGTCCACCAGGTCCTCGACCGAGGACGAGCCGTCCAGGCGCGGCAGACCGCCCAGGAAGTGCAGCTTGGAGGCGGTCAGACCGCGGCCGGGCGCGCCGGCCGGGACGTTCTGCGCGACCTTGCGGTCGATCTCCGACTCCATCGAGTCGCCGAGCCGCAGCTCGGTGCGGTTCTGCAGCAGGTCCTTCAGCGCCGGGCGGACCTCGGCGTACCGGGCCGCCGTGATGATCACGTGGACGCCGTAGCCGAGACCGCGCTGGGCGATGTCGGCGATGACCGGCTCCAGGACCTCGTACTCCTGCTTGAAGGTCAGCCAGCCGTCGATCATCAGGAAGACGTCGCCGAACTGCTCGTCCGGCAGCTGGCCGGCCGCCCGCCTGGTTCGGTAGGTGGCGATGGTGTCGATGCCGCTGGCCCGGAAGAGCTCCTCGCGGCGGTTGAGCACCCCGTGCACCTCGCTGACCGTGCGGCGGACCTTCTCGACGTCCAGACGCCCGGCCACGCCGCCGACGTGCGGCAGGTCGGCCAGCGCGCCGAAACCGCCGCCACCGAAGTCCAGCAGGTAGAACTGGGTCTCCACCGGGGTGTGGGTGACCGCGAAGCCCGCCACCATGGTGCGGATCATCGTCGACTTGCCGGACCGCGGACCACCGACGATCAGACCGTGGCCGGCCGCCCCCGAGTAGTCCTGGTACAGCACGTCCCGGCGCTGGTCGCGCGGCTTGTCGACGATGCCGACCGGCACCACCAGACGGCCGAGCGCACCGTACTCCGGCGAGGTCAGACCGCGGTCGGCGGTCGCCTGCAGCGGCGGCACCAGCTGGTCGACGCTGGGCGCCTCCTCCAGCGGGGGCAGCCACACCTGGTGGGCCGGCGGGCCCTGGGAGAGCATCCGCGCCACGAACACGTCGAGCATGGTGTCGAGCAGCGAGTCGTCGATCTCCTCGACCTCCTCGACCACCTCCTCCACCACGGGCTCGATCACCGGCACCTCGGAGGCGGTGAACAGCACCGGCTGCGCGGTGACCGTCGTACCGCCGACGCTGCGCACCTGGCCCGGCGGCCGGTACGGCCCGGACACGTACGCGGCCCGGAACCGCTCCATCACGTCGGAGCCGAACTTCAGGTACCCGACACCGGGGACCGGCGGCAGGTGGTAGGCGTCCGGCACGCCGATCGCGGCCCGCGACTCGGCCGCCGAGAAGGTGCGCAGACCCAGCCGGTAGGACAGGAAGGTGTCCAGGCCGCGGAGCTTGCCCTCCTCCAGGCGCTGCGAGGCGAGCAGCATGTGCATACCGAGCGAACGGCCGATCCGGCCGATCTGGATGAACAGGTCGATGAAGTCGGGCTTGGCGGTGAGGAGTTCGGAGAACTCATCGATGATCATCACCAGCGAGGGCAGCGGGTCGAGCGCCGCACCGGCGCCGCGGGCCCGCTCGTACTCGTTGATGTTGGCGTAGTTGCCCGCCGCGCGCAGCAGCTCCTGCCGGCGGTTCATCTCACCCTCGATCGCATCGCGCATGCGGTCGATGAGGGTGGCCTCGCCCTCCAGGTTGGTGATGACCGCCGCGGTGTGCGGCATCTCCGACATGCCCGCGAAGGTGGCGCCACCCTTGAAGTCGGCGAGGACGAAGTTGAGGATCTCCGAGGAGTGCGTCACCGCGAGCGCCAGCACCAGCGTGCGCAGCACCTCGGACTTGCCGGAACCGGTGGCGCCGACGCACATGCCGTGCGGGCCCATCCCCTCCAGCGAGGCCTCCTTGATGTCCAGCCAGACGTACTCGCCGTTGGTGCCCACGCCCAGCGGCACCCGCAGCTTCTCCCGCAGCGGCCGCGGCCGCCAGTGCCGGGCCGGGTCGAAGGCGCCCGGGTCGCCGGTGTTCATCATCTCGGTGAAGTCCATGCTGACCAGCGACGGGTCACCGTCGTCACCGCCCGCCGACACCCGGAACGGGGCCAGCTGGCGCGCCAGCGCCTCGGACTGCCAGATCGACAGGAAGTCGGGCCGGCCCGAGTAGGCGGCGCCCGAGGCGGCCTCCAGCAGCAGCTCGTCCTTGCCGACGGTGATCATCAGGTGGCCGCCGGGCTCGTCCAGGTCGCCGGGGACGACCTCCAGCACGGTGACGCCCTGGACACCCTCCACACCGCCGAGGACCGAGTCCTGCGGCACCGCGGCGCCGTCCATGATGACCACGATGTGCGGTTGGTCCGGCGAGGGCACGGTGTCCCGCGAGAAGCCCTTGCGGCCGGCCAGTTCGTCGGCCAGCAGCTCCTCCAGCTCACCGAGACCGGTGGCGATCAGACGGCGCGAACCGGCGCCGTCGGTCTCCTTGCGGTGCTGGGTGTGCGGCAGCCACTTGGCCCACTCCCACTCGTCCACCGCACCGGGCGCGGCGGCGACCGCCACGATCAGGTCCTCGGGCGAGTGCAGCGTCGTCAACTGGGCGACCATCGCCCGGACGTTGCCGTACACGGCGTCCGGGTCGCCGGACACCATGATGTGGTAGAAGGCGCGCAGCGAGACCGACAGCGGCAGGTCCTGCAGGGTGCCGTGGGCCTTGATGAAGGTGCCCATCGCCTCGGCCGCGAGCGGCTCCAGCTCGTCCATCGGCGCCGTCTGCGGCGCCCGGATCGGCGTGGACAGCTGCTGCGGCCCGCGCCCCAGCCTGATCTGGGCGAAGTCCCCGTCACCGGGCCTTCGCTCCCACAGTCGGCGGCCCTCGGCCACGATCGACCACAGCTGGTCCGGCTCGGGGTGGGTGAACAGCAGCGAACCGCGCTGGTGCTCCGCCGTGCGGCGGACCTGGCGGCGCATCTGCTGCAGGTACTTCAGGTAGTCGCGGCGCTCGTCCGCGGTACCCGCATTGCCCCCCTTGCGGGCCTTGACGATCTGCGCCACCGCCATACCGGCGGTGGAGGCGACCATCAGGACACCCATCATCTTCATCGGGCCCTGGGCGCCCGGCGAGAAGAAGAAGGCCGCCGATCCGCCCATGCCGAGCAGCGGCAGCAAGGACATCATCCAGTCCTCGCCACCGCCGCGGGGCAGCTCTGGCGGAGCCACCAGCTCCACCGGCTCGTCCGGGACCGGGGGCGGATACGCCCGCGCCGGACGCTTGACGGTTACCACGCTCATGCGACCGCCTCGTACTGCTCGCTCACCACGGCATCAGCCCTCACGCAACTGGATACGTACGGGTGAGGGCGCCCCGTGTGATGACGCCGCCCCCGCTCCGCCGACCGCAGGCGCTCCAGGGGTGACGTGCGTTCGTCCGCCCCCGTACGCCTCGCGCAGGGGCCGATCCTACTGGGCGGGTCCGGATCGTTCGGCCACGGGGGCGGCCTGGCCGGGCGTCAGCGCCGCCGCGCCCGCCTGCCGGGCAGTCACAACTGCCGTCCGCCGCCGGGCGGCGCGAGGGGCGGCGAGCGGGCCGCGCCGGGCTGGCGGTAGGGTAACGCCGCGCCAACTCTTGGCCGGATCGTGTCAGTTCCGGGCCGGCCCGGAGCCAGCAAGGCGTCTAGCTGACTTACCGACACAGTCAACGAGGGGGAGCGCCGGTGAGTGGAAACGCGACGACCGGATTCTGCCGGGTCACGGTCGTGGCGCCGGACAGCAGGATCGATGTCGCACTGCCGGAGGACGTGCCGCTCGCGGACATCTACCCCGAGGTCCTGCGGCTGTCCGGCCAGACCCAGGTGGACGGGGCGCCCACGGGCTTCCACCTGGTGCGCCGCGACGGCACCGTGCTCGACAGCGGCCTGCCGCTGGCCGCGCAGCAGGTCCGCGACGGTGACCTGCTGAGCCTGCGCCCGTTCGCCGAGTCGCTGCCGCCCGCGGTCTACGACGACGTGGCGGACGCCATCGCCAAGGCCGTCGAGGCCGACCGCCGGTTCTGGAGCCCCGACCTGATGCGGGCCTTCGGCCTGGTCGGCGGCACCGTGCTGCTGGTCCTGCTGGGCTTCGCGCTCTGGTTCTCCGACGCCCACCACGACATGTACGGCCTGCCCGGCATCCTGTCCGGCGTCACCGCCCTGGTGCTGGTCGCCTACGCCGGCGTGCGCGCCCGGGTGTACGACGACCACGACGCCGCGCTGGCCCTCGGCCTCGGCGCCCTGCCGCACACCCTGATCGCCGGTTCCGGCATCATCGCCGCCGCCCACCGCGGCGACGGCCCGGGCCGACTGCAGTTCCTGGTCGGCTGTGTGGCCGTCCTGGTGGTCTCGGTCCTGCTGGTCGGCCTGCTGCCGGAGAAGGACTCGGTCTTCGTCGCGGCCTCCTTCCTGGCCGCCGCCGGCACCCTGGCGACCTTCGCCGCGGTGCTGCTGCCGGGCACCTCGCCCACCCACATCGCCGCCGTCACCGGCGTCGCCGCGGTCTCGGTGATCGGCTTCCTGCCGGCCCTGTCGGCCCGGTTCGCCAGGCTCCCGGTCGGCTTCAGCGCCCCCGGTCAGACCCGTACCCGCGGCACCTCCTACACGGAGGAGGCCGACCACGCGGAGACCGTCCAGTACGAGCGGATCGCCCACCAGGCCCGCCGCGGCCACGAGGTGCTGGTCGGCCTGGTCGGCGGCTGCGCCGCGACCATCGTCGGCGCCTGCGCGGTGCTCGGCTTCAGCAACGGCGCGTTCGCCGAGGTGCTGGCGCTGACGCTGGGCGTCTCCACCATGCTGCGGGCCCGGCTGTTCCGCTACACCGCCCAGGTCTTCAGCCTGACCGTGGCCGGCCTCGCCGGTCTCGGCCTGCTGATCCTCGGCCTGTCGCTGAACACCCCGCTGTTCCTGCTGAAGTCCGGCGAGACCGCGATCGACCTGCGCACCATCTGGCTGGCCGCCTCGATCGCGTTCGGCGCGGCGGTGCTCACCGCCATCGCGCTGATCGTGCCCAAGCAGGGGGTGTCCCCGTTCTGGGGCCGTATCCTCGACATGATCGACGGCCTGATGCTGATCTCGCTGGTCCCGCTGGCCCTGGCGGTGCTGAACATCTACGCCCTGGTCCGCGGCGCCACCAGCTGACCGCGAAACCGCAGCTCCGCGCCGGTCGGCGGCCCCCTTGGCGGGGGCGGCCGACCGGCGCTGGTACTCTTGGTCAGTCCGGGCTCAGTCAGATTCTGTGTCGCCTACCAGAATCGCTCGGCGAAACCCTTTGAAGGAGATGCAGTGGCTCTCGCCGCCGACGTCAAGAAGCAGATCATCGCCGAGTTCGGCCAGAAGGAGGGCGACACCGGCTCTCCCGAGGTCCAGGTCGCCATGCTGTCCCGCCGCATCGCGGACCTGACCGGCCACCTCAAGACCCACAAGCACGACCACCACTCGCGCCGTGGCCTGCTCATCCTGGTCGGCCAGCGCCGCCGGCTGCTGCAGTACCTGGCCAAGAAGGACATCGAGCGCTTCCGTACCCTGGTCGACCGCCTCGGCATCCGCCGCGGCGCCGCCGGCGGCGCTCGCTGAGTACCGCACCGCGGGGCGGCTCCCCTTCCCGGGGGAGCCGCCCTTCGGCACATCCGCCGCAGTGACGCCGCCGTATTTCCCCACGCGTGGCAATCACCGGATCGGTAGGGTGTGAATTTGTAAGGTGAGGGGCATGCCCGGTCATGACGGCGACACGACGCCGCAAGAACCGGGGCAGCATCACCGCACCACGAGCGGGCCGCTGGCTTCAAACGGAAGCCGCCCGCACCAGGGGAGCGTCCACACGCGACCACCTACCAGCAGGCCGCAGGCGCCGGTCCTCGGTAGTGGCCCCCGGGAGTCCGACGAACGGACGGCCCGGAGGCTTCGATCGAAGACCGGCCCAGACTGCCCGGGCCATCGGTAGGCAAAGCGCAGGGGCGCTCCTCGGGAGACGTACGAAAGAGGAGATCTTCCAGGTGGAAGAGAACGTGTTCTACGCCGAGGCCGTCATCGACAACGGCAGCTTCGGCACCCGTACCATCCGTTTCGAGACCGGCCGGCTGGCCCGTCAGGCCGCCGGCTCCGCCGTGGCCTACCTGGACGACGACACCATGGTGCTGTCGGCCACCAGCGCCTCCAAGCAGCCGAAGGAGCACTTCGACTTCTTCCCGCTGACGGTGGACGTCGAGGAGCGGATGTACGCCGCGGGCCGGATCCCCGGCTCGTTCTTCCGTCGTGAGGGCCGGCCCTCCGAGGACGCGATCCTCACCTGCCGCCTGATCGACCGCCCGCTGCGCCCGTCCTTCGTCAAGGGCCTGCGCAACGAGATCCAGGTCGTCGTCACCGTGATGGCGCTCAACCCGGACCACCTGTACGACGTCGTGGCGATCAACGCCGCGTCCGCGTCCACCCAGCTGGCCGGCCTGCCGTTCTCCGGTCCGATCGGCGGCGTCCGGGTCGCGCTGATCAAGGGCCAGTGGGTGGCGTTCCCGACCCACACCGAGCTCGAGGACGCGGTCTTCGACATGGTCGTGGCCGGCCGCGCGCTGCCGGACGGCGACGTCGCGATCATGATGGTCGAGGCCGAGGCCACCACCAAGACCATCAAGCTGGTCGAGGGCGGCGCCGAGGCGCCGACCGAGGAGGTCGTGGCCGCCGGCCTCGAGGCCGCCAAGCCGTTCATCAAGGTGCTCTGCGCCGCCCAGGCCCAGCTGGCCGCCCAGGCCGCCAAGCCGACCGGCGAGTTCCCGGTCTTCCTGGAGTACCAGGACGACGTCCTGGCCGCGCTGACCGCCGCCGTCAAGCCGGAGCTCGCCAAGGCGCTCACCATCGCCGGCAAGCAGGACCGCCAGAACGAGATCGACCGCATCAAGGCGATCGCCGCCGAGAAGCTCCTGCCGGAGTTCGAGGGCCGCGAGAAGGAGATCGGCGCCGCCTACAACGCGCTGACCAAGAAGATCGTCCGCGAGCGCGTCATCAAGGACAAGGTCCGCATCGACGGCCGCGGCGTCACCGACATCCGCACCCTGGCCGCCGAGGTCGAGGCCATCCCGCGGGTGCACGGCTCGGCCCTGTTCGAGCGTGGCGAGACCCAGATCCTGGGCGTCACCACCCTCAACATGCTCCGCATGGAGCAGCAGCTCGACACGCTCTCCCCGGAGACCCGTCGCCGCTACATGCACAACTACAACTTCCCGCCGTACTCGGTCGGCGAGACCGGCCGCGTGGGCTCGCCCAAGCGCCGCGAGATCGGCCACGGCGCGCTGGCCGAGCGGGCGATCCTGCCCGTGCTGCCGACCCGCGAGGAGTTCCCCTACGCGATCCGCCAGGTCTCCGAGGCGCTGGGCTCCAACGGCTCCACCTCGATGGGCTCGGTCTGCGCCTCCACCATGTCGCTGCTGAACGCCGGTGTGCCGCTGAAGGCCGCCGTCGCCGGTATCGCCATGGGCCTGATCTCGCAGGAGATCGACGGTGAGACCCACTACGTGACCCTCACCGACATCCTCGGCGCCGAGGACGCGTACGGCGACATGGACTTCAAGGTCGCCGGCACCCGGGGCTTCATCACCGCCCTCCAGCTGGACACCAAGCTGAACGGCATCCCGGCCTCGGTCCTGGCCGCCGCGCTGAAGCAGGCCAAGGACGCCCGTCTGCACATCCTCGACGTGATGAACGAGGCGATCGACGCGCCCGACGAGATGTCGCCGAACGCGCCGCGCATCATCACCATCAAGATCCCGGTGGACAAGATCGGTGAGGTCATCGGCCCCAAGGGCAAGATGATCAACCAGATCCAGGAGGACACCGGCGCGGACATCACCATCGAGGACGACGGCACCATCTACATCGGTGCGGTCGACGGTCCCTCGGCGGAGGCTGCCCGTACGACGATCAACCAGATCGCCAACCCGACCATGCCGGAGGTCGGCGAGCGCTACCTGGGCACCGTGGTGAAGACCACGACGTTCGGCGCGTTCGTCTCGCTCATGCCGGGCAAGGACGGCCTGCTGCACATCTCGCAGATCCGCAAGCTCGCCGGTGGCAAGCGCGTGGAGAACGTCGAGGACGTGCTCGCGGTCGGCTCCAAGGTCCAGGTCGAGATCGCCGAGATCGACCCCCGCGGCAAGCTCTCGCTGATCCCGGTCGTCGAGGGCGAAGAGGCCGGCGAGGCCGCGTCCGAGTGACGCAGCGCTAGCACTCCCGCGGCCCGCACGCTCCACCCGGAGCGTGCGGGCCGCACCCTGTTGTTTCCCCGCACGTTTCATGGAGGTCCACCCGTGGCCCAGGCCTCGGCAGCACAGCAGCGTCCCGGCACCACCCGGACCCTGCTCAAGGGCGTCGACGGCGCCGGCACCGTCCGGCGCACCGTCCTCGCGGGCGGCCTGCGGGTCGTCACCGAGACCCTGCCCACGGTGCGCTCGGCGACCTTCGGCATCTGGGTCGGCGTCGGCTCCCGGGACGAGACCCCGGTCCTCAACGGCGCCACCCACTACCTGGAGCACCTGCTCTTCAAGGGCACCGAACGCCGCTCCGCGCTGGAGATCTCCGCCGCGCTGGACGCGGTCGGCGGCGAGATGAACGCCTTCACCGCCAAGGAGAACACCTGCTACTACGCGCGGGTCCTCGACACCGACCTGCCGCTGGCCATCGACGTGGTCTGCGACATGCTGACCGGCTCGCTCATCCGCCCCGAGGACGTCGACGCCGAGCGCGGCGTCATCCTCGAGGAGATGGCGATGGCCGAGGACGACCCGGGCGACGTGGTGCACGACCTGTTCGCCAAGGTGATCTACGGCACCGGGCCGCTCGGCCGCCCGATCCTCGGCACCCAGGAGACCGTCACCGGCCTCACCCGCGACCAGATCGCGGGCTTCTACCGCCGCCGCTACAAGCCCGAGAACCTGGTGGTCGCCGCCGCCGGCAACCTCGACCACGCCAAGGTCGTCCGGCTGGTCGAGAAGGCCTTCGCACCCGTCCTCGCCAAGTCCGCCGGCCACCCCGCCGAGGTCCGCCGCGGCGTCAAGGCGGTCCGCACGGCCGGCCGGATCGAGGTCATGAACCGCCCCACCGAGCAGGCCCACCTGGTCCTCGGCGTCCCCGGCGTGCCCCGGCACGACGAACGCCGCTGGGCGATGGGCGTGCTCAACGCGGCGCTCGGCGGCGGGATGAGCTCGCGGCTGTTCCAGGAGGTCCGCGAGAAGCGCGGACTGGCCTACTCGGTCTACTCGTACTCCTCCTCCTACGCCGACAGCGGCCTGTTCGGCATCTACGCCGGCTGCCAGCCCAAGCGGGTCGAGGAGGTGCTCAAGATCTGCCGCGCGGAACTCGCCCGGGTGGTCGAGGAGGGCATCACCGAGGAGGAGCTGCACCGCGCGATCGGCCAGCTCTCCGGCTCCACCGTGCTCGGCATGGAGGACACCGGCTCGCTGATGAACCGGATCGGCAAGGCCGAGATCAGCTACGGCCACCACCTGTCGGTGGACGAGATGCTGGAGAAGATGGCGTCCGTCACCCTGGCCGACGTCCACGCGGTGGCCCGTGATGTGCTGGGGGCCCACCGGCCCTCGCTCGCGCTGATCGGCCCGGTCAACAACAAGCGCGCCGCCAACCTCGCCGACCTGCTGGTCTGAAGGGACCCCACAAGATGACGCTGCGTGTCGCCGTGATCGGCGCCAAGGGCCGGATCGGCTCCGAGGCCGTCAAGGCCGTCGAGGCCGCCCCCGACCTGGAACTGGTCGCGGCCCTGGGCCGCGGCAGCGACCTCGCCGAGCTCACCGCCGCGGGCGCCGAGGTCGCGATCGAGCTGACCCACCCCGACTCGGTGATGGCCAACCTGGAGTACTGCCTCGGCCACGGCATCCACGTGGTCACCGGCACCACCGGCTGGACCGAGGACCGCCTGGCCACCGTCCGCGGGCAGCTCGACCGCAGCCCCGGCACCGGCCTGCTGATCGCGCCGAACTTCTCCATCGGCGCCGTGCTCGCCATGCAGTTCGCCCAGCAGGCGGCCAAGTACTTCGAGACCGTCGAGGTGGTGGAGCTGCACCACGACCGCAAGGCCGACGCGCCCTCCGGCACCGCCACCCGCACCGCCCAGCTGATCGCCGCGGCCCGCGACAAGGCCGGCCTGCCCCGCCAGTCCGACCCCACCACCCACGGCCTGCCCGGCGCCCGCGGCGCCGACGTCGACGGCGTCCCCGTCCATGCGGTACGCCTGCGCGGCCTGCTGGCCCACCAGGAGGTGCTGTTCGGCGACGCCGGCGAGACCCTGACACTGCGCCACGACTCGCTGCACCACAGCTCGTTCATGCCCGGCATCCTGCTCGCCGTGCGCACCGTGGTGGACCGCCCCGGCCTGACCCTCGGCCTCGAACACTTCCTGGACCTGTGAGCCCCCGATGACCTCGCGCACCGGTTTCTTCCTGCTCGCCGCCGCCCTGCTGGTGGTCGCGGCGATGTGCGTCCTGGAAGGCGTCCAGCTGATCGCCACCGGCGAGCCGCTCGGCATCGGCCTCGGCCTCTGCGCCTTCGTGATCCCCGGTATCGGGGTCTGGTTCCTGCGCCAGACCGTCCGCTTCGGCCGCGCCAGCGAGCGGCTCGCCAAGGAGCTGGAGGCCGAGGGCGGCCTCCCGGTGGACGAGCTGCGCCGCACCCAGGGCGGCCGGATCGACCGGGACTCGGCCGACGAGGTCTTCGCCCGCCGCAAGGCCGAGACCGAGGCGGCCCCGCACGACTGGCGGGTCTGGTTCCGCCTCGCCGTCGCCTACGCCGACGCCGGCGACACGCCGCGCGCCCGCAAGGCCATGCAGCACGCCATCAAGCTCAACCCGGCGGCCTAGATAGGCTGGCCCCGTCACCGACCTGCACCACCTCTGGAGGATCTTCGCGTGAGCGACGACCTGGGCACCGTCCCGCAGTTCCGTAGCGACGTCACCGTGGACCTGGTCCGCAGTGCCGCCGCCGACTCCGACGTGGTCTGGGCCGCCCGGGTCTCGACGGCGGGCGAGCAGTCCCTGGAGGCGCTCCGGCAGGACCCCGAGAAGTCCACCGGACTGATCAACTTCCTGATGCGGGACCGCCACGGCACGCCGTTCGAGCACAACTCGATGACCTTCTTCATCAGCGCGCCGATCTTCGTCTTCCGCGAGTTCCACCGCCACCGCAGCGGCTGGTCCTACAACGAGGAGTCCGGCCGCTACCGCGAGCTTCAGCCGGTCTTCTACGTCCCCGGCGCCGACCGCAAGCTGGTCCAGGAGGGCCGCCCCGGCCGGTACGAGTTCGTCGACGGCACCGAGAAGCAGCACGCCGTGGTCGCCGACTCGATGGAGGCCGCCTACCAGGCCTCCTACCGCGCCTACCAGGAGATGCTGGACGCCGGCGTGGCCCGCGAGGTGGCCCGGGCCGTGCTGCCGGTGGGCCTGTTCTCCTCGATGTACGCGACCTGCAACGCCCGCTCGCTGATGCACTTCCTCTCGCTGCGCACCAAGGCCGAGAACGCCAAGGTCCCGTCCTTCCCTCAGCGCGAGATCGAGATGGTCGCCGAGCAGATGGAGGCCAAGTGGGCGGAGCTCATGCCGCTCACCCATGCGGCGTTCGAGAAGCACGGCCGAGTCGCCCCCTGACCTGGGGCGATAGGCATATGGGCGGGTTGCGTGGCATGTCCGGATTGCAGCTTTTCACCCCGCTCCCTACGCTCAGGACACGGATTCCGGTGCTGCATGAACCCCCGAGCATGCAGCACCGGAATCCCACCTGTGTGACGGCCCTCCCGACCCGGCTGCGCCCCCGCGCGGCAGCCGCGACTGTCCGAACAGTGGACCGCCGTGGCTGCCACCCTGGGGCCTACGAGTAGTTTTGGACCCATGGCTCCGACCTCCACCCCCCAGACGCCGTTCGGCCGGGTACTGACCGCGATGGTGACGCCGTTCACCGCGGACGGCGCCCTCGACCTCGACGGGGCGCAGCAGCTCGCCGCGTACCTCGTCGACGCCGGCAACGACGGCCTGGTGCTCAACGGCACCACCGGCGAGTCCCCGACCACCAGCGACGCCGAGAAGGCCCAGCTGGTCCGCGCCGTGGTGGAGGCGGTGGGGGAGCGGGCCCACGTCATCGCCGGGGTCGGCACCAACGACACCCACCACAGCGTCGAGCTCGCCCGGCAGGCCGAGGCCGCCGGGGCGCACGGTCTGCTCGCGGTCACGCCGTACTACAGCAAGCCCCCGCAGGAGGGCCTGTACCGGCACAACCTCGCCATCGCGGACGCCACCGGCCTGCCGGTGATGCTGTACGACATCCCCGGCCGCAGCGGTGTGCCGCTCGGCCACGAGACCATCGTCCGGCTCGGCGAGCACCCGAGGATCGTCGCCAACAAGGACGCCAAGGGCGACGTCGGCGCCGCCTCCTGGGCCATCGCCCGGTCCGGGCTGGCCTGGTACTCCGGCGACGACGTACTGACCCTCCCGCTGCTCTCGGTCGGAGCCGTCGGCGTGGTCAGCGTGGTCTCCCACGTGGTCACCCCCGAGCTGCGCGCCATGATCGAGGCCTTCACCGCCGGCGACGCCGCCAAGGCCCTCGCCATCCACCAGGGACTGCTGCCGGTCTTCAGCGGTATGTTCCGTACCCAGGGCGTGATCCTCAGCAAGGCCGCGCTCACCCTGCAGGGCCGGCCGTCCGGCCCGCTCCGCCTGCCGCTGATCTCCGCCACGGACGACGAGATTGCCGTCCTGAGGCAGGATCTGGCCGCCGGCGGGGTACACCTGTAACAGACGAAGACGTGCGCGCCCCCGGATCGCCGAGCCGCCAGGCCCGCCGCTGGACCGGAACGAAGGCGCGAAGGCACAGATGCCTAGCAATGAGGAAACCAACGATGGACGCACGCCATATGTCGCCAGGGGCGGACCCGGGCATATGGCGTGCGTCGTGAGGAGAGTCTTTTGAGCCACCCGCACCCCGAACTCGGCGCACCCCCCGCCCTCAAGAAGGGCGCCCTGCGCATCACCCCGCTCGGCGGCCTCGGCGAGATCGGCCGCAACATGACGGTCCTCGAGTACGGCGACCGCATCCTGATCATCGACTGCGGTGTCCTGTTCCCCGAGGACGAGCAGCCCGGCATCGACCTGATCCTGCCGGACTTCAGCTACATCCGGGACCGCCTCGACAAGGTCGACGGCATCATCCTCACCCACGGGCACGAGGACCACATCGGCGCCGTGCCGTACCTGCTCCGGGAGAACCCGGACATCCCGCTGATCGGCTCCAAGCTCACCCTCGCCCTGATCGAGGCCAAGCTCGCCGAGCACCGGATCCGCCCGTACGTGCTCGAGGTGGCGGAGGGCGAGCGCGAGCGCATCGGCCCCTTCGACTGCGAGTTCATCGCCGTCAACCACTCCATCCCGGACGCGCTGGCCGTCGCCGTGCGCACCCCGGCCGGCATGGTCGTCGCCACCGGTGACTTCAAGATGGACCAGCTGCCGCTGGACGGCCGCCTGACCGACCTGCCGGCCTTCGCCAAGCTGGCCGAGGAGGGCATGGACCTGCTGCTGGTGGACTCCACCAACGCCGAGGTCCCCGGCTTCATCCCGCACGAGCGCGACATCTCCGCCGCGCTGCGCAACGTCTTCGCCAGCGCCGAGAAGCGCATCATCGTGGCCTCGTTCGCCAGCCACGTGCACCGCATCCAGCAGGTGCTGGACGCCGCGCACGAGCACAAGCGCAAGGTCGCCTTCGTCGGCCGCTCGATGGTCCGCAACATGGGCATCGCCCGCGACCTCGGCTACCTGAAGGTCCCGGGCAACCTGATCGTCGACGTCAAGACGCTGGACGACCTGCCCGCGGACAAGGTGGTGCTGGTCTGCACCGGCTCCCAGGGCGAGCCGATGGCGGCGCTGTCGCGGATGGCCAACCGGGACCACCAGATCCGGATCGTCGAGGGCGACACCGTCGTCCTCGCCTCCTCGCTGATCCCGGGCAACGAGACCGCGATCTACCGCGTGATCAACGGCCTGACGCGCTGGGGCGCCAACGTCGTCCACAAGGGCAACGCGAAGGTCCACGTCTCGGGCCACGCCTCCTCCGGCGAGCTGCTGTACTTCTTCAACATCTGCAAGCCGCGCAACCTGATGCCGGTCCACGGCGAGTGGCGCCACCTTCGGGCCTGCGCGGACCTCGGCATCAAGACCGGTGTGCCGAAGGAGCGCACGGTCATCGCCGAGGACGGCGTCTGCGTCGACCTGGAGAACGGCGTCGCGAAGATCGTCGGCAAGGTCCAGGCCGGGTACGTCTACGTCGACGGCTCCTCGGTCGGCGATGTCACCGAGGCCTCGCTCAAGGACCGCCGCATCCTCGGCGAGGAGGGCTTCATCTCCGTCTTCGTGGTGGTCGACTCCACCAACGGCAAGATGGTGAGCGGCCCGACCATCCAGGCCCGCGGCTCCGGCATCGAGGACAACGCCTTCGGCCCGGTCGTGGCCAAGCTGGAGGAGGCGCTCAGCCGCTCCGCCAGCGACGGCGTGCTGGAGGTCCGGCAGGTGCAGCAGCTGGTCCGGCGGACCATCGGCAAGTGGGTGGCGGACAACTACCGCCGCCGGCCGATGATCCTCCCGGTGGTCGTCGAGGTCTGACGGCCGGCCCCGCGGGGCCTGCACGACCCGGTTTGACGCGGGGCAGCTCGGAGCGTAGTGTTCTCCGAGTTGCCCCGCGGTCGTCGGGTTCGGAGATGAATTCGAATCGGAGCCCGGGAAAACAGCCCGAGAAACTCTGCTAGAGTTCGGGAGCGCCGAAAGGCCGAAATCGAGCGAAATCCGATCGAATGAAACTCCGGAAAACGGAGCGGAAAACATCTGATAAGCTCGGAACACGAAAGAACGAAGCGCCCGGAGGGCCCGCTGGAAGGCGGTCCGAAGGAAGCGTCCGTTCCTTGAGAACTCAACAGCGTGCCAAAAGTCAACGCCAGATATGTTGACATCCCCGGCCGGTCCGTTCGGATCGGTTGGAGATTCCTTTAGTAACAAAACACTAGCGAGGACGCAGTGCGCGGGACCGCCCTATTCCGGTGGTTGCCGTGCCGCTCAACGCGAGTGTAGGCCGGATTACCGGCAGACATTCACGGAGAGTTTGATCCTGGCTCAGGACGAACGCTGGCGGCGTGCTTAACACATGCAAGTCGAACGGTGAAGCCCTTCGGGGTGGATCAGTGGCGAACGGGTGAGTAACACGTGGGAA
>NZ_JBXQQB010000039.1:19845-74005 GCF_057220535.1 Kitasatospora sp. NEAU-CNBT7 | reverse complement strand
ATGTACGACGAGAACGACGGCTACTTCGACCACATGGTCCCGCCCACCCCCGAGACCGGCACCCCCGAAGAGTTCACCCAGGGCCGCGCCATCGGACTCGGCAACCGCGTCCCCCTCTGGGTCGCCTCCCCCTGGTCCCGCGGCGGCTGGGTCAACTCCCAGGTCTTCGACCACACCTCCGTCCTGCGCTTCCTCGAAGTCGTCACCGGCGTCCAGGAACCCAACATCTCCGCCTGGCGACGCACCGTCTGCGGCGACCTCACCAGCTGCTTCGACTTCACCAAGCCCGACTACACCATCCCCACCCTCCCCGACACGGCAGCCCTGATGGCCAAGGCCGACGCCACCAACGCCGGCCTGCCCGCCGTCAAACTCCCCGCCACCGGCACCCAGTCACTCCCACCCCAGGAGACCGGCGACCGCCCCCACCGCAAACTCCCCTACGCCCCCGGCGCCGAGGTGACCGTGGACCGCACCACCGGCGCCGTCACCTGCACCCTCACCAACACCGGCACCGTCGGCTACCCCTTCACCGTCTACCCCAACATCGTCTACGCCTTCGCCGGCACGCCGTACACCGTCGCCGCCGGAGCCTCGAAGACCTACACCTGGGACGCCAACGCCACCGACGGGCGCTACGACTTCACCGTCCACGGCCCCGACGGCTTCGTCCGCCGCTTCGCCGGCACCGTGGTGTGGGCCGACCAGAGCGACATCGCCGTCCCGCGCGTGACGGCGACCGTGCAGTCGGGCGGCGTCGCGCTCCAGCTCGTCAACGACGGCGCGACGGCGGTCTCGTTCACCGTCACCCCGAACGACTTCGGCGGCCAGATCCAGACCGTCTGGGCCCCCGCCAACGGCCGGGCCACCGTCACCTGGCCACTGAACCTCGGCCGCTACGACATCACCGTCACCGCCGCCACCGGCACCCGCTTCACCCGCCGGTACGCGGGCACCGTGCACTGACCCGCCCGGGGCCCGGGGCCCGCACCGACACCGGTGCCGGCCCCGGGCCCCGGCGTTGTCCCACAACACCAGCCGCCCTGCTGGCTGCGGCGGCTGTTCGATCTCGGTGAACGCAGGACTCGTTGCCGAATACGCGGACCCGTGGCCTTGCCCCCGCCGAATCAACGGGTGCGCAGGCATCGGCTGCCTGCACACCCGAACAGGGCGCACTTCGGACCTCATGACGAATCATCAGTGAGCGGCGCAGGCCTCAAGGCATGGCCGACCCCTTCATTCGTGCAACCCCATTTCGCGACCGAGCCAGGTTGGCCGGTGAAGCAAGTGGCGCGGCACGGCTTTCACGCGCGACACTGCCCGTGCTACGGAAGGGATGGACCTTGGCTCTGCGAGCGCACATCAGCGAGCGCCAGCGGCGGTACGGCGCCGAGGTGCGCCGGCTACGACTGGAAGCCGACATACCTGTTCAGGAGGCCGCCGCGCACGTCGGCATGCGTGGGCCACAGCTCAACCACATCGAGGCAGCGCGGACCGGCCTCGACGAGCAGCGCCTGCGCCGACTCGTCGACTTCTACGGATGCAAGCAATCCGCCCATATCGATACCCTCGCAGCGATGGGCGCCAGCGACGGCAAGGGTTGGTGGAGCAGCTACAAGCGGAAGGTCCCCGCATTCGCACTTGACCTCGCGGAGCTCGAACACTGGGCAACGGGCGGGTACCTGAACTATGAGACCTTCTTCATTCCCGGCCTTCTCCAGACCGAGAAATACATGCGAATGCTTTTCGAGAACGGCGATACGTCACTCTCGGACGAGCAGATCGACGACACGGTCCGGTTCCGCCTTGCACGCCAACAGATCCTCGACGGCTCCACCGAGTTCCGGTTCGTGATCCATGAGGCCGCTCTCCACATGGCCTTCGCGGGCAACGAAGCGATGCGCCTGCAGCTCGCCCACCTGCTCGAGGTCTGGGAGCGTCCGAACGTCAGCATCCAGATCTACCCGTTCAGCGTCAGGGCAACACCGCCATATAGCGGACCTTTCCTCATCACCGAACCGACGCCGCCGTCACTATCCACGGTAGTGGTCGACCATCCGGGCGCATCCGAATTCATTGACACGGCGGAGGCCCTGGAGAAGTATCGAGGCAGGTTTGACGACCTTCGCCGACTCGCACTTCCCGCCGGAAACGCCGAGACGTCCGCACGCCCCACGTCCGGTCGAGACTCATGGGGAGTCGTTCAACACGTCAAACACAGCAGGGAAATGGAAAGGTAAGTCATGCCCAATCAATGGCAGAAGTCGACGACCAGCAGCCAGGACGGAGGCAACTCGGTCGAGGTGTCCACCAACAGCGCGGGCATGATCGAGATTCGCGAGTCCGACGACCCGGACAGGGTCATCGTGACGACTCCCAAGAAGTTCGAACTGTGGCTCGACGGTGTGAAGCGGGGCGAGTTCGACCACTTCGTCGCGTAGCCGCACCACAAGTCGGCCCCCCTTGCCCGAAACAAGGGGGGCCGCCGCACAGGCGGAGGACCACCCCCGCATTCGTGCACCCTTCACTCTTGCACCCTTACTCGCCGTAGGTCTAGCGTGACTGTACGCACCGCCGATGGTGGCGGCCCGACCCTGCGAGGTGATGCGCTGCCATGCCTGCAAATCCCGGCCCCACCCTCGCGAGCGAGCCATCGCGAATCCCTGCTCGACTTCGCCTCGCCTACCGCGCCCGCGCTACTGGCCGAGTGCCCCGCCGCGCCGTAGGCGCCGCGTGCACCACCTGCCGCGCGCAAGGCCCGGCGCTCCGCAACCCCGAAGGCATCGCGGTCTGGGCGCAGTTCCACGACGTCAGCAGCGGTCACCGAACGTTCCGCGTTCAGGTCACTGGCCTGCTGACTCTGCCGGCCCCTTGAGCCTCCCGCCTTAGCAGGGCGGGTACTTCCTCGCCCACTGTGGGCGGGGATGGCACATGCACCCCCATCACTCCGAGAAGGGCAAGCCATGCCTACCCTTGAACTGCCGCTGTTCGACCGGCCCGAGTCCCGGCTGCCACTGGCAACCGGCGGCCCGACGCCGATGCCCCCGCTCGACGACCTGACGGGGCCGGTGCCGTTCGCGCTCCAGTTCCTCTCTCCGGTTACGGGGGCCGGTGGCATCCTGCCGGCCGACATCGAGTACGACCCCAAGTCGCAGACCTGCAGCTACGAGGGCATGCCGCCCGGGGTCTACATGACGAGCACCCCGCCGAAGACCTACGGTCCGACGCAGCCCACGGGCCAGATGGATGCCCCGGACGACCCCGGCAGCAGCAACGACTAGATGCCAACTTCCGGTGCTGTTCTCGTGATCACGGGTTCATTCGACCCGACAGCCGATCTCGTGATCGAGGAACTGACCCGGCGTGCCGTACCCGTTTTCCGGGCCGACGTTGCATGGTTCCCGTCGAGGCTGACGCTTACGGCCAGCCTCGACGGGGCCGGCTGGTCCGGCACGCTGATGACCGACCGGCGGACGCTCGACCTGTCGAGCGTCCGCTCCGTCTACTACCGCCGCCCGACGGCGCCCGAGTTCCCCGACGACATGCCGCCCGCGGCCCGCACAGTGGCTGCAGCGGAAGCTCGACGAGGATTCGGCGGCCTATTGACGGCGCTCCCCTGTCCATGGCTCCCGCCGCCCGGTAGAGCGGCCGACGCCGAGTACAAGCCACTGCAGCTACGTGTCGCGGCCGAGTCGGGGCTCAGCGTTCCTCGAACACTGATCACCAACGACCCCCGAGCTGCGCGGGAGTTCGCCGACCGGCTCGGCTCGCCCGTGGTCCACAAGCCGTTCACCCCGGTTCGCGGCACGATCGACGGTCACTCCGTCGCCGTATACGCCAATGTCCTGCAGCCCGACGACCTGCCGCACCCCGGCATCGCCACCACCGCTCACCTGTTTCAAGAGTGGGTGCCCAAGGCGCACGAGGTGCGGCTCACCGTCGTCGGCGGCCAGATGTTCGCCGCTGAGATCCACGCCGGCTCGGCAGCCGGCCAGGTCGACTGGCGCAGCGACTACGAAAGCCTCACCTACAAACCGTGCGACGTACCGCCGTCAGTCGCCGCCGGCGTCCGGCGCATGCTCGACCAACTCGCCTTACCCTTCGGCGCGTTCGACTTCATCGTGACACCCTCGGGTGAGTGGCGGTTTCTGGAGGTCAACCCGAACGGGCAATGGGGATTCGTCGAGCAGGCGACGGGCCTGCCCATCACGGCCGCGATCTGCGACCACCTCGAAGGGATCAGCACCACATGACGTCCGACCTTCTGCTCGACCCGCAACGCCTCATCCAGGCCCGAGTCGAGCTCGTGTCCGAGATCGACCGCGGCAGCTCGGTCCTCCCTTCCCCGATCGCAGAAGCCTTCCTCAACACTCCCCGACACCCGTTCGTGCCGGTGTTCTACCGCCGATCCGGGTCCGCGTACATCCCGTGGCGGATCACTGACGGAGCCGACGCAGAGTGGCTGCAGCAGGTCTACTCGAATCAGGCGCTGATCACCGAAGTTGACGGGGTGCTCGCCGAGGATGCTGCACCCGCCGGCCAGAGCGGCGCCGCGACGTCATCCTCGACCATGCCCCGGCTCATGGCGGACATGCTCGACGCCCTCGACGTCCGCCACGGTGACCGAGTCCTGGAGATCGGCACCGGCACGGGCTACAACGCTGCCTTGCTCTGCCACCTCGCCGGCGCCGAGAACGTGACCACGCTGGACTACACGGCCCCCCTCGTACGGGCGGCCCGGGCACGGCTGCGCGAGACCGGACTCGAACCGACCGTGCTCCGCGGCGACGGAGTAGCCGGCCATCCTGCCGGCGCACCGTTCGACCGGATCATCGCAACGTGCTCCGTCCGCCGAATCCCGCAGACGTGGCTCGACCAGTGCGCCCCCGGCGGAGTCATCGTCGCCCCGATCAAGGGAACCCTGGACGGCGGCGCGGTCGCCTGTCTTACCAAGCTCGACGACGGGCGTGCCGTCGGCCGGTTCCTGCACACGCCTGCAGCATTCATGCCGTTGCAGTCCGGGCCCGAACACTTGGTCGCCACGCCCGACCACATCGAGGGATCGCAGCGCACCGCCGAACTCAGCGGCCGGACCCTGGACGACTACGGATTCTCGTTCTGGGCTCACCTGCACATGGCACCGACCGTCGTCCGGCGCGGCCTGCAGCTCGACGGCCGGCACTCCACCACGCTCTACGACCCCGCAGACGGCTCGGCCGCCATCATCCGGGACCGTCCGGACGGCCCGCCCACGGTGACCATCGCCGGCCCCCGGGACCTCTGGAAGCCCATCGAGGCCGCACACGAGCAGTGGCGCGCCCACAATCGGCCGCGCCGAGAGTGGCTCACCATCGAGGCCACCCCCGACGCCCAGAGCGTCAGCTACCGCGCCGCCGACGGCAAGGTCAGCACCTGGACTCTCTGACGTTCTTCCGTCCAGCTGACACGGAACCGCCCACCCAGCCAACAGAACGCCGTGGCTGGGCCGGGGAGCGGGCGGTCCCGAGTTCCGCACCGACCCGCCGCCCCCGGTAGCTGCAGGTCATCAGGTACCGGGTGGCAAGTGGTCATGAGGCGTTGTCCCAGGGCGGCGCTACCATCCGCGGCATGGGACTCGCTATCTCCGTCGGTCTGCTCCACGACCTCGCCGCGCACGACCAGGAGGGCCTGGCACACCACCGGCAGGCCTTCGACCGCCTCTCCAGGGCGCTGGCCGGCGAGGGCGTCGACTGGCAGGAGCCGACCGCCGCCTCGCCCGCACCGGCGCCCGGAACCACCTGCTCCGCCGGCTTCCCGTACAGCCACCTCACCCATCTGCGCCGCGCGAGCGTGCTGGCCGCCCGGGGTGGGGCGGTCACCCCGGCGTCGGCCTGCGACCCGGAGCAGTACGAGCGCGACCTCGACGAGGTCGCCGACGAGTCCTCGATGTTCTCCTCCCACCTGCTCTGCCACAGCGACAGCGCGGGCTACTACGTCCCGGTGGACTTCCGGGACCCGCTGTTCCTGCCCGAGGAGAGCGGGGTCGCCGGGGCCGGGATGGTCGGCTCCAGCGTCCGGCTGCTCGCCGAACTCCTCGCCTTCGCACCGGCGATCGGCGTACGCACCGAACCCGACGGCACCCTGTCCGCGGCCGAGGCGGCCCGGCTCGGCGGCGAGGGGCCGGGCGTCGAGGGGCCCGGCGGCGCGTTCGAGGCCGAGGGGTACGCCTGGCTCCAGCTCCACCGGGCCTGCCGGGCGAGCGTCGCGGGCGGCAGCGCGGTCGTGTTCCACTGACGGCGCGGCCCGCCCGGCGGTCGGTGTGAGGATGGGGGACGCGCGGCCCGCCCGGACGGGGCGGGCGCGGAGCGAGGAGCAGTGGCGGTGGCGCAGGGCACGGTCGAGCGGATGGAGCGGCACCAGGTCGCGGTCTACCTGGCGGCCACGGCTGTCGGGGCCGCGATCGGCGCGGCGGTGCCGGCGGCCGGTCCCGGCCTCGAGCGCGCCGTCAACCCGGTGCTGGGCGCACTGCTGTTCGTGACTTTCCTCCAGGTACCCGCCGCCGAACTGCTGCGCGCGCTGCGCGACGGGCGGTTCCTGTCCGCCGCGCTGGCCGTGAACTTCCTGGTCGTACCGGTCCTGGTGGCCGCCATGGTCCCGTTCCTGCCGGACGACCGGGCGGTGCGGCTGGGGGTGCTGCTGGTGC
The DNA here is from genome assembly GCF_057220535.1 of Kitasatospora sp. NEAU-CNBT7. Lineage (NCBI taxonomy): Bacteria > Bacillati > Actinomycetota > Actinomycetes > Kitasatosporales > Streptomycetaceae > Kitasatospora > Kitasatospora sp. NEAU-CNBT7. Next base: position 67,323 of record NZ_JBXQQB010000039.1, on the reverse strand, counting down.
TGCTGTGCCCGTGTGTGGACTACGTGATCGTGTTCAGCGGGCTGGCCGGGGGCGACAACCGCCGGCTGCTGGCGATCACCCCGGTGCTGCTGCTCGTCCAGATGCTGCTGCTACCGCTGTACCTGCTGGTGTTCCTGGGGCCCGGGCTGGGCGAGGTGGTGGCCGCGGGCCCGTTCCTGACGGCCTTCGGCTCCCTGATCGTGCTGCCGCTGGCGCTGGCCTGGGCCACCCAGGCGTGGGCCGCGCGGCGGCCGGCGGGCCGGCGCGCGGCCGACGCGGCGGGCGCCGCCATGGTCCCGCTGATGGCCGCCACCCTGCTGACCGTGGTCGCCTCCCAGCTGCCCCGGCTCGGCGGCAGTCTCGGCCGGGTGGCCGCGGTGGTGCCGTGCTACGTGCTGTTCCCGCTCGTCATGGTGTTCGCCGGGCGGGCGGTGGCCCGGCTGCTGCGCCTGGGTGTCCCGGCCGGGCGGGCGGTCGTCTTCAGCGGCGCCACCCGCAACTCGCTGGTGGTCCTGCCGCTCGCGCTCGCCCTTCCGGCCGGGCTGTCGGTGGCCGCGGCCGTGGTGGTCACCCAGACCCTGGTGGAGGTGGTGGCCATGGTGGTCCTGGTACGGCTGGTCCCCCGGCTGCTGCCCGGCTGAGCCCGGGGGCAGGGGAACCGGGCCGGTCAGAGGTCGGCGACCACCGCGTAGCGTCCCTCGTCGGCCGGGCCGGTCAGAGGTCGGCGACCACCGCGTAGCGTTCGTCGTCGACCGGGCCGCCCCACAGCTCCGCCATCCCGCCCAGCGGTTCGATCCGCAGCTGCCGGACCAACGGCCCCACCGCTGCGGCCAGTTCCGCCGCACCGACCCCGCCGTACCACGGCAGCGCCGCCGCCCCGGCCACGTACGCGGGCTCGCCGCCCGGCCCGGACGGGTCCGCCGGGCCGTCCGCCGCGGACTCCCGCCAGCGTCCCTCGACCAGCACCAGCCGGCCGCCCGGGCGGATCCGGTCCACCCAGGTGCGCAGGGCGGCCGCGGGATCGGGCAGGGTCCACACCAGGTGGCGGCACAGCACCAGGTCGAAGCGGTCGGCGCCGGTCGGCGGCGCGGCCGCGTCCCCCACCAGGAAGCGGCCGGGCAGTCCCGCGGCCGCCAGCTTGGCGCGGGCCAGGGCGGCCATCCCGGGGGCCAGGTCCACGCCGGTCACCCGGTGGCCGGCGCGGGCCAGCAGCAGGGAGAGCGAGCCGGTGCCGCACCCGATGTCGAGGACGTCGGCGGGGGCGGGCGGCGCCCAGGCGTGGAGCAGCGCCGCCCAGGCGGCCCGGGTCGGCGCGGCGCGCAGGCCGTGGTCGGGCTCCTCGTCGAAGGCGGGGGCGGCTGCCTCCCAGTAGCGGGCGATGGCGGCGGTGACGGCGTCGTACCGGGCTGCGGTCATGGCCCGATCCTCCCAGCCGGCGCCGACAGTGCCGGTGCCGCGATCCGGTGTCAGTGCAGCGCGGCGCGCAGGGCGGTGACCCGGTCGGCCGCCGCGGTGAACTCGGTCCGGTCCAGGGTGCCCGCGTCGAGGGCCGCGGCGAGGGCGTCGGCGGCCGCCTCACCCTGGGCGGTGTCGCGGGCCGAGCAGAGCAGCAGGTCCATGCCGGCGGCGGCGGCCGCGACGGAGCGCTGCCCGGTGGTGCCGAAAGGTTTCAGCGCGCCGGCCTCGATCGCGTCGGTGACGGTGACCCCGTGATAGCCGAGCCGGCCGCGCAGCTCCTGGACGGCGGCGGACGAGAGCCCGGCCGGACGCTGCGGGTCCAGCGCCGGGTACACCGCCCAGGAGAGCATCACCATCTGGACCCCGGCGGTGACCGCGGCCCGGAACGGGACCTCGTCGACGGTCCGCAGCTTGGTCAGCGGGACGGGCAGGGTGACCGGCCCGGCGTCGGTGTCCTGGCCCGCCGGTGCCGAGCCGAGACCGGGGAAGTGCTTGGCGGTGGCCGCCGCCCCCGCCTTCTGCTGGGCGGTGATGAAGGCGGAGCCCAGGGTGGCGACGGTCCTCGGGTTGCTGCTGTAGGAGCGCTGCTTGGAGTCGATGAAGTTGCCGGGCGTGTAGTAGACGTCGAGCACGGGGGCGAGGTTGGCGTTCAGGCCGAGACCGGTGAGGTTCTTGCCGGCGCCGGTGCCCGCGGTGGCGGCCGCCGCGGACGGGGCGGCGGAGTGGCCGATCTCCTTGGCCGAGGGCACGGGGGCGCCGGGCAGCCGTTTGATCAGCCCGCCCTCCTGGTCGGTCATCAGGAGCAGCGGCTCCTTGACCGGGCTCTGCCGCTGGGCCGCGCGCAGCTGGTCGACCACGGCCTTCAGCTGGGCCGAGCCGGAGACGTTCTCGCCGAAGAACACCACCCCGGCGGCGCGTCCCTCGCGGATGGTCCGCAGCAGCGACTCGGGCGGGGTCAGGCCGGGGTAGGAGTACACCACGCGCCGCCCGGCGAGCTGATCGGCGCTCAGCTGCGCGGTGGTGGGCGTCGGGCTCGGGGTGGGGCCCGCCGGTGGGGTCGGCGCCGGGCTGGGCGTCGGACTCGGGCTCGGGGCGGCGGTCGACGGTGCGGACGGCGTCGCCGAAGAGCCGGCCGGGGAGGGGCCGGCGGCCGTCCCGGAGGTGGAGGAGCAGGCGGCGAGCAGCAGGACCAGGCCGGCGGCCACCACCGGGGCGCGTGCGGGCACGGCTGCTCCTTCCGCTCACGGACGGTCCGCAATCGCTCCCAGGCTAAGGCGCGGCCGGCGGATCCCGGCGGACCGGCGCGCGCCGCCGCGGCCCTTCCGCCCGCGGCCTGCGGCCCGCGCCGCGCACGGTCAGGGGTTGTTCTCGTACCAGCCCAGTGCGTCCCCGGCGTACTCGTCCTCCGGCACCGCGTCGGCCCAGCTCGACGCCAGGTAGAGCAGTGCGGCGGTGATCCCGAGCGCCCACCAGCCCCAGCGGGGTATCCGTTCTCCCATGGCCCGAGCCTACGCCACGGTCGGCGCCCGCACGGCCGGACGGTCCGTCAGATGTCTTTCTTTGCAGTGTCTTTCGGGTCACCGTCCAGGCCCGGGCGGTCCGGGATCAGGGCTCCGGTGAAGCCGTCGGCGGCCAGCCGCCGGCCGGCCTCGCGCACGGGCGGCGGCACGTCCTGTGCGACGGCGAAGCCGCGGGCGGGGTACTCCAGGACCCGCTGGAGGGTGCCGACCAGCTTCTCGACCACCAGGCGGCCGTCGCCGATGCCCCGGACGTAGGTGTCCAGGGCGACAGGCGCGGACGCGCAGACGGCGTCGGCCGGCGGCCAGCGGCGGCGGCAGGTGGCGTACGCGCGGCGCTCCATGTACGGCGTCGCGATCAGTATCACCGAGCGGGGGTGCACCCCGGCGCCGGCCAGCACCCGGCGGGAGAGGGTGAGGTTCTCGCCGGTGTTGCGGGCGTGCGGCTCCAGCAGGATCGCCGTCGCGGGGACGCCGAGGGCGGCGGCCCGTTCCGCGAAGTGGACGGCCTCGCCGCCGGGCAGGCGCTCGGGCCGGGTCCGGTTGGCGGCGCCGCTGAACACGACGGTCGGGAAGTACCCGGCCCGGTACAGCTCGGCCGCCCGGACCGGCACGCCGAGGTCGTGGCTGCCGAGCACGATCGCGGCGTCGCAGCGGCGCGGCGGGTGGCCGAGGCGCAGGTAGTGCCAGAGCAGTCCGGCGTCGCGCCACTGCCGGGGGGTGATCGCCGGTGCTTCGTCCGCCATCGCACTCCCGCCTGGCCGGGCCCGCGGCCCGGCGGTCGACCGGCCCGGCCGCAGCTTAGGGCCTGTCCGGCGGATCCTGTCGGACCGGCGTGCGGCACCAGTCGCCCGGCCGGGCGTGCGCCCGGGTCGGCCTCACCCTGGACGTCCTCGGGCGACTTCGGGTGCGCGTCCGGTCGGTGGTGCCCCGGGCCGGGGTCCGGCGGGCGTCGCACACCGGACGGGCCCCGGGGCGCGTCCGCGGAGCCGCGTCGGATGAAGCCCCGGCACCCGGCGCCCGGCTCGGCGTGCGCCCTGATCCCCTCGTACCCGGTTGGACTCGGGCGCTTCGGTTGCGCGTCCGGTTGGGGGGTGCCCCCGGCCGGTGGCCGGCCCGCGTCGCACACCGGACGGGCCCCGGGGCCCGGGCGGGCGGTGCGGGTGCACGCGCGGCGGCCCGGCCGGTACAGGTGGGCGCCTGTCCCCGGCCGGGCCGCGGTCGTCCCGCCCGGGTCAGCCGGCCAGCAGGCCCGGCAGCTCGGCGATCGAGCCGAGCACGTGGGTGGCGCCGTCGGCGCGCAGGCGCTCCTCGCGGTGGGCGCCGGTGAGGACACCCGCCACCACCGAGGCGCCGGAGCGGGTGCCGGTCAGCATGTCGTAGCCGGTGTCGCCGGCCACCGCGATCTGCCGGACCGAGTCGGTGCCGGTGCGCAGCAGCGCGGTCAGCACCAGGTCCGGGTACGGGCGGCCGCGGCCGGCCTCGGCCGGGCAGAGGGTGAGGTCGGCGATGTCCTGCCAGCCGAGGGCCTTGAGGATGCGGTCCTGGGTGGAGCGGGAGAAGCCGGTGGTGAGCACCACGGTGCGGCCGGACGAGCGGAGCTGCTCGATGGCGTCGGCGGCGCCGGGCAGGGCCGCGCAGTGTCCGGCGTCGACCAGGTCGTGGTACGCGGTCTCGAAGGCGAGGTTGGCCCGCTGGGCCTTGGCCTCGTCGCCGAACAGGTGCCGGAAGACCGAGATCTTGGACTCGCCCATGGTGACCCGGACGTGCTCCAGCATGCGGTCGTGCTCGGGGGTGCCGGCGGTGACGCCGAGGTCGGCGGCGGCCGCGTCGAAGGCCCGCTCGACCAGGCCGTCGTCGGCGACGGTGGTGCCGGCCATGTCCAGGACGACCAGGCGGATGTCGTTGCTCATGTTGAACAGCCCTTACAGGTTGGCGAGTTGTGCGGTGGTTTCGGCGATGGCCGGGGAGCAGGTCATGCCGCGGCCGCCGGGGCCGGTGACCAGGCAGACGGCGTCGCCGAGCTGCTCGCGGTGCACCACCCGGGTGGTGTCGGTGCACTGCGCGTACACGCCGGCCCAGCGGCGGCGGATCCGGGGCAGCGGGCGGCCGAGCAGCTCCTCGGCGACGGCGGCGAGGTGCTCGTACGGCTCCTCGACGACGTCGAAGCCGAACGGCTGGTCGTACTCGTGGGTGTCGCCGATGGTGAGGCCGCCGTCCTGGCGCTGGACCATCAGCAGCTGCATCTTGTGCTCGGCGGCGACCGGCGGCTGCGGCCGGGCGGCCTTGAGGGCCTCCAGGGCGGGCCCGGCGAAGGCGGGGTAGTAGCGGAAGCTGTCGCCGTCGGCGACCGAGGTGGTCAGGCTCTCGCCGAGCGGGTCGGTCTGCATCATCTGCAGCCGGACCCGGCGGACCGGCAGCTGCGGGGCGAGTTCGCGGACCAGGCCGCCGAGCCAGGCGCCGGTGCACAGGATCACCAGGTCGCCCTCGTGCAGCTGCCCGTGGTCGTCGCGGACCGCGCCGGAGCCGACCACCTCGCGGACCTCGCGTCCGGGCAGGAAGGTGTACCGGCCGGAGGCCTCCAGCACCGACCGCAGGGCGGGCTGGGCGAGCCGGGGCTCGACGGCCGCGTCCCGCTCGCACCACAGTCCGCCGAGGAAGTCGCCGCGCAGGGCCGGGTTGGCCGCCCGCACCTCGTCGGCGTCGAGCAGCCGGTAGCCGCGCTCGGCGGCGTCGGGGAGCTTCAGCGCCTGTTCGGCGACGGCGAGTTCCTCCTGGCTGCGGACCACGGTGAGGGAGCCGTTGGCCCGGAAGTACAGGCCGGGGACGCGCTCGCCGATCTTCTCCCACAGCTCCCGGGCGCGCAGCGCGGTGGCGAGCTCCTCGCCGCCGGCCCGGCCGCTGACCCAGACCAGGCCGAAGTTGCGCACGGAGGCGCCGCGGGCCTCGGCCTCGCGCTCGATGTGGACCACCTCATGGCCGCGCTCGACGGCCTGCCAGGCGTGCATGGTGCCGAGCACGCCTGCTCCTACCACGATGACTCTCATGCGGACAGGCTCCGGCGCCGAGGTGACGGGAGATCGACCGGCCGGGGTCACCGAGATGAACCGCCTGGCAAAAGTTGTACAGACAACCCGGGCGCGCGGGGCGGGCCCGTCCGACGGCCGGTCAGCCCGGCACCCACGCCCGGAGCGGCCCGGGAACGCCCGCGGGCGGCGCTCCGGCGGGCGCCGGGGCGAACGGATCAGTGTGCCCGAGCACCGCCCGCCGGGTCACCGATTCGACCTCACCCGCCATGTCCCGGCCAGTCGGCCGTACCCTGTGAGCCAGAGACTGCGGCTCGATCAGTTCGATCAGGGGGACCGAAGTGCACCGGAGCCACCGGCCCGCCCGCGGCCACCGCCCCCAGGCCGGCGCCGCCGCACTGACCCGCGCCTACGACCGCGCCATGAGCGGCGAACCGGTCACCGACGCACCGCCGCAGGACGACCAGCGGCCCGAGATCGGCGACTCCTGGGCCCGGCTGCGCCGCCTCGGCCTCGACCCCGAACTCGGCCGCAACGCCCGCCGGATCGACGCCGCCGAACTGGAGCACCGGCGCCGCGACAACGGCCTCGACCAGGTGCTCCCGGTCCTGCGCGGCTCACTGATCACCCCCGACGCCGGCACCCCGCTGCTGCTCGCCATCACCGACCCCGAGGGCCACGTGCTCTGGCTGGAGGGCAGCCGCCCGCTGCTGCGCAGCGCCGGCACCATCGGCTTCGAACACGGCGCCCGCTGGTCCGAGGACGAGGTCGGCACCAACGGCATCGGCCTGACCGCCCGGACCGGCCGCGCCACCCAGGTCCACTCCGCCGAGCACTACCTGCGCAGCCACCACGCCTGGACCTGCGTGGCCGCGCCGGTCCGCGACCCGCGCACCGGCCGGCTGGCCGGGGTGATCGACCTCAGCGGCCCGGCCCACTCCAGCACCCCGTACCTGCTCCAGCTCACCGTCACCGCCGCCCGGCTGGCCGAGACCGAACTGCGCGCCCGGCACCTGGAGTCGCTGCACCGGCTGCGGACGGTGGCGGCCCCGCTGCTGGCCCGGTTCACCGGACCGGCGCTGGTGGTGGACGGCGCCGGCTGGACCGCCGCCGCCAGCGGCATGCCGGACCTGCCCCGGCTGCAGCCGCCCGCCGACGGCTGGGCCGGCGCCGACCGGCATCGGCTGCCCGGCCTCGGCGAGTGCGCGGTCGAACCGCTGGCCGACGGCTGGCTGGTCCGCCCGCTCGCCGGACCTCCCACCGCCCCCGCCGACCAGGCCGAGGGGACCAGGGTCCGGCTCGACCTGACCCGGGCCGAGCAGCCGCAGCTGTGGGTCTCCGGCGCCGCCGGCGGCTGGTCGTACGGGCCGAGCCCGCGCCACGCCGAACTGCTGCTGCTGCTCGCCGTCCACCGGGAGGGCCTGAGCGCCGCCCAGTTGGCGCAGGCGCTGTTCGGCGACCGGAGCCGGACCGTCACCGTCCGGGCCGAACTCTCCCGGCTCCGCCGCCACCTGGGCGGCCTGCTGGAGCACCGCCCGTACCGGCTCGCCGGGTCGGCGCTGGTCTCGGTGCACGCGCCCGCCGAACCGTACGACCTGCTGCCGGGCTCCACCGCCCCGGCCGTCCGGGAGTTGCGGGCCGCCCTGGCCGCGGGCACCGTCGTCCTGCCGGCCCGCTGAACCCGGTCCGGGCGGCTCAGTTGCCGGCCAGCAGGGCGGCGAGCTGCTCGTCGGTGGGGCCGAGAGCGGCCTCCGCCTCCGCCGAGACACAGGCGTAGGTGCGGTCCAGCCAGGCCTTCACCCGCGGCTTGGACGCCTCCAGCAGCGCGCTGCCGTGCGGGGAGTCCAGCGCGAGGTGCAGCGTGGAACCGTGGCAGGGGCAGTACGCCGGCCAGAGTTTGATGTCGCCCTGGCCGCTGAGCGACGCCAGTCCGTCGCGCAGCAGCTCACGGGAGAAGACCCAGTCCGCCTCGTCGGGACGTCCCAGGTGGAAGGTGAGCCGCACCTCGAACGGGCGCTCGGCCTCGTAGCGGAACCTGGTGCGCACCTCACCCACCAGGTCCTGGTCCAGCGCGATCCGCAGTGTCAGGACCTCCTCCACCACCGGTGGAACGGCGGCGATCCGGCCCGGTTCGCCGCCCGTGGGGGTGGCGGCGAGCGGCTGGTTCGAGGAGGCGGACAGCGGGTCGCGCGGCATAGACGGTCTCTCCGGGGCGGCTGGGTTAGAGGCCAGCGTGCGGTACCGGACGGCGGACGGCAAGAGTTGCAACGGGGTTGCAGTCCCGGCCCGGGCCGCCGTTCCGACGCTCCGTCAACTCACGCGCACCACAGGTCACTAGAATGGGCGCAGCGAGCGTAACTGGTGCGCCTCGAGGGCTGGCGGACGGTGTGCGGGCCGCTGATATTCTCAGGGCCCCGCCGCAGCTGCCGGCGCCCGTGCGAGGCGGAGAGGGAGGAGTGACGGTGGTGCTCCGCGAGAGTGGCACGGCCCCGCGGCCGGTCCGCCGGCACGGCCGGCCGAAACCCCTGGGCGGCCGCTTCCGGCTGCCGACACTCAGGTTCTCCGGGGCCGCGATGGCGATGTCGACCGTGGTCGGGATCAGCCTGCTCACCACCTGGCTCCTCAACGAGCAGCAACAGGTGGGCCGCCAGCCCCGGATGTCGGTCGGCGCCAGCCCGCCGGTCCCCAGCCCGGACGCCGCCACCCCGGCCCCCGCCGAGGCCGCCGCACCCGGTACCCCCGGCCCCGCCCCGGCCCCCGTCACCACGACGGCCGCCACCGCCCTGCCCGGGGCCCGCCAGGGCGCCGGCAGCACCGCCCGGCCGGTGACGGTACGGCCCACCGGCACCCCGTCCACCCCGGCCGGCCGGGACACCGCCGACCCCGGCACCGGCCCCGATGCCGCCCTGGCCGAGGCCTCCCCGGGCGCCTCCCCCGACAGCACCCGGCCGGGCGGCGGCAGCGCGCAGCCGTCCCCCGGACCGACCGGGCTCGCGCCCGACCACGCGCTGCGCGGCACCGCCGAGGTCACCCCGCTCGGCCGCTCGGGCACCCGGCACACGGTGGCCCTGACCGTCGCCGAGCCGCTGACCGCCCTGCAGGTGGAGCTGCGGCTGTCCCGGCCCGACGTGCTGCCCGGCACCGTGCCGTGGAGCGATCTGCCGGGCGCGGTCGCCACCGTCGCGCTCGACCACGACAGCCTGGTCTACCGGTTCACCCTGCCGCCCGGCGTCGACGTCGCACCGGGCCGGTACAGCTTCACCGTGACCGGCGCCGCCCTCCCGGCGGCCGTCCTGCCCGGCCCGGTCCTGCCCGTCCCGGTGCCGTCCGGCGCCGCCCGCAGCGCCGATCCGCGCACCATGACCGTCCTGCCGCCGAGCGTCCTGCCGCCGACCGACCGGCCCACCGCGACCGTCCCGCCGACCGCCGGACCGGCCGCGGAGAGCTGGAGCGCCTCCGCCTTCGCCCTGCGGCAGCCGCGCGCGGTCACCGCCCGCGGCACCTTCGACGCCTACTGATCCGGGCCGGTGGCGGGCCCGGCGGCCCGCCACCCTCCGGTCAGCCGGCGGCCGCGGCGCGGACCCGGACGGCCCGGCGCAGGTCGTCCAGCTCGTCCGCCAGCGCCCGGCGCAGGCCCGGGGTCGGCTCCGGCCGGGCCAGGCAGTCCTCGGCCGCCGCGACCACCTCGGGCGTCGCCCACTCGCGCGGGAACAGCGCGTGCCCGAGGACGGCCGCCACCCGGTCGCCGCGCTCCCCCACCGCCGGGACGGCCTCGAAGTAGCGCCGCACATAGGCCTCCTGGAGCTCCGGCGGACCGGACCGCCAGAAGCCCTCCGCGGTCGCGGCCAGCAGCCGGTTGGAGAGTCCGTCGCCGAACAGCGCGGCCCAGGCCCGTTCCTTGGCCGTCGGATCCGGCAGCGCGGCCCGCGCCCGGGCGGCGCCCTGTTCGGCGATGTCGCTGCGGTCGCGGTCCAGTTCGGCCTCGATCGCGGCCTCGTCCGCCGCGCCCTTCGCGGCCAGCGTGGCCAGCGCCGACCAGCGCAGGTCCGGGCTGAGGGCCAGGCCCTCGGGCAGCCGGGCGCCGTCCAGCCAGGACCGCAGCCGGGCCAGGTCGGCCGGCGAGTCGGCGCTCTCCACCACCCCGCGCAGGGCGGCCAGCCGCAGGCCGTGGCCGGCGTCGGGCCGGGTCAGCAGGGCCTCGGCGGCGCCGCCGAGCACCGCCAGCGCGGCCGGGCGCCCGGCGGGCGGCAGGTAGCGGCCGACCGCGTCGGTACGGGCGAAGGCGAGCACCGCCTCGACGGCGGCGACCGCGGTCTCGGCCGGCAGGTGCCCGGCCACCAGGCGCAGGTACGCGCCGGGTGCCAGCTCGCCGTCGCGGACCAGGTCGCGGGCGTGTTCCCAGAGCACCGCGCGGGTCAGAGCGTCGTCGATGCCGGAGAGCGAACCGGTGACCGTGCGCCAGGAGTCCCGGTCCAGCCGGATCTTGGTCCAGCTGAGGTCGCCGTCGTTGGGCAGCAGCAGGGCGGGACGGGCGGCGCCGGCCAGCCCCGGCACCTCGGTCCGGCCGCCGGGGGCCACGTCGAGGAGGATGCTCGCGCGCCGGACGACGGCCGGCCCGGCCAGGTCGTACACCCCGAGCCGGATCCGGTGCGGCCGGGTGCCCTCGTTGACCACCGCGGCGCCGGCCACCCGGTCGCCCTCGGACCGGACCTCGACCCGCAGGGTGTCCACGCCGCTGGTGCGCAGCCAGGCGTCGGCCCACGCCCGGACGTCCCGGCCGCCGGCCTCGGCCAGCGCGGCCAGGAAGTCGGCGAGCTCGGCGTTGCCGAAGGCGTGCTCGGCGAAGTAGGCGTTGATCCCCGCGAAGAAGGCCTCGTCGCCGAGCCAGGCCACCAGCTGGCGCAGCGCCGAGGCGCCCTTGGCGTACGAGATGCCGTCGAAGTTGCCCATCGCCTCGGCGACGCTGCCGGTGCCGTTGCCGGCCACCGGGTGGGTGGAGCCGCGCTGGTCGGCGTCGTAGCCCCAGCCCTTGCGGCGGGCGGCGAAGCCGGTCCAGGCGTCGGTGAAGCGGGTGGACTCGGCGGCGACCCGGTAGCCGAGCATCTCGGCGAAGGACTCGTTCAGCCACAGGTCGTCCCACCAGCGCATGGTGACCAGGTCGCCGAACCACATGTGGGCCATCTCGTGGCAGACGATCATCGCGCGCAGCTCGCGGTCCGCGTCGGTCGGCGCAGAGCGGAACAGCAGTTCGTCGCGGAACACCACGCAGCCGGGGTTCTCCATCGCGCCCCAGTTGAACTCGGGGACGAAGGCCTGGTGGTACTGGCCGAACGGGTAGCGCCGGTCGAACAGCCGGTGCAGCCGGTCCAGCGAGTTGCGGGTCACCTCGAACAGCTCCCCGGCCTCCCGGTCCAGCTCCGCGGCGAGCGAGCGGCGGGCGTGCAGGGCGAGCCCGATGCCGTCGTGCTCGGCGTACACCGAGTGCAGCGGTCCGGCGACCACGGTGACCAGGTAGGTGCTGACCGGCTCGGTCGGCCGGAACTCCCAGCGGCCGTCGCGGGCCTCGGCGAGCGCGCCGTTGGCGACCACCTGCCAGTCGGCGGGGGCGGTGACGGTCACCGTGAACGGGGCCTTCAGGTCGGGCTGGTCGAAGCAGGCGAACAGCCGGGGCGCGAGATCGGGGCCGAGGGTGGCGTAGACGTAGCCGGCGCCGTCCGCCGGGTCGGTGAAGCGGTGCAGGCCCTCACCGGTGTTCGAGTAGCCCAGCTCGGCCTCGACCAGCAGCTCGTTCTCGGCCGCGAGGCCGGTCAGCCGGATCCGGTCGCCCTCGAACGCGGCCGGATCCAGCGGGCGGCCGTTCAGCCGGGCCGTGCGCAGCTCGGCCGCGGCCAGGTCGACGAAGGTGTCGGCGCCGGGCTCGGCGCAGCCGAACCGGATCACGGTGGTGCTGCCGAAGACCTGCTCACCCCGGGTCAGGTCGAGCTCGACGGTGTAGGAGCGGATGTCCAGCAGACGGGCACGCAGGAGCGCCTCGGAGCGTTGTAGGGCTGACATTCCTGCATGCTGTCCCAGCGTGCCCGGGCGGGACAAGTCGTTCCGCTTCCAGCCGGGTCACGGCATGTCAGGACACCCGGGTGGTTAGGGTGGGGGCGGCCCGCGACCGGGCCGCGCCGGCCGTTGCCCCGCCGGTGACGCCGAGCCGTCGAGGAGGATCATCGTGACCACGGTCCTGACCCAGGGCGGCAACGCGCCGCTCGCCGCCACCCGGGTGACGGTCGAGGTGACGGCGCCCAAGGCGCTCGACGTCTCCGGCCTGCTGGTGACCGAGGCGGGCAAGGTCCGCTCGGACGCGGACTTCGTCTTCTTCAACGCACCGAACGGCCCCGGCGTCACGCACCGCCCGGCCGCCGGCGGCAAGCCCGACGCCATCACGGTCGACACCTCCGCGGTCCCGGCCGGCATCGCCAAGGTGGTCGTCACGGCCAGCCTGGACGAGGCCGGCACCACCTTCGCCGGCACCGAGCCGACCGCGACCCTGCGCGACACCGCCACCGGCCGGGTGCTCGCCACCTTCACCCCGCCCCGGCTCGGCCCGGAGACCGCCCTGGTGGTGGTCGAGGTGTACCGGCGCGGCAGCGAGTGGAAGGTCCGCGCGGTCGGCCAGGGCTACGCGAACGGCCTGGCCGGGATCGCCACCGACTTCGGGGTCAGCGTCGAGGACTCCCCCGCCCCGGCCGCCGCGGCCGCGGCGCCGTCCGGGCCGGCCGGTGCGCCGCCGCGGCCGAGCGGCCCGCCGTCGGTCGGCAAGGTGACCCTCGACAAGGGCAAGGTCAACCTGGTCAAGGGCGGCTCGGTCTCGCTGGAGAAAGGCGGCAAGCCCTTCCTGTCCTCGGTCCGGATGGGCCTCGGCTGGGAGCCGGCCGGCGCCGGCCGCAACATCGACCTGGACGCCTCCTGCATCGCCTTCGACGCCCAGCGCAAGAAGATCGAGACCGCCTGGTTCATGAAGCTGTCGATCTTCGACGGGGCGATCGCGCACTCCGGCGACAACCTGACCGGCGAGGGCGCGGGCGACGACGAGTCGATCACCGTCCACCTGGAGGGCCTGCCCGCCGAGGTCTGCGGCCTGGTCTTCGTGGTCAACTCCTTCTCCGGCCAGAAGTTCACCGACATCAAGAACGCCTACTGCCGCCTGGTCGACGCCGGCAGCGGCCAGGAACTGGTCCGCTTCGAACTCGCCCAGTCCGAGCCGCACACCGGCGTCGCGATGTGCAAGCTGGTCCGGCAGTTCTCCGGCGAGTGGGTCATGACCGCCCTCGGCGAGTACGTGGACGCCAAGACCGCCCGCAGCATGGTCAAGCCCGCCGCCGCCATGCTCTGACCCGGCCCGGCCGCAAACCTGTCCGGCGCCACCCCTTCGAGCGAACCCCGGTCGTACCCGGTCCATCGGCGCCGCCCTGCTCCGTAGCGTGACGCCCATGGCACATCGGCAAGACGCCCAGGACCCTCCCACGCAGGAAGACCTCTTGCTGGGGGGCTTCCTGGGCCTGCGCTCCCCCGAGGGCCTGCGGGCCGAGCTCATCGAGGGCGAGGTCACGGTGGCACACCCCGCGGACGGGGACCACGAGGACTGCGTCAGCCATCTGGTCAAGCAGGTCATCCGCAAGTCCGCGGTCGACATGAGCGTCTCCGGCCGCAAGGGCCTCAGACTTGTCAGCGGCGGCCTCTGCCCGAAGAACCACGTCGTCCCCGACGCCACCTTCGCGCCGGAGGATCTCGGGCTCTTCCGGGGCGCCCCGCCCTGGATGGAACCCGCCGGGGTGGCGATGGTCGCCGAGGTCACCTCGAGCCGTCCCGACCAGGACCGGATCGCCAAGCGGCACTGCTACGCCCGCGCCGCCATCCCGCTGTACCTCCTGGTCGACCGGGAGAAGGCGCAGGTGAGCCTGTTCTCCCAGCCGTTGCGGGACGAGTACACCGTGGTCCACCTCGCCCCGTTCGGGGGGCCGTTGGGGTTGCCGGAGCCGTTCGGGTTCGAGTTGGACACCAAGCCGTTCCTGTGAGGGCGGCGGAAAAGGCCCGGCGGCCCGCGCCGGGGCTCTGCTAGCGTGAAAGGCATGAAGCGCGCTGCTGCCATCACGACGACGCCGGAGAGTGTCCCGGCGCGCTGACAGCTGTCTCTGTCCGAAGCCCCGGGGCGAGTGCCCCGGGGCTTCGCCGTGCGGTCACTCGCCTCGCTCCCCCGCGAGGAGTCCACGATGCACGACCACCGCAAGCTCGGCCGCGAGCTGGACCTGTTCGACACCGACCCGCTGATCGGCGCCGGTCTGCCGTACTGGCTGCCGGACGGCGCGGCCGTCCGGCACGCGCTGGAGGAGTACGTCCGCGGCGCCGAGCGCCGGGCCGGCTACCGGCACGTGTACTCGCCGGTGCTGGGCAAGCGGGAGCTGTACGAGCTCTCCGGGCACTGGTCGCACTACAGCGAGGACATGTTCCCGCCGATGGACCTCGGCGCCGAGCAGGTGGTGCTGCGGCCGAGCCTGTGTCCGCACCATGCGCTGATCTACCGCTCCCGCTCCCGTAGTTACCGCGAACTACCCCTGCGGATGGCCGAGTTGGGCGGCATGTACCGCAGCGAGCGGTCGGGGGTGCTGGGCGGGCTGACCCGGGTCCGCTCGATCCAGCTGAACGACGCGCACGTCTTCTGCACCCTGGAGCAGGCCGCGGACGAGGCGCTGGCGGCGCTGGAGCTGATCCGCCGCGCGTACGAGGCGCTCGGCATCCGCCCGGCCCGCTACCGGCTGTCCCTGCCGGGCGGGGGCGGGAAGTACGTCGCCGACCCGGCGCTGTGGGAGCGGGCGACCGCGCTGCTGGTCGAGGTGCTGGAGCGGGCGGGTGTGGCGTACGAGGCGGCGCCGGGGGAGGCGGCCTTCTACGGGCCCAAGATCGACGTGCAGATCGCCGATCCGGCGGGCCGGGAGGCCACCCTGTCGACCGTTCAGATCGACTTCCACCAGCCGGAGCGGTTCGACCTGCACTACATCGGGCCGGACGGCGGCAGGTACCGGCCGGTGATGGTGCACCGCAGTGTGATCGGCAGCGTGGAGCGGGCGGTCGCGCACCTGATCGAGGTGCACGGCGGTGCGTTCCCGGCCTGGCTGGCGCCCGTCCAGCTGGTGGTGCTGCCGATCTCCGAGGCCGAACTGCCGTACGCCGAGGAGTTGGTGGCCCGCGGCCTGGACCTGGGGCTGCGCGCAGAGCTGGCCGCGCCGTACCGCGGTTCGCTCGGTGCCCGGATCCGCGAGGCCCGGCTCGTCCCGTACCAGGCGGTGATCGGCCCCCGGGAGGCGGCGGCCGGGCAGGTCGCGCTGCGGCTGCGGGACGGCCGCCGCCCGGACCCGCTCCCCGCCGCCGAGGCTCTGGCCCGGATCGGCGCCCTGGCCGCGGCGCACCGCACCGACCTGTGGGACCGGCCCTGACCGAGCCCTGATCAGCCCTGACCGGCGCCTGAAAGTGCCCCGACCGGCGACTGACCGGCGACTGACCGGGCGGAACGCCGAAGGGACCGGTGCACCGAGGTGCACCGGTCCCGCCGTGCGGCGCCGGGGCGCCGCCGGATCAGCCCCGGGTGGCCATCGCCCGCAGGAAGAAGGTCAGGTTGGCCGGGCGCTCCGCGAGGCGCCGCATGAAGTATCCGTACCACTCCTGCCCGTACGGCAGGTAGACCCGCATGGTGTTGCCGGCCTCGGCGAGCCGCAGCTGCTCCTCCGGGCGGATGCCGAACAGCATCTGGTACTCGAAGCTGTCGCGGGCGCGCCCGTTCCACTCGGCCAGCTGGCCGGCGATCTTGATCATGTTGGGGTCGTGCGAGGCGATCATCGGGTAGCCCTCGCCCGCCATCAGGACCTTGAGCGCCCGGACGTACGCCAGGTCGACCTCGTGCTTGCCCTGGAAGGCGACCGACTCGGGCTCCTTGTAGGCGCCCTTGCACAGCCGGACCCGGGAGCCGGCCGCCGCGAACTCGCGGCAGTCGGCCTCGGTGCGCCGCAGGTAGGCCTGGAGCACCACGCCGAGCCACGGGAAGTCCGCGCGCAGCTCGCGGGCGATGGCGAGGGTGGAGTCGGTGGTGGTGTGGTCCTCCATGTCCAGGGTGACCGTGGTGCCGACGGCCGCCGCCGCCTCGCAGATCCGCCGGGCGTTCTCCAGCGCGATCTTCTCGCCGTCCACCGGCAGGAACTGGCCGACCGCGGACAGCTTCACCGAGACCTCGGCGTCGGCCGCGAGGCCGGTCTCCCCGAGCGCGGCGAGCAGGTGCTCGTACGCCTCGGCGGTGCCGGCCGCCTGGTCGGCGTCCTTGGTGTCCTCGCCGAGGTGGTCGAGCGTCACCTTGCGGCCGGTGGCGACCAGTTCGTCGGTGGCGGAGATGCCCTGGTCGAGCAGCTCGCCGGCGACGAAGCGCTCGACTATGGCGTGGGTGGGCGGGAACTTCTCGACCAGGGTGCGCACCTGCGGGGAGCGGGACGCGGCGAGGAGGGCGGAACGGAGCATCGGTACTCCTGGAGACCGTTCAGACGTTCGACGAAGGAGAGGGGGTGGGCCGGCGGCTGAGGGTGGGCCGCCGGCCCGGGGCGGGAGGTCAGCCCATGTGCGGGTAGCGGTAGTCCGTCGGCGGGACGAACGTCTCCTTGATGGACCTGGTCGAGGTCCACCGCATCAGGTTCTGCTTGGCACCGGCCTTGTCGTTGGTGCCGGAGGCCCGGCCGCCGCCGAAGGGCTGCTGGCCGACGACGGCGCCGGTCGGCTTGTCGTTGATGTAGAAGTTGCCGGCCGCGTGGCGCAGCACCTGCATGGCGTGCTCGATCGCCGCCCGGTCCTGGGCGATGATCGCGCCGGTCAGGCCGTAGCTGGAGACGGACTCCATCTGGGCCAGCATCTCGTCGTACTTCTCGTCCTCGTACACGTGCACGGCGAGGATCGGGCCGAAGTACTCGTCGCGGAAGTACTCGCTCGCCGGGTCCTCGCAGACCAGCACGGTCGGGCGGATGAAGTAGCCGACCGAGTCGTCGTAGCTGCCGCCGGCCAGGATCTGGACCTTCGGGTCGGCCTTGGCGCGGTCGATGGCGGCCTTGTTCTTGGCGAACGAGCGGTCGTCGATGACGGCGCTCATGAAGTTCGACAGGTCGGTGACGTCGCCCATGGTGAGCCACTCGACCTCGTCGCGGAAGTCGTCCTTGATCTCGGCCCAGATCGAGGCCGGGACGTAGGCGCGGGACAGCGCCGAGCACTTCTGGCCCTGGAACTCGAAGGCACCGCGGGTCATCGCGGTCTTCAGCACGGCCCGGTCCGCGGACGGGTGGGCGACCAGGAAGTCCTTGCCGCCGGTCTCGCCGACGATCCGCGGGTAGGTGCGGTAGCCGGCGATGTTGTTGCCGACCTCGCGCCACAGGTGCTGGAAGGTGGCGGTGGAGCCGGTGAAGTGGATGCCCGCCAGGTCCGGGTGGGCGAGCGCGACCTCGGAGACGGCCAGGCCGTCACCGGTGACCATGTTGATGACGCCCTTGGGCAGGCCGGCCGCCTCCAGCAGCTGCATCAGCAGGTGCGCGGAGTACTGCTGGGTCGGGGACGGCTTCCACAGCACCACGTTGCCCATCAGCGCCGGGGCGGTGGGCAGGTTGCCCGCGATGGCGGTGAAGTTGAAGGGCGTGATCGCGTAGACGAAGCCCTCCAGCGCGCGGTGGTCGCTGCGGTTCCACACGCCGTCCGAGGAGACCGGCTGCTCGGCGATGATCTGGCGGGCGAAGTGCACGTTGAAGCGCAGGAAGTCGATCAGCTCGCAGGAGGAGTCGATCTCCGCCTGCTGGGCCGTCTTCGACTGGTTGAGCATGGTGGCGGCGGCCAGCGTCTCACGCCAGGGGCCGGCCAGCAGGTCCGCGGCCTTGAGGAAGATCGCGGCCCGCGAGTCGAAGGAGAGCGCCTGCCAGGCCGGGGCGGCGGCCAGGGCAGCGTCAATGGCGTCACGCGCGTCGTCCTGGGTGGCGTTGCGCAGCGTGCCGAGCCGTGCCGCGTGGTTGTGCGGCTGAACAACGTGGATCTCCGAGCCGCCGCCCATCCGGCGCTCCCCGTTGATCGTCATGGTCAGCTGGATCGGCTCCTGGCCGCCCAGCTCCTTCAGCTTGGCCTCCAGGCGGGCCCGTTCCGGGCTGCCGGGGGCGTAGCTGCGGACCGGCTCGTTCACCGGCGCGGGGACCTGGGTCACAGCATCCATGGTGGCGCGCTCTCCTTCGAGTCGTGGGCGGGGAGCCGACGCGGGTCACACGGCGGCCATGGACGAACGCTAAACCCGTGGACGGGGGCACTTGATTGGCCTGGCGGCTAAAGTCATCCGGACGGAGTTGTCCGACCGGATGAAGGGAGCGCCCGATGACCGCGCCCGCCCCCGCCGGCGGCATCCCGCTGCGCCGTCTGCTGATGTCGCTGGGCGAACCGCTGGTCGAACTGCAGGCCGCCCCCGCCGGGCTGGACGTGCCGGTGCTGGACGTGGCGATCCTCGACCCGGAGGACGCCGCCACCGCCGCCCCGGGCGAGCTGGTGCTGGCGATCGGCGCGCGCGGCCGGGCCGCGCTGCCCGCGCTGCGGGCCGCCGGACGGGCCGGGGCGGCGGCCGTGGCGGTCAAGCTGGACGCGCCGGGCCAGGCGGACGCGCTGCGCGAGGCGGCCACCGAGGCGGGCGTGGCGCTGCTGTCGGTCCGCCGGGAGACCCGCTGGGAGCACCTGGACTCGCTGGCCCGGGCGATCATCGCCGGGCCGGACGCACCCATCCCGTCCGAGCCCGACGCGGGCGACCTCTTCTCGCTGGCCCAGACCGTCGCGGTGCTGACCGGCGGCATCGTCTCGATCGAGGACACCTCCAGCCGGGTGCTCGCCTACTCCCGCTCCTCGGACACCGACGAGGTGGACGACCTGCGGCGGCTGTCCATCCTGGGCTGGCAGGGCCCCGAGCCGTACCTGTCCAAGCTGCGCGAGTGGGGCGTGTTCCAGCACCTGCGCGGCTCGGACACCGTCATCGAGATCGACGCCCACCCGGAGCTCGGCATCCGCCGCCGGCTGGCGATCGGGATCCGGGCGGGCGCGCAGCCGCTCGGCACCATCTGGGTGCAGGAGGGGGCGCGGCCGCTGGCGCCGCTCGCCGAGCAGGCCCTGGTGGGGGCGGCCCGGGTGGCGGCGGCCCAGCTGATCCGGCGCCGGCGCGAGCTGTCGGCGGACGTCCGGCTCACCCGGACCCTGCTCACCGGCCTGCTGGAGGGCTCCACCGGCCCGCAGTCGCTCGCCACCCACCTGGGCCTCGGCCTGCGCCGCCCCGCCACCGTGCTGGCGTACGCGGCCGGGCAGGGCCCCGACCGGGAGCTGACCCGGGCCGAGGTGACCGGCCTGATCTCGGTGCACACCGCGGCCCGGCACCGCGGCGCGCAGCTCGCCCCGATCGAGGACCGGGTGTACGTGCTGCTGCCCGAACTGCCGCCCGCCCTGCCGATGGCGACCCTGCGCAGCTGGGCGCAGGAGGTGGTGGCGGCGGCCCGCGAGCACCTCGGCGTGGAGCTGCGGGCGGCGATCGGCCCGACCGTCGACGGTCTGGCGGCGGTCCCCGAGTCCCGGGCGCAGGCCGACCGGATCCTGGACGCGATGGGCCGCGGCGGGGTCGACCTGGAGGTGGCGGCGCTGCGTGACGTCCAGGCCGAGGTGCTGGTCAGCGAGGTGCTGGCGCTGCTGCAGGAGCGCGGCGGACTGCGCGACCCGCGGCTGACCGAGCTGGCCGAGTACGACCGGCGGCACGGCACCCGGCTGGCCGAGTCGGTGCTGGCCTGGCTGGACGCGCTGGGCGAGGTCCGGGTGGCCGCCGACGCCCTGCACATCCACCCCAACACGCTGCGCTACCGGGTCCGCCGGGCCGAGCAGTTGACCGGGATCGACCTGGCGCAGCCGCAGCAGCGGCTGCTGGCGATGCTGCAACTGCGGCTGCCCGCCGAGGACGCCTGACGGGTCCTCGGCGGGCAGCCGCCGGAGCCTGGCCGGTACGGGCTCAGTAGTCGTAGCCGTGGCCGCGGCGGTGCTGCAGCCGCCACCACGGGCCGGTGATCGCGACCATGATGCCGGGGACCTGGATGTTGGCGAACAGCGTCTCGCCGTCGTCCGAGAAGGTCACCCCGGTGAACTCGCTGAACTCGGGCTTCTCGGCGGTGCCGATGTTCAGGTCGTTGCGGGCGATCGGGTAGGTCCGGCCGTCCTCGGTGGTGCCGAACAGGTGCGACTGGCCCTCGCCGTCCTCGGCGATGACCAGGCCGCCGTACGGGGAGACGGTGATGTTGTCCGGGCCGTCGAAGTTGCCGTGGTCGCCCATCACGTCGGTGTTGAGGCCGAGCAGCACCTTGAGGGTGATGGTGCGGCGGGCCGGGTTGTAGAACCAGACCTGGCCGTCGTGCTGTACCGGGCTCTCGGTGCGGGCGAAGCTGGAGACGAAGTAGAAGCCGCCGTCACCCCACCACATGCCCTCCAGCTTGCGGGCGCGGGTGACCTGGCCGTCGGTGAACTGCTTGCGCACGGAGACCGTCTGCGCGTCCCGGTCCGGGACGTTCACCCAGTCCACGCCGTAGGTGGTGCCGACCTTGACGGCCCGGGAGAGGTCGTCGATGAAGGTGCCGTGCGAGTCGAAGACCTTGAAGGCCTCCAGCTTGCCCGCGTCGGCGGCCAGGGTGCGCAGCTTGCCCTTGCCGTGGCGGAAGCCGGCCGGCGGGGTCCAGCGGAACAGCAGGCCGTTCGGGTTGGAGGCGTCCTCGGTCAGGTAGAGGTGGCCGCGCTTCTGGTCCACCACGACCGCCTCGTGGGCGTAGCGGCCCAGCGCCTTGATCGGCCGCGGGTCGCGGTTGGCCGCCTGGTCGTACGGGTCGACCTCGAAGATGTAGCCGTGGTCCTTGGTGAAGCCGTTCTTGCCGGCCTTGTCCTCGGTCTCCTCGCCGGACAGCCAGGTGCCCCACGGGGTGGCGCCGCCGGCGCAGTTGGTGGCGGTGCCGGCGATGCCGACCCACTCGGTGACCTTCTTGCCGCCCTGGCGGACCTCGACCACGGTGCAACCGCCGGCCGCGCCCGGGTCGTAGACGTGGCCCTCCAGCAGCGGCACCGGGTGCGGCCAGCTGCTGCGCGCACCGGCCAGCTCGTGGTTGTTGACCAGCAGGGTGCCGCCGTGCTTGCCGGGGAAGGCGGCGGTGCCGTCGTGGTTGCTCGGGGTGGACTCGCCGGTGACCAGCTTGGTCTTCCCGGTGTAGGTGATGACCTGGTACTTGAAGCCGTGCGGCAGGGCCAGGATGCCGGCCGGGTCCTTGATCAGCTCGCCGTAGCCGGTGGCCCGGCGGGCGGCCTCGACCGACTCGGCCGCCGGGGCCTCGCCGCCGCTCGGCGCGGCGATCGCGCCGGGCGCGGTGGCCAGCACCTCGGCGCTGCCGGCCACCAGCACGCCGGCGCCGAGGAGGGTGGAACGGTTGACGAAGTCCCGACGGGACAGCGGCATATCGGTCACTCCTGTGGGATGGCCGCCGCCGGGTACCCGGTGCGCGGCTGAGGGGTCTTCGGCGGAGACCGCCGACGCCCAGCAGGCTGGGCCCGCGGGGTGAACCGCGGGTGAATCCGACACTGCGTCAGTGTGGTGATTTGCCAACCGTATGCAGACCCATGACCATCCCTTTACCGCTGCCGCCCGGACGGGTACGCTCCCGTACCGGGCAGCCCGCCGCCCGCCGCCGGCACCCCGTCAGTGCCGGCTCCGCCCGAGCCGCCACTGCTCCCAGGCCGTCAGCCAGGCCTCCTCGGAGCCGGCCGGCTGCTCCGGCGCCCCGCCGCCCGACCAGAGCCGGTCCCAGGCGCGCTGCGCCGGCAGGCTGGGCACCTCGCTCGCGAACACCGTGTACCGGATGACCTCCTCGACCGCGGCCTGCCCCTCCGCGGTGCCCACCAGCCAGTCGGTGTTCTGGGCCAGTCTGGTCAGCTGGTTGACCATCGCGCTGACCGCCTCGGTGGCCTCGTCCCGGCTCTCCGAGGCCAGCCGCATCTGCTGCCGGACGGCCGCCTCCCAGCGCAGCGTGCCCGCCTCGCCGCGCAGCCGGCGCGGCAGCCGCGGCGCCCGCCGGGAGCGGATCTGCGCCTCCATCGCGACCACCTCGCTGACCCCGTGCTCGACCACCGCACGGTGCGCCTCCAGACCCGAGACCGGCGCCAGCACCCGCTCCTCCAGCGGCACGTCCTCGACCCGCTGACGGACCGCCAGCCGCCGCAGCAGCGCGGTGCGGCCCAGCACGTAGCGGTCGAAGTCCTCGATCCGGCGCAGCTCGATGCCGCCGGGCGGCACGCCCCGGCCGGTGACCGTGACGGTGATGCCGTCCACCCGCAGCCGCCCGGCCCACACCGGCCTGGCCTCGGAGTCGGGGCGGCGGTCCTCGTGGATCTGCACCGCCCGGGGCTCGCCCTCGACGGTGATCCACTCGCGCATCGCCCGGACCCGGCCGGGGCCGTCGCCCTCGTCGATGTCCAGCTGCTCGTAGACCCGGTCGCGCTCGTCCTCGACCACGTCCTCCAGCTCGGGCAGCGGCCGCTCCCGCTCGGCGCCGGGGCGGTAGGTGCGCACGGTGACGTACGGGCCGTCGGCCGAACTCCAGTCGCCCGAGCGGACCTCGATCCAGCCCACCCGGCCGTCGCAGACCTCGTACTCGGCGAGGGCGTCGCGGTCCGCACCGGGGAGCGTACGCGCCGCCTCCGCGGCCGGGAGCCGCGCACCGGGCGCCCCGCCCGAGGGCTCACCGGCAGCACGCGGGGGCGCGCCGCCCGCGTCGCGCGCCGGGACGGTCTCGTTCACCCCCCGCTCCACGCCGTACACCGGGAAGTCCGCCCCACCCAGGACCCTGCGGTTGTACTCCTCGTGGTCCGCGTAGAAGTCCTCGGGATCCTGGGGTCCGCTCGTGCGCTGCCTCGTCATTCTCTGCCGCACCCCCGCGTACTAGCCTCGCCTGTGGTCCACCGGGCGGCGGCCGGGCCGTGGCCCGCCACCAGCGCCGCGTCCGCAACACCATACGGCCCAGCCCCCTGCTGGGCCATCAGCTTCCCCCGTACGGTTGCCAGATCGGACGGTCGGCCGCGCCGGGACCCGGATGTCAGTAGCCTTGCCTACGCTGTGCGCCATGACCGCACCCAGTGCCTTCCCCGCCCGGATCAGCATCGTCACCCTGGGCGTCGCCGACCTCGCCCGCAGCGCCGCCTTCTACGAGGCCCTGGGCTGGCAGCGGTCCACCGCCTCCAACCCGCAGATCGTCTGGTTCCGCACCGCCGACTCCGCGCTCGGGCTGTTCCCGGCGGACGAGCTGGCGGCCGACGCCGGGGTCCCCTCCGGCGGGGAGCCGAGCTTCCGCGGCGTCACCCTGGCGGTCAACCTGGAGTCCCCCGAGCTGGTCGACGCCGCGCTCGCCACCGCCGTGGAGGCCGGCGCGACGGTGGTCAAGCCGCCGGCCGCCACCGACTGGGGCGGCTACTCCGGGTACTTCGAGGACCCGGACGGCCACCTGTGGGAGCTGGCCCACAACCCGTTCTTCCCGTTCACCGAGACCGGGCAGCTCGACCTGCCCTGACCGGCCCGGCCCCGGATCCGGCCCCGGCCCGGCGGCCACCGCCTGCGGTGAGGGGCCCGGCCGGGCGCCCTCGTCCACCGCCGTGCACGGGCGGCTCGCCCGCCCGCGCGGGCGGGGATGCCTCGGGGCCGACGTCCAGGGCCCGGCGCCCGCCGCGGGCGCCGGACCGGTGCCGGGCGCCGGGTCGGGCAGACCTGGCACCCCCGTGCTCAGCCGCACACCGGACACTCACCCGCTCACCGCTCGTCCGGGTGTGCGGACCGGTCCGGGCCGGAGGCCGGAGCATCGCCCGCCGGCGCCCCGGCCGCCCGCCACCGCGCGCCCGACCGCCCAGCGCTGCTCAGTGCCGCCCGGCGCCGCCCAGCGCTGCCCAGCGCCGCTCAGCGCTGCTGCGACCGCGCCCGGAAGGCCGCCTTCCGGGCCTCCTTGGCCACCGCCCGGTCCAGGTGCAGCTCCCCCACGATCTCCAGCACCTGCGCGGTGTAGGGGTGGTCGACGCGCCACAGCTCACCGAAGTAGCTGGCCGGGTTCTCGGTCACCGGCAGGCCCGCGACCAGCTCCCGCAGCCGGCCCGCGTCCCCCTCGCTGGTGAGCATCACGGCGGCGAACGAGTCCACCGCGGTCCACAGCGCCACCGGCCGCTCGGGCGCCTCGATCTCCACCCCCTGTGCCCGCAGCCAGGCCCGGGCGGCGCCGCCCAGCTCCGGGTCGTCCACCACCTCCAGCACGGCCGGCCGGGCCGGCTCCCCGAGCTCCTCCAGCGCCACCCCGCACAGCATCCGGCGCACCGGGCTCTGCGGGTCCCGGCCGCGCGCGGCGGCCAGCAGCTCGCGCGCGGCGGCGGCCGGCTCGCGGTCGCTCAGCCAGGCCGCCAGCTCCCGGTCGGGCAGCACGTTGGCGGACTCCGTGATGCCGCGCAGCAGCGCCTCGGCGTCGCCGTCGGCGAGGTCTCCGACCAGCGGGGCGTCGTAGCCCAGCTCCATCAGCCACTCGCGGACCGCGTACTGGCCGAGCGGCGTCAGCCGGACCGTGCCGAACCGGGCGGCCTCCGCCTCGTCCGGCTCCGCGCCCTCCGCGACCGCCGGCGCCGTCCCGGCCTCCTCGGCGTCCTCCTCCTCGAACAGCTCCGGGTCGATCGGCCGGTGCTCCAGCAGGCCGAGCTCGGCCAGGTCGCCCAGCATCGGGTCGAGCGCCACCATCACGTCGGTGATCTCGCCCAGCATCTCCTCGTCCGGCTCC
The DNA here is from genome assembly GCF_057220535.1 of Kitasatospora sp. NEAU-CNBT7. Lineage (NCBI taxonomy): Bacteria > Bacillati > Actinomycetota > Actinomycetes > Kitasatosporales > Streptomycetaceae > Kitasatospora > Kitasatospora sp. NEAU-CNBT7. Next base: position 42,420 of record NZ_JBXQQB010000039.1, on the reverse strand, counting down.
TCGCCCTCCGGCACCACCAGCAGCGCGGCCAGCACGCCGAGCGGCACCGTCTCCTCGCCCGGGTCGGCGAAGGCGGTCATCTCGTAGAGCACCTGCAGCGCCTCGTCGAGCAGCTCGGCGGCGGCCTCCCTGGCCTGCTCCACGTCGGCGAGGCCGTCCTCGTCGGCGTCCTCCTCCTCGCCGTCGCCCTCCGGGGCCAGCGAGTCGGCCTCCGCGGCCAGCTCCCGCACGATCCCGGCGGCGTCCAGCCACAGGCCCAGCACCGCCGACGGGTCGCCCTGCTCGACGGTGTCCAGGTCGGGGCCGGGGATCGCCACGTGCTCGCCCTCGGCGGTGGTGCCGGTCTCCACCAGGTCGAGGTCGCAGGCCAGCGCCCAGGCCCGCATCGCCTCGACCACGGCCTCCTCCGCCACCTCGCCCTCGGCCGGCGCCAGCCCGAGCAGCCGGGCCGCGGCCTCCCGGTCGCCGTCGGCGAGGTCGCCGAACTCGTCCACCGGGCGGTGCGGCTGCGTCCAGCGGGCCAGCTTGACCGCGTACGAGATCAGCGGCACCGCCAGCGCGGCGGCCACCAGTTCGGCGTCCGGCGGCAGGCTGACCGGCGGCACCAGCACCGCGGAGTCGTCCAGGTCCTCGTCGTCGCTGCCGCGGGCCCCGTACAGGTCGGCCAGGTCGAAATCGGCGGGCAGCAGGCCCTCGCCTGGCTCGCCGCCCCCGGCGGCGGACGGGTGGTCAGGGGTGTTGCGGCTTCGTCCGGCCATCGTTGCGCGATCTCCCGTGGTGACGGTGGGCACTGCCGGACCGATCGCTGTGTGTCGGCCCGTCCACCCAGCGTATCGGCCTGGCACACCCGATGCCCGGCCTACCGGGGGCACGGCGCCGACCGGCTGCTGCGAGCACGTATCCTTCGCTGGGCACCTCGCACACCCCGCGCGGGCCCGACGGGCGACGAAGCCCACCTCCCCTTTCTGCTCACCCCGCCCCAACCGGGCCGCCGAGCCGTGCCACCACCCCGGGCCGGACGGGTCCCGGTGGTGCCCGGCCACAGGAGACCCCTGCCATGGCGGACCTCTCCCCCGCCGGCTCCGGAACCGTCCGGTTCCCCGGCAGCCGACTGTCGGAGGCCCTCCTCCCCCCGGAGCTCGCGCCCCGCGCCCAGCTCCGGCTCTCCGCGATCAGCCGCTGGAACGCGCTGCGCGGCATCCGCGTCGGCCTGGTCGCCGCCGCCCTGCTGCTGATGCTGATCGGCGCCAACCTGGCCACCCCGGTCTACCCGGTGCTCGCCGCCCGCTTCGGCTTCGACCCGGTCGCCGTCACCGGGCTGTTCGCGGTCTACGTCTTCGCCCTGATCCCGGTGCTGGCCGCGGTCGGCCACTGGTCCGACCACCTCGGCCGGCGCGCCCTGATCCTGCCCGCCATCGCGCTGGCCGCCGCCGGCGACGTGCTCTTCGCCACCGCCGGCAGCTTCTGGCAGCTGGCCGCCGGGCGCGCCGTCCAGGGCATCGCGGTCGGCCTGTCCACCGGTGCGGCCGGCGCGGCCCTCGGCGACCTGCTGCCCGGCCACCCCACGCTGGCCGCCAAGCTGACCCTGGCGTGCTCGGCCGGCGGCGTGGCGATCGGCCCGATCATCGGTGCGGCGCTCTCCGGCGGGGAGCACCCGCTGCTCACCCCGTTCCTGCTGCACGCCGTCGCGCTGCTGGCGCTGTGCGTGCCGCTGGCGCTGGTGCACCCGCGGATGCCCGGCCGGGAGCGGCCGCCGGCCTCCCCGCCGCGGATCACCACCCCCGCGCACCTGCGCCCGCAGCGGCTGCGGCTGCCCCGGCAGGGCCGCCGGGAGTTCCTGCTGGCCGCCGGCGCCGGCTTCACCTCGTACGCCGTCTTCGGGGTCTACCTGAGCCTGGCCCCCGCGGTGTCGGCGACGCTGCTGCACACCCCCTCGCGGATGACCGGCGCGGTGGTGGCGGCGCTGCTGCTCGGTTCGTCCGCGGCGGTCCAGCTGCTGGTGCCGCCGACCTCGGACCGGCTGGTGATCGCGCTCGGGATGACCGGGCTGGCGGCCGGGCTCGGCCTGGTGGTCGCCGCGTTGTACACCGGGACCCCGGCGCTGCTGTTCATCGGCAGCGTGCTCGGCGGGGCCTGCCAGGGCGTGGCGTTCCGGTCGCTGTTCACCGGCGCGGTCGGGGCGATGAACCCCGAGCGCCGGGGCAGCGAGCTGTCCGCGCTGTGGGTGATCGTCTACCTGGGCAGCTCCCTGCCGGTGGTCGCGGTCGGCGCGCTGACCCGCCACTACGGCCTGCTGCCGGCGGTCAGCGGCTTCGCCGGCCTGGCCGCGCTGGCCTGCCTCGGCATGGCGGCGGCGGTCCGCCCGCCGCGCGTCGCGCGCGGGCACTGACACCCCCCCGGTACGCCCGACGGGCCCCGTCCTCCTCGCGGAGGGCGGGGCCCGTCGTGGTGCGTGCGGCGGTGGCTCAGACGTTGAAGCCGAGCGCCCGCAGCTGGTCGCGGCCGTCGTCGGTGATCTTGTCCGGGCCCCACGGCGGCATCCAGACCCAGTTGATCCGCAGGTCCTGCACCAGACCGTCGGTGGCGGTCTTCGCCTGGTCCTCGATGACGTCGGTCAGCGGGCAGGCCGCCGAGGTGAGCGTCATGTCGATGGTGGCCACGTCGGACTCGTCGATGTGGATGCCGTAGATCAGGCCCAGGTTGACCACGTCGATCCCCAGCTCGGGGTCGACGACGTCCATCAGGGCCTCGGTGAGGTCCTCGACGGAGACGGTGCCCGCCGTGGTGCCCACGATGACCGTCGGGCCCTCGGCGGCGGCCTCGGGGGCGGCGGCCGCGGGGGCCTTCGCCTCCTCGGCCGCGGTGGTCTCGGTGTCGCTCATGTGTACGCCCTCCTCGGGCAGGTCAGTCGTTGATGGCGGGCTGCTCGGCCAGCGCCTTGGCGGTGGCGTCCTTCCAGGCCATCCAGCTGAGCAGGGCGCACTTGACCCGGGCCGGGTACTTGGAGACGCCGGCGAACGCGACCGCGTCCTCCAGCACCTCCTCGTCGCCCTCGCCCTGGCCCTTGCTCTGCATCAGCTCCAGGAAGGCCTCCTGCACCGCCTGGGCGTCGCCCACGGACTTGCCGACCACCAGGTCGTTCAGCACCGAGGCGCTGGCCTGGCTGATCGAGCAGCCCTGCGACTCGTAGGAGACGTCGGCCACGGTGGCACCGTCGAGCCGCACCCGCAGGGTGATCTCGTCACCGCAGGTCGGGTTGACGTGGTGCACCTCGGCGTCCCCGGCCCGCAGCCCCTTGCCGTGGGGGTTGCGGTAGTGGTCCAGGATGATCTCCTGGTACATCGAGTCGAGCTTCATCGCGGGCCCCGTCTCCTCAGCCGAAGAAGTTGCGGACGTGGTGCAGGCCGTCGATCAGGGCATCGACCTCGGCCGGCGTCGAGTACAGGTAGAACGACGCCCTGGTGGTCGCCGGAATTCCGTACCGCAGGCAGACCGGCCGCGCGCAGTGGTGGCCGACCCGGACCGCGATGCCCTGCTCGTCGAGCACCTGGCCCACGTCGTGCGGGTGGATGTCGCCGAGCACGAAGGAGATCGCGGCGCCGCGGTCCACGGCCGTGCGCGGACCGATGATCCGCAGGTCGGGGACGTCCAGCAGCCGCTCCACCGCGTACTCGGTGATCGCATGCTCATGGGCGGCGATCCGGTCCATGCCGATCGCCGTCAGGTAGTCCACGGCCGCGCCCAGCCCGACCGCCTGGGCGATCGGCGGGGTGCCGGCCTCGAACTTGTGCGGCGCCGGGGCGTAGGTGGACGCGCCCATGGTGACGGTCTCGATCATCTCGCCGCCACCCAGGAACGGCGGGAGGTCCTCCAGCAGCTCCTGCCGGCCCCAGAGCACGCCGATGCCGGTCGGCGCCAGCATCTTGTGGCCGGTGAAGGCGACGAAGTCGGCCTCCAGCGCCTGCACGTCCAGCACCATGTGCGGGGCCGCCTGCGAGGCGTCGATCAGCACCAGGGCGCCGACCGACTGGGCCTTGCGGACGATCGCCTCGACCGGGTTGACCGTGCCCAGCAGGTTGGAGACCAGCGTGAAGGAGACGATCTTCGTCTTCTCGGTGATCAGCTCGTCGATGTTCGACAGGTCGAGCCGGCCGTCGTCGGTCAGCCCGAACCACTTCAGCTTCGCGCCGGTGCGCTGCGCCAGCAGCTGCCACGGCACGATGTTGGAGTGGTGCTCCATCTCGGTGATGACGATCTCCGAGTCCGCGTCCACGCGGTACGGCTCGTCGGCCCAGCCGAGCATGTTGGCGACCAGGTTGAGCGACTCCGAGGCGTTCTTGGTGAAGATCACCTCGTCCCGGCTCGGCGCGTTGACGAACGCCGCGACCTTGTCGCGGGCGCCCTCGTACAGCGCCGTGGCCTCCTCGGCCAGCACGTGCACGCCGCGGTGCACGTTGGCGTTGTGCCGCTCGTAGTAGGCGTTCAGCGCCTCCAGCACCTGGCGGGGCTTCTGCGAGGTCGCCGCGTTGTCCAGGTACACCAGGGGCTTGTCGTCGTGCAGCAGCCGCTGCAGGACGGGGAAGTCCTTGCGGATCGCGTCGGTGTCGAGGAGCCCGGTCAGCGCCGAGCCGGGGTGCGGTGTCACTCGGAAGCGCCGCCCTTCACGTAGGACTCGTAGCCCTCGTTCTCCAGCTTGTCGGCCAGCTCGGCGCCGCCGGACTCGACGATCCGGCCGCCTGCGAAGACGTGCACGTGGTCGGGCTTGATGTACCGCAGGATGCGGGTGTAGTGGGTGACCAGCAGGGTGCCGACCTCGCCGCTCTCGCGGACCCGGTTGATGCCCTCGGAGACCACCCGCAGCGCGTCGACGTCCAGGCCGGAGTCGGTCTCGTCGAGGATCGCGATCTTCGGCTTGAGCAGCTCCAGCTGGAGGATCTCGTGGCGCTTCTTCTCGCCGCCGGAGAAGCCCTCGTTCACGTTGCGCTCGGCGAACGACGGGTCCATCTGCAGACCGGCCATCGCCTCCTTGACCTCCTTGACCCACAGCCGCAGCTTGGGGGCCTCGCCGCGGACGGCGGTGGCGGCGGTGCGCAGGAAGTTGGAGACCGAGACGCCGGGCACCTCGACCGGGTACTGCATGGCCAGGAAGACACCGGCCCGGGCCCGCTCGTCGACCGACATGGCCAGCACGTCCTCGCCGTCCAGCAGCACCTCGCCACCGGTGACGGTGTACTTCGGGTGCCCGGCCAGCGAGTACGCCAGGGTGGACTTGCCGGAGCCGTTCGGACCCATGATCGCGTGGGTCTCGCCCTGCTTCACGGTCAGGTCGACGCCGCGGAGGATCTCGCGGGGGCCGTTCTCGGCCTCGACGGAGACGTGCAGGTCGCGGATTTCAAGGGTTGCCATGGGGACTCAGGACTCCTGGTTGACGGAGACGAGCACATCGTCCCCTTCGATCTTTACGGGGTAGACAGCGACCGGCTTGGTGGCGGGCAGTCCCGAGGGCTTGCCGGTCCGCAGGTCGAAGCTGGAGCCGTGCAGCCAGCACTCGATCATGCAGTCCTCGACCTCGCCCTCGGAGAGCGAGACGTTGGCGTGCGAGCAGGTGTCGTTGATCGCGTACACCTCGCCCTCGGTGCGGACCAGCGCGACCGGTACGCCGTTGAGGTCGACCCGCTTGGGCTCGTCCTCGGCGAGGTCGGTCAGCGCGCAGGCGCGGAGGAAACTCATGCGACGGTCTCTTCCAGCTCCGCCTCGATCTTCTCCATCAGGCGGTCCTGGATCTCGGCGACGCCGATCTGCTGGACCAGCTCGGCGAAGAAGCCGCGCACCACCAGGCGGCGGGCCTCGTCCGCCGGGATGCCGCGGGCCTGCAGGTAGAACAGCTGCTCGTCGTCGAAGCGGCCGGTGGCCGAGGCGTGGCCGGCGCCGGCAATCTCACCGGTCTCGATCTCCAGGTTCGGGATCGAGTCGACCCGGGCGCCGTCGGTGAGCACCAGGTTGCGGTTGAGCTCGTAGGTGTCGGTGCCCTCGGCGGCGGCCCGGATCAGCACGTCGCCGACCCAGACCGCGTGCGCGTCCTGGCCCTGCAGCGCGCCCTTGTAGGCGACGTTGGAGCGGCAGTGCGGGGTGTCGTGGTCGATGACCAGCCGGTGCTCCAGGTGCTGGCCGGCGTCGGCGAAGTACAGGCCGAACAGCTCGGCCTCGCCGCCGGGGGCCGCGTAGGAGACCCGCGGGTGGATCCGGACCAGGTCGCCGCCGAAGGTGACCACCACGGACTTGAAGGTGGCGTCCCGGCCGACCAGGGCGGTGTGCTGGGAGGCGTGCACCGCGTCCCGCTCCCAGTCCTGGACCGACACGAAGGTCAGCTTGGCGCCGTCGCCGACCAGCAGCTCGACGTTGGCGGCCCGGGTGCCGGTGCCGGTGTGGTTGATCACCACGACGGCCTCGGCGAACGGCTTGACGTCGATCACCACGTGGGCGAAGGCGACCCCGCCCTCGCCGTGCACGTCGATCCGGACCGGCTCGGTCAGCTGGGTGTCCTGCGGGACGGTGACCACCAGCGCCTGCTCGAAGGAGCTGAACGCCTGCGCGGCGACCCGGTCGACCGGCTTGCCGGCCCGCCCGATCCGCTCGTCGTCCCGGCCGACCAGCGAGGCGCTGACGCCCTGCGGCAGGCCGAGGTCGATCTTGTCCTCGCCGCGGACGGCCTCGGCCGCGGTGCCGTCGTGCAGCCCGCCGAGGCGGTGCAGCGGGGTGAACCGCCAGTCCTCCTCGCGGCCGTGCGGCACCGGGAAGTCGTTCACGTCGAACGAGGGCTTGACCGAGACGCGGGCGTCGATCGGCTGCTTGACGGTGGCGCGGCCGGTGCCGGGGCCGGCCAGCTGCGCGCCCGCGCCGCCGGTGCCGACCTCGATGGAACCGGCGGTGGTCGAGCCGGAGGGGGTGTTGACGTCAGCCATGGCTGTCGTGGTGCTCTCTTCCTAACGATGCGGGTTGGACTGCGTGCGGCCGGGCGTCAGCCGACGGAGCCCTCCATCTGCAGCTCGATCAGCCGGTTCAGCTCCAGCGCGTACTCCATCGGCAGCTCGCGCGCGATCGGCTCGACGAAGCCGCGGACGATCATCGCCATCGCCTCGAACTCGGTCATGCCGCGGCTCATCAGGTAGAAGAGCTGGTCCTCGCTGACCTTGGAGACGGTCGCCTCGTGGCCCATCGACACGTCGTCCTCGCGGACGTCCACGTACGGGTAGGTGTCCGAGCGGGAGACGGTGTCGACCAGCAGCGCGTCGCAGAGCACGTTGGACTTGGCGCCCTTGGAGCCCTCACCGATCTCGATCAGACCGCGGTACGAGGTCCGGCCGCCGCCGCGCGCCACCGACTTGGAGACGATGTTGGAGGAGGTGTTCGGCGCCATGTGCACCATCTTGGCGCCGGCGTCCTGGTGCTGGCCCTCGCCCGCGAAGGCGATCGACAGGGTCTCGCCCTTGGCGTGCTCGCCCATCAGGTACACGGCCGGGTACTTCATGGTCACCTTGGAGCCGATGTTGCCGTCGACCCACTCCATGGTCGCGCCCTCGTACGCCACGGCGCGCTTGGTGACCAGGTTGTAGACGTTGTTCGACCAGTTCTGGATGGTCGTGTAGCGGCAGCGGCCGCCCTTCTTGACGATGATCTCCACCACGGCGCTGTGCAGCGAGTCCGAGGAGTAGATCGGGGCGGTGCAGCCCTCGACGTAGTGGACGTAGGCGTCCTCGTCGACGATGATCAGCGTCCGCTCGAACTGGCCCATGTTCTCGGTGTTGATCCGGAAGTAGGCCTGCAGCGGGATGTCGACGTGCACGCCCTTCGGCACGTAGATGAACGAACCGCCGGACCACACCGCCGTGTTCAGCGCGGCGAACTTGTTGTCGCCGGCCGGGATGACGGTGCCGAAGTACTCCTTGAAGAGCTCCGGGTGCTCCTTGAGCGCGGTGTCGGTGTCCAGGAAGATGACGCCCTGCTCCTCCAGGTCCTCGCGGATCTGGTGGTAGACGACCTCCGACTCGTACTGCGCGGCGACACCGGCGACCAGGCGCTGCTTCTCCGCCTCCGGGATGCCGAGCTTGTCGTACGTCGCCTTGATGTCGGCGGGCAGGTCCTCCCAGGACTCGGCCTGCTTCTCGGTCGAGCGCACGAAGTACTTGATGTTGTCGAAGTCGATGCCGGTGAGGTCCGAGCCCCAGGTCGGCATGGGCTTCTTGCCGAACAGCTTCAGACCCTTGAGCCGCAGGTTGAGCATCCACTCGGACTCGGACTTCTTCGCCGAGATGTCGCGGACGACGTCCTCGCTGAGGCCGCGCTTGGCGGTGGCACCCGCGGCGTCGGAGTCCGACCAGCCGTACTCGTAGGTGCCCAGGCCCTCGAGCTCCGGGTGTGCGATGTCAGTCATGCGAGGTTCCTCCGCGCGGACGAGCCGATTCGTTGGGGGACGTACCGACAGTCGGCACGGCACCGGGCCCCCGCCCACGGGCGGAGGACGGTGCGGCACCGGGTGCCGGCACATAGGTCGTGCAGACCCCGTCGCCGTGGGCGATGGTGGCCAGCCTTTGCACATGGGTGCCCAGCAGCCGGGAGAAGACCTCGGTCTCCGCCTCGCACAGCTGCGGGAACTGCTCGGCGATGTGCGCCACCGGGCAGTGGTGCTGGCAGAGCTGGGCGCCGACCGGCGCCTTGGCCGCCGACGCCGCGGGCACCCGCCGCACCGTCGCAGCGTACCCGTCGGCGCTCAGCGCCTCGGCGAGCGCCTCGGCACGCATGCCGTCCGCCGCCTCGGCCAGCGCCCGCTGGTACCGCTCGCCCTGCTTCAGGAAGCGGGCCCGGGCGAAGGCGGCGACCGCCTCCTCGCCCGCCTCGCCGCCGCCCACCGCGTCCGAGATCCAGCGCAGCGCGTCGGCGGCGAGCTGGTCGTAGGCCTGGTAGAAGGCGTCCCGGCCGCACTCGGTAAGGGCGAACACCTTGGCCGGACGGCCCCGGCCGCGGCTGCCGTAGACCCGCTGCTCCCGGGACTCCACCAGGCCGGCGGCGGCCAGCGAGTCCAGGTGCCGGCGGACGGCGGCGGCGGTCAGCCCGAGGCGGCTGGCCAGGTCCGCGGCGGAGGAGGGCCCGTGGTCGAGGATCGAGCGGGCGACCCGGTCCCGGGTCGCCCGATGCCCGTCCACCAGGGCTTCCGTCGCGGGCGCGGGCACGGCGGCGCCGGCGGCCGTGGCGGCCTCCGGCTCCTGGGCGTGCTCGCGCATGTATTTCACAACACGATTGTTGCGTAATTCCTTCCGGAACGACAAGCCGTGATCCACGCCTCATCCGTGGCTTCAATCACGCAGGTAAGCCTTACCTGACCTGGGAATTCGATCATTCCGGGGCGGTGCACCGGGTCCCGGGGCCGCCCTCTTAGACTCCCCGGTATGCGCTACGAACCCGCCGTCGAGGTGGCCGGGCTGGTCAAACGGTACGGCGACAAGATCGCCGTGAACGGCCTCGACCTGGCCATCCCCCGCGGCACGGTCACCGCCGTGCTCGGCCCCAACGGAGCCGGCAAGACCACCACCGTCGAGATCTGCGAGGGCTACCGCCGCGCCGACGCCGGCACCGTGCGGGTGCTCGGCCTCGACCCGGTCGCCGACGCCGCCCGGCTGCGGCCGCGGATCGGCGTGATGCTCCAGTCGGGCGGCGTGTACGCCGGCGCGCGCGCCGTCGAGATGCTGAAGCACACCGCCAAGCTGTACGCCGACCCGCTCCCGGTCGCCCCGCTGGTCGAACGGCTCGGCCTCGGCTCCTGCGGCCGCACCGCCTACCGCCGGCTCTCCGGCGGCCAGCAGCAGCGCCTCGCGCTCGCGATGGCCGTGGTCGGCCGCCCCGAGCTGGTCTTCCTGGACGAGCCCACCGCCGGCCTCGACCCGCAGGCCCGGCGCGCCACCTGGGAGCTGGTGCGCGAACTGCGCCGGGACGGCGTCACCGTGGTGGTGACCACCCATCACATGGACGAGGCCGAGCAGCTCGCCGACGCGGTCGCCGTCGTCGACCACGGCCGGGTGATCGCCGCGGGCAGCCCCGAGGAGCTCTGCCGCGGCGGCGCCGAGAGCACCCTGCGCTTCGACGGCCCGCCCGGACTCGACCTCTCCGGCCTGCGCAAGGTGCTGCCCGACGGCGCCGACGCGAGCGAGCCGGTCCCGGGCAGCTACCGCGTCCAGGCGCCGGTGGACCCCCGGCTGCTGGCCACCGTCACGGCCTGGTGCGCCGAGGCCGGTGTGATGCCGGAGCGGCTGGCCGTCGGGCGGCGCAGCCTCGAGGACGTCTTCCTGGAGCTGACCGGACGGGAGCTGCGCTCGTGACCACGTACGAACCGCGGCCGGGCGGCGCCCCGGTCGGCCGGATGCTGCTGGCGCAGACCGCGCTGGAGACCCGGATGCTGCTGCGCAACGGCGAGCAGCTGCTGCTGACCGTGATCATCCCGACCGTGCTGCTGGTGCTGTTCAGCGCCGTCGACGTGGTCGCCGCGGAGGGCCCCGGGAAGCGGGTCGACTTCCTCGCCCCCGGGCTGCTGGCGCTCGCCGTGCTGTCCACCGCGTTCACCGGCCAGGCCATCGCCACCGGCTTCGAGCGCCGCTACGGCGTGCTCAAGCGGCTGGGCTCGACCCCGCTGCCGCGCTGGGCGCTGCTCACCGCGAAGACCGGCTGCGTGCTGGTGACCGAGGTGCTGCAGGTGCTGCTGCTGTCGGCGGTCGCGCTGGCGCTCGGCTGGTCCCCGCACGGCAACCCGCTCGGGGTACTGGCCCTGCTGGCGCTCGGCACCGCGGCCTTCTCCGGCCTCGGCCTGCTGATGGCCGGCACGCTGCGCGCGGAGGCCACGCTGGCCGCCGCCAACCTGGTGTTCGTCCTGCTGCTGCTGGCCGGCGGGGTGGTGGTGCCGCTGTCGAAGTTCCCGTCGGCGGTGCGGCCGGTGCTGGAACTGCTGCCGATCAGCGCGCTGTCCGACGGGCTGCGCTCAGTCCTCCAGTACGGGGGCTCGGTGCCCTGGACGGATCTGGGGATCCTGTCCGCCTGGGCCGTCCTGGGGCTGGGCGCAGCCGGCCGGTTCTTCCGCTGGGAGTGACGTCGCGTCAGTGACGGCGCGACGGACGGCGGCGGAGCGCGAACAGGACGCCGCCGCCGACGGCGATCACGCCGACGCCGGCGGCCGCGAGGACGCCCGCGTTGCTGCCGCCGCCGGTCGAGGCCAGCTGCGGCCCGGTCGGGGAGGCGCTCGGGGTGCCCGCGGGGGTCGTGCGAGGGGTGCCGGTCGGCGGCGTCGAGGTGCTCGGCGTCGACGACTGACCGGTCGGCGGGGTGCTGGGCGGGGTGCTCGGCGGAGTGCTGGGCGGGGTCGAGGGGGACACCGGGCACTCGTGCGCGACCAGTTGCTTGGTGAAGCTCCAGCCCTTCTTGCCGTCCTTGTCCTCGTCGGTCCGGACGGTCAGGGTCGCGGTGACGTCGGCGGTGTGCGCCGCCACCTTGAACTCCTGCTGGAAGGAGCCGCCGAAGGCCACCTTGTCGAGCACCGTGTCGGCGCCGATGACCAGGGTGACGGTGTTGTTGCTCTTCGCGTTGTAGGCCGTCAGATCGACGGTGACCTTGTCGCAGGTGATGCCCGTCCTGCTGGTGTGTGCCGAGGCGGTGCCCGCCAGCACCAGCGGTGCCACCAGGCCGATACCGGCCGCCGCGGCGACCAGGCCGCCGGATATCCGTCGCTGCCCTGCCATGCTCTGTTCCTCATTTCAGCCGAGTGGCCAGAATCGTGCGCCGACCTCACCACACCCGATGTCCTTTCGGATAGACCTCGGACAGAACCGGGCCGAACCGGAAATGAATCATGGAAGATCGGGCACGATTCCCGGCCGCCGACCGGCCGCCGGCTCCGACCGGGCCGATGTCCGATCCGCGCCGGGAGTCCGTTTTGCGGTACTGCTCCCGCCGACGCCCGCCCCGCCCCAAGATCGGCCGTAAGCGCACCTAGGATGAACGGGTGCGTACCCCCTCCTCCCTCCTCGCCGACCGCTGGCACCCGTCCGCCGAGACCGTCCGGCGGGCGGCGCTGGCCGCGCTGGTGATGAGCGTGGTCATCGTGGTGACCGGCGGCGCCGTCCGGCTCACCGCCTCCGGCCTCGGCTGCACCACCTGGCCCCGCTGCACCGGCGAGAGCCTGACCCCGACGCCCGAGCTGGGCCTGCATGGGGTCATCGAGTTCACCAACCGGATGCTCACCTACGTGCTGTGCGGGGCCATCGCCTGGGCCACCCTGGCGGCCCGCTGCGCGGCCACCTGGCGGCGCGGCCTGACCCGGCTGGGCTGGGCGCAGTTCTGGCTGGTGGTGAGCAACGCCGTGATCGGCGGCATCACCGTGCTGACGCACCTCAACCCGTACGTGGTCGCGCTGCACATGGTGGCGGCGATGGCGCTGGTCTGGGTGTCGGTGCTGATGTGGGAACGGTCGAAGGAGGGCGACGGCGCGCCGCGGCCGCTGGTCGCCGAACCGATCCTGCGGCTGGCGAAGGTGCTGGTGCTGGTGGTCGGCCTGCTGGTGCTGGCCGGCACCCTGGTGACCGGTGCGGGCCACCACCCGGGCTCCTCCGGGACGATGGCCGAGCCGGTCCGGCGGATCTCGCTGGACTACGACCGGCTCGCCCAGGCCCACGCCGACCTGGCCTTCGTCGCGGTCGGCCTGACCATCGCGGTGATCTTCGTCTTCGCCGCCGTCAAGGCGCCGCCGGCCGCCCGCGCGCGGGTCCGCGACCTGATGGCGGTCCTGCTGCTGCAGGGCCTGCTGGGCTTCGTCCAGTACTTCACCGACGCCCCCGAACTGATGGTCGGGGTGCACATGCTGGGCGCCGCGCTGACCTGGATGGCCGCCCTGCGGATCCCGCTCGCGCTGCGCACCCGCGCGGACGGCGGGAGCGCCGCGGCGGCCCCCGTACCGGCCCCGCAGGCCGCCTCGGTCTGACCCGGTCCCGGCGTACGGCGAAGGGCCCCGAGCATCCGCTCGGGGCCCTTCGCGCGTCCGGTCAGCCGCCGAGCTGGAGGCCGGCCATCCGCTTCCACTCGTAGGCACCGGTGCGCACCTTGAGGCCGAGCTCGCCCTCGAAGTCGTCGTGCAGCGCCAGGCCGGCCAGTTCGGCCGCCCGGAGGCCGACGGCGTGGGTGGGGGCGACCTGGTCGCCCCAGGCGCCGTCCGCGCCGACCACGACGATCCGGGTGGCCGTGCGGCCGACGTACTCGACGACGCCGTCGGCGCTGCCGCCGTGCTGGGCGGCGAAGCGGGTGAGGTGCTTGGCGATGCGCTTGGCCCGCCGCTCGGCGCGGGCGTCGGGCGCGGCGGTGGTGGCGTTCTCTGCGCTGGTCATGCCCGCATGCTACCGATCGGTAGCCGCACTGGCGACGGGAGCGCGGTGTGCGGCGGACCACACGGTGCGCCGATAGCCTGGTCCGGTGACTTTCGAAGGCTGGCAGGACGAGGCACTGGAGTTCTACGAGCGGCTGGAGGCCGACAACTCGAAGGCCTACTGGAACGCCCACAAGGAGCGGTACGAGCGCGCGGTGCGCGAGCCGATGGCCGAGCTGCTGGAGCAGCTGGAGCCGGAGTTCGGGCCCGGCAAGATCTTCCGGCCCAACCGGGACGTCCGGTTCAGCGCCGACAAGGCGCCGTACAAGACCCACATCGGCGGCTACCTGACGGCCGGCGGCTACATCCAGCTCTCCGCCGACGGCCTGGCCTGCGGCAACGGCATGTACCAGCTGGCCTCCGACCAGCTGGCGCGCTACCGCGCGGCCGTCGCCGAGGACGTCACCGGCGGCGAGCTGGAACGGGTGATCGCCCGGGTGGAGAAGGCCGGCCCGCGGGTCACCGGCCGCGACCCGCTGAAGACCGCACCGCGCGGCTACCCCAAGGACCACCCGCGGATCGACCTGCTGCGCAACAAGGGCCTGGTGGCCTGGCAGGAGTGGGAGCCCGCCGACTGGCTGGGCACCCCGGAGGCGTACCGGCGGATCACCGCGTTCCTGCGGGCCTCGCAGCCGCTCAAGGACTGGCTCGACGGCCACGTCGGCCCGAGCACGCTGCCGCCGCGCTGAGCCCGGCCCCACCACGCGCGAAGGGCCCCGCCGGCAGTCCGGCGGGGCCCTTCGCGGTGCGGGCCGCCTACTTGACGAAGGGGTCGACCGCGATGACCACGAACAGCAGGGTCAGATAGGTGATCGACCAGTGGAACAGCCGCATCTCCTTGAGCTTGGCGCCGACCACGCCGGCCTTGGCCCGGGCGTGCAGGCCGTGCGCCTCCTTGAGCCAGGCCGCGCCCAGCACGACGGCCGAGACCGGGTACAGCCAGCTGGTGTGGGCCAGCGGCCACAGCGCCAGCGAGACCGCCACCATGATCCAGGAGTAGGCCACGATCTGCCGGGCCACCGCCAGGTTGCCCTTGATCACCGGGAGCATCGGCACCCCGGCCCGGGCGTAGTCCTCGCGGACCTTCATCGACAGCGGCCAGTAGTGCGGCGGCGTCCAGAAGAAGATCACCAGGAAGAGCACCAGCGCCGACCAGGACAGCGAGTTCGTCACCGCCGCCCAGCCGACGAACACCGGCATGCAGCCGGCGATGCCGCCCCAGACGATGTTCTGCGCGGTACGGCGCTTCAGGCCGAGGGTGTACACGAAGACGTAGAACAGCAGCGCACCGAGCGCGAGCGCCGAGGCCAGCGGGTTGACCAGCAGGCCGAGCCAGACGGTCGAGCCGACCGCCAGCGCGATGCCGAACACCAGCGCCTCACGCGGCGAGACCATCCCGGTCACCAGCGGGCGCCGCTCGGTGCGGCTCATCACCGCGTCGATGTCCCGGTCGATGTACATGTTGAGCGCATTGGCGCCACCGGCCGACAGGTAGCCGCCGACCACCACCCACAGCACCAGCAGCGGATCGGGCACCCCGCGCTGCGCCAGGAACATCACCGGCACGGTGGTGATCAGCAGCAGCTCGATGATCCGGGGCTTGGTCAGTGCGACGAAGGCCCCGACACGGGCCCCGAACGGCCGATGCGCAGGCGTCGCTCCGACCGCCCCGGCGGGGCGGGATTCGACGGCGGTCACGAACACCCCAACTCACGATGAACCTTCACAGGCGCCCACCGGACCCGTGGGTGCCGATACGTCCGCTCTGCGCGTACCACGCCACCTTAGACGCTCCATATCTCCCGACCGGCCCCGGGGTACCCCGGCGAGCCGAACCGCACACCGCCGGGTGAATCACCGCAGACCGGACAGGAGTTTTGCCCCTTCTATCCGCATTTCACGGCTCGCTCGTCTTGCCCCTCGGACGGGCGGGACCGGGGAGTTTCCGTGAAGGTAGGACGAAGACGCAGGTACGAGACCGAGCGCGACGCCCCCACCGGATCCCCACCGCTCCCAGCACGCCGGGTGAGGGGCCCCCAGGGCGGTAGGCTCGCACGCAGAAGCGGGATCAACCCTCCGTGACCGGCACCATCGAAACGTCTGGTCCACAGCGACGTGGCCGACCCGGTCCCCTTCACGGGGTCACACTTCACTATGGAAGGAGCCCTGAGTCAGGGTGAGCACGACGCCGAACGTATTCGAGTGGACCGAACTGGATCAGAGGGCTGTGGACACCGCCCGGGTCCTGGCCATGGACGCCGTGCAGAAGGTTGGCAACGGCCACCCGGGCACGGCGATGTCGCTGGCCCCCGCGGCATACGTGATCTTCCAGCGGTTCCTGCGCCACGACCCCACCGACCCCTCGTGGGTCGGCCGCGACCGCTTCGTGCTGTCCCCGGGGCACACCTCGCTGACGCTCTACACCCAGCTCTTCCTGTCCGGGTACGGCCTGTCGCTGGACGACCTGAAGGCCTTCCGGGTCGCCGGCAGCCGCACCCCGGGCCACCCCGAGCACGGCCACACCGCGGGCGTGGAGACCACCACCGGCCCGCTCGGCCAGGGCATCGGCAACGCGGTCGGCATGGCGATGGCGGCCCGCTACGAGCGCGGCCTGTTCGACCCCGAGGCCCCGGCCGGCACCTCGCCGTTCGACCACACCATCTGGGCCATCGTCTCCGACGGCGACCTGGAGGAGGGCATCTCCGCCGAGGCGTCCTCGCTGGCCGGCCACCAGAAGCTGGGCAACCTGGTCGCGCTCTACGACGACAACCACATCTCGATCGAGGGCGACACCGCGACCGCCTTCTCCGAGGACGTGCTGGCCCGCTACGAGGCCTACGGCTGGCACGTGCAGCGGATCACCCCCAAGTCCGACGGCGACATCGACGTCTTCGCGCTCGCCGAGGCGCTCGAGGCCGCCAAGGCCGAGACCTCGCGCCCGTCGATCATCGCGATGCGCACGATCATCGCCTGGCCGGCCCCGGACGCCCAGAACACCGCCAAGGCGCACGGCTCCGCGCTCGGCGACGCCGAGATCGCCGCCACCAAGAAGGTCCTCGGCTTCTCGCCGGAGAAGACCTTCGAGGTCTCCGAGGCCGTCCTCGACCACGCCCGCGAGGTCATCCAGCGCGGCAAGGCCGCCCGCACCGAGTGGGAGCAGGGCTTCCACGCCTGGCACGCCGCCAACCCGCAGCGCGCCGCCGACTTCGACCGGATCCAGGTCGGCGAGCTGCCGGCCGGCTGGGAGAAGGCCGTCCCCTCCTTCCCCGCGGGCAAGGAGGTCGCCACCCGCAAGGCGTCCGGCGAGACCCTCAAGGCGCTCGGCGCGGTGATCCCGGAGCTGTGGGGCGGCTCGGCCGACCTCGCGGAGTCCAACCTCACCACAATCGACGAGGAGAGCTCCTTCCTCCCCGAGGGCAACCCGCTGAAGTCCGCGAGCCCCTACGGCCGCACCATCCACTTCGGCATCCGCGAGCACGCCATGGGCTCCACCATGAACGGCATCGCGCTGCACGGCCGCACCCGCGTCTTCGGCGGCACCTTCCTGGTCTTCGCCGACTACATGCGCCCGTCCGTGCGCCTGGCCGCCCTGATGAAGCTGCCGGTCACCTACGTCTGGACGCACGACTCGATCGGCCTCGGCGAGGACGGCCCGACCCACCAGCCGGTCGAGCACCTGGCCGCGCTGCGGGCCATCCCGGGCCTGTCCATGGTCCGCCCGGCCGACGCCAACGAGACCGCGGTCGCCTGGCGCACCGTGCTGGAGCGGCACACCAGCCACCCCGGCCCGGTCGGCCTGGCGCTCACCCGCCAGAACGTGCCCACCTTCGACCGCGAGGTGTTCGCCTCCGCCGAGGGCACCGCCAAGGGCGGCTACGTGCTGGCCGAGGCCTCCGGCGCGGCGCCGAAGGTGATCCTGATCGGCACCGGCTCCGAGGTCCAGCTGGCCGTCCAGGCCCGCGAGGCCCTGGAGGCCGACGGCATCCCGACCCGGGTGGTGTCGATGCCGTCGATCGAGTGGTTCAACGAGCAGGACCAGGCCTACCGCGACACCGTGCTGCCGCCCAACGTGCGCGCCCGCGTCTCGGTCGAGGCCGGCATCGCCCAGGGCTGGCGCGAGCTGGTCGGCGACGCCGGCCGGATCGTCAGCCTGGAGCACTTCGGCGCCTCCGCCGACTACAAGGTGCTGTTCCAGGAGTTCGGCCTGACCGCCGAAGCCGTCGCGGGCGCGGCCCGCGCCTCGCTGCGCACGGTCGAGGCCGTCTCCCGATAACGCCGCCGGGGCCGGGGTACCCGACCGCACAGCGGGTACCCCGGCCCGTCTGACGACCCCACAGCAGACGAACGAAGTCGAAAAGAAGAAGAGGACTGAGCACCATGACCGACGCACTGAAGCGCCTCACCGACGAAGGCGTGGCGATCTGGCTGGACGACCTCAGCCGCGACCGGCTGAACAGCGGGAACCTGGCCGAGCTGGTGCAGAGCAAGCACGTCGTGGGGGTCACCACCAACCCGACCATCTTCCAGAAGGCCATCGGCGGCGGCAGCGCCGCCTACCAGGGCCAGCTCCGGGACCTCGCCGTCCGCAAGGTCACCACGGACGAGGCCGTCCGCATGATCACCACCAGCGACGTCCGCGACGCCGCCGACGTGCTGCGCCCGGTCTACGACGCCTCCAACGGCCGCGACGGCCGGGTCTCCATCGAGGTCGACCCGCGCCTGGCCCACGAGACCGCGGCGACCGTGGCCGAGGCCAAGCAGCTGTGGTGGCTGGTGGACCGCCCGAACGTGTTCATCAAGATCCCCGCCACCAAGGCCGGCCTGCCCGCCATCACCGCGGTCCTCGCCAAGGGCATCAGCGTCAACGTCACGCTGATCTTCTCGCTGGAGCGCTACCGCGCGGTGATGGACGCCTACCTGGCCGGTCTGGAGCAGGCCAAGTCGGCCGGCCTGGACCTGTCCTCGATCGAGTCCGTCGCCTCGTTCTTCGTCTCCCGCGTCGACACCGAGATCGACAAGCGCCTGGAGAAGATCGGCGGCGACGCCAAGGAGCTGCGCTCCAAGGCCGCGCTGGCCAACGCCCGGCTCGCCTACCAGGCGTACGAGGAGGTCTTCTCCTCCGACCGCTGGAAGGCCCTGGAGGCCGCCGGCGCCAAGCCGCAGCGCCCGCTGTGGGCCTCCACCGGCGTCAAGGACCCGGCCCTGCCGGACACCCTGTACGTCACCGAGCTGGTCGCCCCGGGCACCGTCAACACCATGCCCGAGGCCACCCTGGACGCCACCGACGACCACGGCGTGGTCACCGGTGACACCATCACCGTCAACTACGCCGACGCCAAGGCCGTGATGGACGCCATCGCCGCCGCCGGCGTCGACTACGACGACGTCGTCCAGGTGCTGGAGGACGAGGGCGTCGAGAAGTTCGCGGTCTCCTGGAACGAACTGCTCGACACCGTCACGGCGTCGCTCGCCTCGTTCGCCGACGAGAAGTGACCCCGCTCACCGCCATCGCACTGGAAGCGGAGCCCACCACGTGAGCAACACACAGCCGTACCCGGATGTCGAGGGGGCGGAGGCGGACCAGGGCGAACCCCTGCTCGCCCCCGTCAACCCGCTGCGTGACCCCGCCGACCGCCGGCTGCCGCGGATCGCCGGGCCGTCCGGCCTGGTGATCTTCGGCGTGACGGGTGACCTGTCGCGCAAGAAGCTGATGCCGGCCATCTACGACCTGGCCAACCGCGGCCTGCTGCCCCCGGGCTTCTCGCTGGTCGGCTTCGCCCGGCGGGAGTGGGAGGACGAGGACTTCGCCAAGGTGGTCCACGACGCGGTCAAGCAGCACGCCAGGACCCCCTTCCGCGAGGAGGTCTGGCAGCAGCTCGCCAAGGGCATGCGGTTCGTCCAGGGCACCTTCGAGGACGACGAGGCCTTCGACAACCTGCGCAAGACCATCGAGGACCTCGACGAGGCGCAGGGCACCGGCGGCAACTTCGCCTTCTACCTGTCGGTGCCGCCGAAGGCCTTCCCGGTCGTGGTGCAGCAGCTGAAGAAGCACGGCCTGGCGGACCCGCCGGCCGGCTCCTGGCGCCGCGCGGTGATCGAGAAGCCGTTCGGCCACAACCTGGAGACCGCGCAGGAGCTGAACCGGATCGTCCACGAGGTCTTCCCCCGGGACGAGGTCTTCCGGATCGACCACTACCTGGGCAAGGAGACCGTCCAGAACATCCTGGCGCTCCGCTTCGCCAACACCATGTTCGAGCCGATCTGGAACCGGTCGTACGTCGACCACGTGCAGATCACCATGGCCGAGGACATCGGGATCGGCGGCCGGGCCGGCTACTACGACGGCATCGGCTCGGCCCGGGACGTCATCCAGAACCACCTGCTCCAGCTGATGGCGCTGACCGCCATCGAGGAGCCGGCCTCGTTCCACCCCAAGGCCCTGGTCGCCGAGAAGCTCAAGGTGCTCAGCGCCGTCCAGCTCCCCGAGGACCTCGGCAAGCACACCGTGCGCGGCCAGTACACGGCCGGCTGGCAGGGCGGCGAGGAGGTGGTCGGCTACCTGGAGGAGGACGGGATCAACCCCGCGTCCAAGACCGACACCTACGCCGCCATCAAGCTGGAGATCAACAACCGCCGCTGGGCGGGCGTCCCGTTCTACCTGCGCACCGGCAAGCGGCTGGGCCGCCGGGTCACCGAGATCGCGGTGGTCTTCCAGCGCGCCCCGTACCTGCCGTTCGACTCCTACGCCACCGAGGAGCTGGGGCAGAACGCCCTGGTGATCCGGGTGCAGCCGGACGAGGGCGTCACGGTGCGGTTCGGCTCCAAGGTGCCGGGCACCTCCTTCGAGGTCCGGGACGTCACGATGGACTTCGCCTACGGCGAGTCCTTCACCGAGTCCAGCCCGGAGGCGTACGAGCGGCTCATCCTCGACGTGCTGCTCGGCGACGCCAACCTGTTCCCGCGCCACCAGGAGGTCGAGCTCTCCTGGGGGATCCTCGATCCGATCGAGAACTACTGGGACACCCACGGCAAGCCCGCGCAGTACCCCGCGGGGGCCTGGGGGCCGGCCGAGGCGGACGAGATGCTCGCACGAGACGGCAGGAGCTGGCGGCGGCCATGAAGATCGACCTGACGAACACCACGTCCAGCAAGATCAACGCTGCGTTGATGGACGCCCGCCGGGCCAGCGGCTCCACCGCCGCCGGCATGGTGCTCACCCTCGTCATCGTCACCGACGAGGGCAGCGCCTACGACGCGCTCAAGGCCGCCAACGACGCCTCCCGCGAGCACCCCTCGCGGATCCTGGCGGTCATCCGGCGCGCCGGACGCTCGCCCCGGGCCCGGGCCGAGACCCGGCTGGACGCCGAGGTGCTGGTCGGCACCGACGCCGGCTCCGGCGAGACCGTCATCCTGCGGATGCACGGCGAACTGGTCTCGCACGCCCAGTCGGTGGTGCTGCCGCTGCTGCTCCCGGACGCCCCCGTGGTGGTCTGGTGGCCGGAGAACGCACCGAAGAACCCGGCCCAGGACCCGCTCGGCGCGCTCGCCCAGCGCCGGATCACCGACGCGGTCACCGCCGAGTCGCCGGTCGACCAGCTCGCCCAGCGGGCCGACAGCTACACCCCCGGCGACACCGACCTGGCCTGGACCCGGATCACCGGCTGGCGCTCGATGCTGGCCGCCGCGCTGGACCAGCGGCCCGCCACGATCACCTCCGCGGTGGTCGAGGGCGAGTCCTACAACCCCAGCGTGGAACTGCTCGGCCTGTGGCTCACCACCCGGCTGCGGGTCCCGGTGGAGCGGGTCGTCACGGCCGGACCCGGCATCACCGCGGTCCGGCTGCGGGCCAAGGACGGCGACATCACGCTGGACCGGCCGGACGGGCTGCTCGGCACGCTGGCCATGCCCGGCGCGCCGGACCGGATGGTCGCGCTCAAGCGGCGGGACACCGCCGAGCTGATCGCGGAGGAGCTGCGCCGGCTCGACCCGGACGACATCTACGCGGCGGCCGTCCGCACGCCGGTCGACCGGCTGCGCGAGCCGTCCGCCGCGAAGGCGCCGGCCGAGCCGGTGGCCGCCGCGGTGGCGGCGCCGGCGCGGGTGACCGCCAAGGTGCCGCCGGCCGAGCAGCCGGCCGCGGCGGCGGACGCCCCCCGGGGCGGTACCGGCAAGGCGGCGGCGAAGAAGTCCGCGGCCGGGCCGGCCGCGAAGCCGGCTTCGGGGAAGGCGACCGCGAAGAAGGCCGCCACGCGCAAGCGGAGCGGATCGTGACCGGGGGCGCCCCGCAGCTCGTCGTGCACCACGACAAGGAGCTGATGGCCCAGGCGACCGCGGCCCGGCTGATCACCCGGATCGTGGACGCCCAGGCCGCCCGCGGCACCGCCTCGGTGGTGCTCACCGGCGGCCGCAACGGCAACGCCCTGCTGGCCGCCGTCGCCGCCTCCCCGGCGCGCGACGCGGTCGACTGGGCGCTGGTCGACCTGTGGTGGGGCGACGAGCGTTTCGTCCCGGCCGCCGACCCGGACCGCAACGCGGTCCAGGCCCGGGCCGAGCTGCTGGCGCAGCTGCCGCTGGACCCGGCCCGGGTGCACGAGATGCCGGCCTCGGACGGCGTCGACGGCTCCGACGTGGAGGCCGCCGCCGCGCGGTACGCCGAGGAGCTGGCGAAGGCGGCCGGCGGGGGCAGCGGCCTCGCCGTCCCGGCCTTCGACGTGCTGCTGCTCGGGGTCGGCCCCGACACCCATGTCGCCTCGCTCTTCCCGGAGCACCCGGGCGTGCGGGAGACCGACCTGACCGTGATCGGCGTACGGGGCTCGCCGAAGCCGCCGCCGGTGCGGATCTCGCTCACCCTCCCGGCGATCCGGGCGGCGCGTGAGGTCTGGCTGCTGGCGGCGGGCGAGGACAAGGCGGACGCGGTGGCGCTCGCGCTGTCCGGCCCGGGCGAGGTGCAGGCGCCGGCCTCCGGCGCGTACGGCACCGAGCGCACGCTGTGGCTGCTCGACCGCACGGCCGCGGCGCGGATCCGCGCGGCGTAGCGCAACCCAGGAGGCGGGGGGGGGGGGGGGGGGGGAAACCCCCCCCCCCCCCCCTTCGTGTGTTGGGGGGGTTCATCCTTTTTGTTC